>NZ_CP013200.1:1543742-1852491 GCF_001445575.1 Arthrobacter alpinus | reverse complement strand
GACGGAGTACCAGCCCTCGTACTTGCCCAGGTAGATATCCCCGGCGTCTTCCATCTTCTTCCAGATGGCCTGCGAGGCAGCGTAATGATCGGCGTCCGTGGTGCGGATGAAGCGGTCGTAGCTGATGCCAAGGGCGGCGTGTGCTTCCTTGTAAATGGCCGCGTTACGGTCAACGAGTTCCTTGGGCGTGACACCAGCGGCTTCGGCGGCTTGGGCAATTTTCATGCCGTGCTCATCGGTCCCCGTCAAGAACATCACATCGTAGCCATCCAGCCGCTTGAAGCGGGCCATGGCGTCTGTGGCGATGTACTCGTAGGCGTGCCCGATGTGCGGAACACCGTTCGGGTATGTGATGGCGGTGGTCAGGTAGTAAGGCGTCTTGGCCGATTCAGTAGATGTCACCCACCAAATTTACCGTGAACCCGTCGAAACTCCGATTCGTGACCCTTGCATCCCACGCAACGGCCGTTAACGCACGACGGCGGCCGGATTCCCTCGCGGGCAGTAAGATTTCCTCGGTCGCTGAGCGACCTTGAAAATCCATCCCCGCTCCGGGAACCCGGCCGCCGTCGCCCGCTACAAGAACGGATGGGCTCACCCACCGTCGTAGGTGTGGCCGGTTTAGTCTTCCAGATCGACCTCGCGGGCCATGGTGGCGCCGATTTCTGTCCGGATGGAATCCAGCAATGCCTGCGGCACGGAGCTGTCAACCGTGATGAGGGCCAGGGCCTGGCCGCCTTCGCTGTGACGGGCAACCTGCATGCCGGCGATGTTAACACCGTTCTCGCCGAGGAGGCGGCCCAGTGTGCCGACCACGCCGGGACGGTCTGCGTAGGAGATCACCAGGAGGTGATCACTCATGGGGATTTCCAGTTCGTAGCCGTTGACGGCGACGATCTTCTGGATCTGCTTCGGGCCGGTCAGGGTACCCGATACGGAGATCTGTGAATCGTCGGACAAGGCTCCGCGGATGGTCAGCACGTTGCGGTAGTCAGCTGATTCGAGCGTGGTGATCAAGTTGGTCTTGATGCCGCGCTGCTCGGCCAGAATCGGTGCGTTGACGTAGGAGACCTGCTCGGAGACGACGTCCTTGAAGACGCCCTTCAGAGCAGAGAGTTCCAGTGCCTTGACGTCAAGGGCGGCAATTTCACCGGCAATTTCGACGTCGATCTGGGTCACCGAAGCATGGGTCAGCGCCGTGAAGATGCGGCCCAGCTTCTCGATCAGGGGGATGCCCGGGCGAACTTCGGCGGCAATGACGCCACCGGCAACGTTCACGGCATCCGGAACCAGCTCGCCGGCAAGTGCCAGGCGCACGGACTTGGCGACCGAGACACCGGCCTTTTCCTGAGCTTCCTCGGTGGAGGCACCCAGGTGCGGGGTGGCGATGACGTTGTCCAGTTCCAGGAAGTCGACGTCGGTGGCCGGCTCCTTGACGAACACGTCGATGCCGGCGCCGGCAATGTCGCCTTCGCGCAGCGCAATGTTCAAGGCTGCTTCGTCAATGAGACCGCCGCGGGCCACGTTGATGACGTAGGCGGACTTCTTCATCTTCTTGAACGCTTCGGTGCTGATCATGCCCAGGGTTTCGGGTGTGCGCGGCATGTGAATCGTGATGAAGTCGGACTGCTCCAACAACTCATCGAGCGAGAGCAGTTGCACACCGAGGCTGGCGGCGCGGGCGCTGGTGACGTAGGGATCGTAAGCCACGATCTCCATGCCGAAGGCCTTGGCACGCTCAGTGATCAGGGCGCCGATGCGGCCCAGGCCGATGATGCCCAGCTTCTTTTCCAGCAGTTCGGTGCCGGTGTACTTGGAGCGCTTCCACTCGCCGTTCTTCAGGGCGGTGCTGGCAGCCGGGATGTGGCGGGCCAGGGAAAGAATGTGGCCGATGGTCAGCTCGGCTGCGGAGACAATGTTAGACGTCGGGGCGTTAACCACCATGACACCCGCCTGCGTTGCGGCCTTGATGTCAACGTTGTCCAGCCCCACACCGGCACGAGCGATGACCTTCAAGTTCTTAGCCGCGGCGATGGCCTCGGCATCCACGAGCGTTGCGGAGCGAACCAGGATCGCATCGACGTCAACAATGGCGGAAAGCAGCTGGGAACGATCCGCGCCATCGGTGTGACGGATCTCAAAATCGGGACCCAAGGCCTCGATCGTGGCGGGCGAAAGTTCCTCAGCGAGGAGTACTACTGGCTTGGTGGCTGTCACCGGTGACCTCTTTAGCTCTCAATTAGTGTTCTTGTGGGGATTTTGGTGATGGATCTTGTGTTGATATTCCAACGACAAAAGCCGCACTCCAGTTTATGGGAGGCCGGCTTCGGTGCCGTAACAAATAGCAGGAAGCGCGACGTAAGCGACATAAATCACATGATCTATGCCACTTTTGTTCATCTAGCGCCACTCTTAATGGACGACGGCGCCTCCCGCACCCACGCGGGTCCGGCAGGCGCCGTCGTCAATTTGAGAGCTACCCAAAAGTTCTGGGCCCACGCGCCCGAGGGGCCCTAATTGCGGGTCGCTCGCGACCTGCAATTGGGGAGGGCGTGGGGATTAGCGGGCTACGGAGCCTTCGGTGTAGTCGTCGCTGTTGCTGACCCAGGAGAACAGACCGCGGAGTTCGCGGCCGGTGGCCTCGATCGGGTGCTCTTCGCCCTTCTTACGCAGCGCCTTGAATTCAACGCCACCGTTGTCCTGGTCCTCGATGAAGCGAGTGGCGAAAGCACCGCTCTGGATGTCAGCCAGAACAGCCTTCATGTTTTCCTTCACCTCGGGGGTGATGACGCGCGGGCCGGAGACGTAGTCGCCGTACTCTGCGGTGTCAGAAACGCTCCAGCGCTGCTTGGCAATGCCACCTTCCCACATGAGGTCAACGATGAGCTTGAGCTCGTGAAGCACCTCGAAGTAGGCGATTTCCGGCTTGTAGCCAGCTTCGGTGAGAACTTCAAAGCCGTACTGAACCAGCTGTGAGGTACCGCCGCAGAGAACTGCCTGCTCGCCGAACAGATCGGTTTCGGTCTCTTCGGTGAAGGTGGTCTCGATGACGCCGGCGCGGGTTCCGCCGATGCCCTTGGCGTAGGAGAGGGCCAGAGCCTTGGCGCCACCGGTGAAGTCCTGCTCAACAGCGATCAGGTCGGGGATGCCACGGCCGGCTTCGAATTCGCGGCGTACGGTGTGACCCGGAGCCTTCGGAGCAACCAGAGCCACATCAACATCAGCCGGGGGCGTGATGTAGCCGAAGCGGATGTTGAAGCCGTGGCCGAAGAACAGGGCGTCGCCGGCCTTCAGGTTCGGAGCAATGTCCTCGGCGTACACGAAACGCTGAACCTGGTCCGGGGTCAGGATCATGATGACATCGGCTTCGGCGGTTGCCTCTGCAACGCTGAGGACGCGCAGGCCCTCTGCCTCTGCCTTGGCAATGGACTTGGAGCCTGCCTTGAGGCCAACGCGAACGTCAACGCCGGAATCGCGCAGGTTCAGTGCGTGGGCGTGGCCCTGGCTGCCGTAACCAATGATGGCGACCTTGCGACCCTGGATGATGGACAGGTCTGCGTCGTCGTCATAGAACATGTCAGTCACTGTGGAACTCCTTGAATAAATGGTGTGTTACTTCATTGAAAAGACTTTTTTGGACCTGGCCCACTCCCTTATGAGGGGAGCTTTGCGGAACTGCCGGTCCTGGTGGGCCGTGCGCTAGGAAGCGCGCAGCGCCCGGTCGCTCATGGAACGGGTTCCCCGCCCAATGGCCAAGGTGCCAGATTGCACAATTTCCCGGATTCCAAAGGGCTCCAAGACGTTGAGCAAGGCTGCTAGCTTGTCAGCGTAGCCGGTGGCTTCAATGGTCAGTGAGTCTGTGGACACATCAACCACGGAAGCCCGGAAGAGATCTGCGGCTTGGGTTACCTGCAGTCTCGTAGCGGCATCCGCACGCACCTTGACCAGGATGTGGTCCCGCTGCACGGAATTCTCTGCAACCAGTTCAACGATCTTGATGACGTTGACTAGTTTGTTCAGCTGTTTGGTGACTTGTTCAATCAAGTCCCCGTCTGCGTCAACCACCACAGTCATGCGGGAAATCCCGTCAATCTCTGTAGGGCCAACGGCAAGTGAGTTGATATTGAAGGCGCGGCGGGCAAACATGCTGGCCACACGGGTCAATACGCCAGGCTTATCTTCAACCAGTACGGAAAGAGTATGTCGAGTCATTTCTAGTCCTCCTCGTCCCACACCGGGGTCATGTTCCGGGCTACTTGAATCTGGTCATTGCTGACGCCTGAGGGCACCATCGGCCACACCATGGAATCGGGGCTGACCACGAAGTCGATGATGACCGGGCGGTCGTTGATGGCCAAGGCAGCCTCAATGGTTGCGTCAATGTCCTCGACTCGTTCGCAACGCAGACCGGCGCAACCGTAGGCGTCTGCCAGCTTCACAAAGTCAGGAACGCGAATGGTGTCATGGCCGGTATTCAGATCGGTGTTGGAGTAGCGGCTGTTGTAGAACAGCGTCTGCCACTGGCGCACCATGCCCAAAGAGGAGTTGTTGATGATGGCAACCTTGATGGGAATGTTGTTGATGCGGCACGTAGCCAATTCCTGGTTGGTCATCTGGAAACAGCCGTCGCCATCGATGGCCCAGACCACGCGGTCCGGACTACCCACCTTGGCACCCATGGCTGCGGGAACCGAGTAGCCCATGGTTCCGGCACCACCGGAGTTGAGCCAGGAACGGGGACGCTCATACTTGATGAACTGTGCAGCCCACATCTGGTGCTGGCCAACTCCGGCAACGTAGACGCCTTCAGGACCTGTCAGCTCACCAATGCGTGAGATGACACGCTGCGGGGACATCAGCCCGTCTTCGGGTTCGGTCCAGCCCAGCGGGTAGGTGTCACGCAGGTTACCCAGGAACGCCCACCAATCGCCCAAGTCGGGGGTGCCGTTGCTCTCAAATTCAGCCTTCACGGCCACGGACAGGTCCGGAATGATTTCCTTCAGCGATCCAACAATCGGCACATCAGCCGTGCGGTTTTTGGAAATTTCCGCCGGGTCAATATCCGCGTGGATGACCTTGGCGTGCGGGGCGAAGCTGCTCAGGACGCCGGTGACACGATCGTCAAAGCGTGCCCCCAAGGTGATGAGCAGATCGGACTGCTGCAGGGCGGTTACTGCGGAGACCGTACCGTGCATGCCGGGCATGCCCACATGCTGAGTGTGCGAATCAGGGAAAGCGCCGCGGGCCATCAGCGTTGTGACCACGGGGGCACCGGTCAATTCGGCCAGTGCCAGCAGTTCCTCGGATGCGTTGGCCTTGATAACGCCGCCACCCACGTACAGCACGGGCTTCTTGGCTTCACGAATCAATCGAGCTGCTTCACGCAACTGCTTCGAGTGACCGCGGAACACTGGGCGGTAGCCGGGCAGATCAATGACCGGCGGCCAGGAGAACGTCATCTGCGCCTGCTGGGCGTCCTTGGCAAAGTCCACCAGCACGGGGCCGGGGCGTCCGGTGGAGGCGAGGTGGAATGCCTCGGCCAGCACGCGGGGAATGTCATTGGGGTCCGTCACCAGGTACGAGTGCTTGGTGATCGGCATGGTGATACCAACAATGTCGGCCTCTTGGAAGGCGTCGGTGCCGATTACGGCGCTGGATACCTGACCGGTAATGGCCACCAGCGGAACCGAGTCCATGTGCGCATCCATGATGGCGGTGACCAGGTTGGTTGCGCCGGGACCTGAGGTGGCGATGCAAACGCCAACGTCTCCGGTGACCATGGCGTAGCCCTGCGCAGCGTGGCCGGCACCCTGTTCGTGGCGCACCAAAATGTGGTTCAGATCTGAAGCCATCAGCGGGTCATACGTGGGAAGAATGGCACCACCGGGCAGGCCGAAGATGTCCTTGACACCCAACTCTTCAAGGGAGCGGACAAGCGCCTCGGAGCCGGTCATTTGGATGGGTGCCACAACATTGTTGGGACCCACGACGGCGGATGCCGGGCTTACGGTGCTGACCGCACCGGAGGTGGTGCTCGCTTGCGCACCGTGCCCGGGGGACTTGGCTGCCATCAGCGCTGGGCTGGCGGGCGTTCCTTTGCTCATCGGTTCTTCCTTTGGGGAACTCTTGCTTGGGTAATTCTTCTGTAGCTGCGTTTGGTGCAGGGTGGATCACGCAGTATTACAAGTTGCCGCTGGTGGTGGAAACAAAAAAACCCCTCTTGCCCATAAGGCGTTCATCGAGGGGTTTGCACGTGTTGTGATGTTCTCTCATCTAAAGAAAACCACAAGCCAATAACCATGGGTGGGGTCATTGCGCGTCACGCGCTAGCTAATGACGGCTAAGAGCTCTCGTTGCATGTGTTTAGTCTCCCGTTTTACGCTCTTGAGTGTCAAACGCGCCCCACCGGCATCTCATTATGTGGACGCCATGTCCACTCTGTGGTCATGGCGTCGCTCATCGCTGAGATTCCGGGGCTGCAGAGACCCTAGCCAGAGACCGGAACTAGTTGCAGTAAGCGCCCGTGGACGCGCTATTGACTAGCTTTGCATACTTGGCCAGAACACCCGTGGTGAACTTGGCCGGCAATGGTTCCCAGCCTAGCTTCCGCGATTCGAGCTCGGCCGGATCCACCAGCAAATCGAAGGTTCGCGCGGCTATATCAACACGGATCTTGTCCCCGTCACGCACAAAGGCGATGGGACCGCCGTCGACCGCTTCAGGTGCAACGTGGCCAATACACAGCCCGGTAGTCCCGCCAGAGAAGCGCCCGTCCGTCAGCAGCAAAACGTCCTTGCCCAGACCCGCACCCTTGATGGCGCCGGTAATGGCGAGCATTTCACGCATGCCCGGCCCACCCTTGGGGCCCTCATAACGGATCACCACCACGTCGCCAGCATGAATTTCGCCGCGATCCAGCGCCTCCAGCGCCCCTTGCTCACGCTCAAACACCCGGGCAGCGCCCTCGAAAACATCCAGATCGAAGCCGGCACTCTTCACAACGGCCCCATCCGGCGCCATGGAACCATGCAAAATGGTGATGCCACCGGTCTTGTGAATGGGATTGTTCATGGCTCGCAGCACCTTGCCGTCCGGATCCGGCGGGTTAATCTCAGCCAAGTTCTCGGCCACCGTTTTCCCGGTGACGGTGAGGCAATCCCCATGGATAAGTCCGGCGTCGAGCAGTGCCTTCATGATGACGGGCACTCCGCCGATCTTATCGACGTCGAACATCACGTAGCGGCCAAAGGGCTTCAGATCGCCTAGGTGCGGGACCTTATCGCCAATGCGATTGAAGTCGGAAAGGGTCAAATCAACGTTGGCTTCGCGCGCGATCGCCAAAAGGTGCAGGACCGCATTGGTGGAGCCGCCGAAGGCCATCGTGACGGCAATGGCATTCTCGAAGGCCTTCTTGGTCATGATGTCGCGGGCCCTGATGCCCTGCTCCAGGAGGTGAACCACGGCTTCACCGGATTTGCGGGCGTACATGTCACGACGGCGGTCGGCGCTGGGTGGGGCGGCCGATCCGGGCAGCGACATGCCCAGCGCCTCGCCGGTGCACGCCATGGTGTTGGCCGTGTACATGCCGCCGCAGGCACCTTCGCCGGGGCAGATGGCACGTTCAATGGTGTCCAGATCCTTCATGCTCATGGTGCCGGCAGCACAGGCACCCACTGCTTCGAAGGCGTCAATCAGGGTAACTTCCTTCTCCGTGCCGTCTTCCATTTTCGCGAAGCCGGGCATGATGGACCCGGCATAGAGGAAAACGCTGGCCAGGTTCAGCCGGGCGGCTGCCATGAGCATGCCGGGCAGGGATTTATCGCAACCAGCAAGCAGGACGGAACCGTCGAGCCGTTCTGCCATCATGACGGTTTCCACGGAATCGGCAATGACTTCACGGGAGACTAGCGAGAAGTGCATTCCCTCATGGCCCATGGAAATGCCGTCGGAGACTGAGATGGTGCCGAACTGCATGGGGAAACCGTCGGCCGCGAACACGCCTTCCTTGGCGCCCTGGGCAAGACGATTCAGGGAAAGGTTGCAGGGGGTGATTTCATTCCACGAGCTGGCCACACCAATTTGCGGTTTCCTGAAATCGTCATCCCCCATACCTACGGCTCGGAACATTCCACGGGCAGGTGCGGCGTGAATGCCGTCGGTGACAACGCGGCTGCGCGGTTTGATGTCGGGCTTGCCGTCCGCAGTTCGGACAACAGTGTCCTTCAGGTCAACAGGTTCTTTCGGTTCAACCGAATTCGTCTCGACGCTCATGTGCGTCAGTCTATGACTGAAATGTGAAGTAGACCACAGGCTGGCCGGGTAAGTCCGCTTCACGGCAGGTTTATCGCGGGGCTCGTCGCGGGTTATCGCGGGGCACATTTCACCCTACACAGCACCCATCCCTCACCGTTCCGCCCACCGCGCGCCTCGCGATGGCTCAACAAACGGCTAGCGGAGCCCCTTCGCGGTCTACGCCCCAGGCTGAGAGCGGATCATTTTCCGGCCCGTTCCAGAACATATTTCAAATGTCCCACGCTGCCGGATTCCGCGAGATGACGCGGTTTCCGGCTGCGGCAAATGTGATCCCTGCCGCAAACAGGCCAAAATGGCGTTTCTCGATTTCACACCTGCCCAAAAAAGCCGTATAGTTTCATGTCGTTGCAAAGAACACCACGGACACAAACTGTGGCGGGCTACAGTAACGAAGATGCACCTCTAGCTCAATTGGCAGAGCAATTGACTCTTAATCAATGGGTTTCCGGTTCAAGTCCGGAGGGGTGCACAGAGTAGGACTGTTCCAACACCGGTAACAACTGGTGTTGGAACAGTTTTTTACTGCTACAAAAGATGCACCTCTAGCTCAATTGGCAGAGCAATTGACTCTTAATCAATGGGTTTCCGGTTCAAGTCCGGAGGGGTGCACAAAAGGGTAACCGCTTCATCACTAGTAACAACTGGTGATGGAGCGGTTTTTTTGTTGCCCCGTTGCTGTCCCCCAAGCCACTTTCGGGGGTTCGCGGGCCGGTTTGCGGGACTCACGCGAGGTCCGGGGGTAGTTATTACCTTTCGCGCACGGCTGGCCGTGCGCGAAAGGTAATAACTACCCCCGGACACGAGGAACGTGTCCGGACAGGCCGCGAATGGTAACTTCTACCCCGAATCCACGAGCCCGCTAGCCTGCGAGCCCGCGAGACCTCACCCAGATCCGGCGGCCACCCGGCGTTTCGTTACTGTCGCCCGCAGTGGCCTAGGCTGGAATGAGTGTCCACATTTTTCTTCCCCACTCCCGCCCACCGGCGTTGCATGGGGTGAATCAGGAGTATTTCATGACCGAGCGTCTAGTCCCCGGCGAACTGGCCCCCGCCTTCAGCCTGCCCAATGCGGACGGTGGCACCACCTCGCTGAGCGACTTTGCTGGCAAGAACGTGATCGTCTTCTTTTACCCGGCAGCCATGACCCCCGGTTGTACCAAGCAGGCCTGCGATTTCCGTGACAGCCTGGCGTCCCTGCAGGCAGCAGGCTATGAGGTTGTGGGCATTTCACCTGATCCGGTGGCCAAGCTGGAAAAGTTTGTTGCCCGCGACGCACTGACCTACCCGCTGCTCAGCGACGCCGATCATGCCATTGCGCTCAGCTACGCAGCGTGGGGAGAAAAGAAGAACTACGGAAAGACCTATGAGGGATTGATCCGCTCAACCATCGTGATCGATGAGGCTGGCACTGTTTCCTTGGCTCAGTACAACGTCCGGGCCACAGGCCACGTGGCCAAGCTGCGCCGTGATTTGAAGCTCGACGCCGCCTAACGGCCCTCATGCTCGCGGGACGCGCGGGCCCGGCCGCAGTCTTGACTCTGGAAGGCGCAAGCTGGCTCCGCCTCCTCAGCGGGCAAAACAAAAGGCCCTGTTCAACAGAACAGGGCCTTTAAATTTTGTGCGCAAGAGGGGACTTGAACCCCTACGCCCGAAGGCACAGGTACCTAAAACCTGCGTGTCTACCAATTCCACCACTCGCGCAGGTGCATTGAAGCATGAACCATACTACAGGTTTGTCGGAGTACTTTTAACCACACTTTCATTCACCGCGGCACAGCCCCCACGGCTGTCCCCAGAATGTCCCACTATGATGAGTGGCTGATGGACAGTCCGTGCTGCAAGGAGACCCAAACGTGCCAAGCCCTGCCAGAGTACTGCGCAAGGTGATCCAGCGAGCGGTGGCACTGTCCGCCGTCGTTCTTCTGAGCGCCACAGCCTGCACCTCCCCTACCCCGGAGACGCCAAGTACCTCGGCGGCCCAAACCATGGCGGCCAAGCCCGCCGTCTTCACCTTCGGCACGGGATCGGACCCGCTGGGATTCGATCCGGCGCTGGTTTCAGATACGGAATCGTACCGGGTGACGCGGCAGGTCATGGAGGGATTGCTGACCATCAACCCCGTCACGGGAGACCCGGCGCCGAGCCTGGCCACCGAATGGGCCACAGACGATGACGGACTGAGCTACACGTTTAAACTCCGCAAGGACGTTGCCTTCCATGACGGCACCCCGTTCGACGCCGCCGCAGTGTGCACCAACTTTGACCGCTGGTACTCCATGCCCGTCGCTACCCGCGGAGATGGATCCGTCACGGTATTCAAGCAGGTCTTCCGGGCCTTCAATGACGATCCCAAAAACTCCCTGTACGAAGGCTGTACCGTTGATGGCCCCTTGGAGGTGACCCTTGCCTTGAAGACCAGGCTCACCGGGTTCCTCCCCGCACTGACGCTCCCAGCCTTCGCGATCTCCTCCCCCACCGCATTGAAAAGCAACACCGCCAACGTGCTGGATCAGACCTGGGCCAGCAACAAGGTCTCCCGCTACGGGCTGCATCCCGTGGGCACCGGTCCCTTCACCTTTGACTCAGCATCTGCCGGCTCGGTGACCATGCAGGCCAACAAGGACTACTGGGGCGAAAAAGGGCAGATCACCACTTTAGAATTCAAGACCTTTGAACAGTCCGCCACCCGGCTCGCTGCCCTGGAAGACGGCTCCATTGACGGCTATGACCCCGTCACCCCGGACAACTTGGACAAGCTCATCAAGAGCGGCAAGCAGGTGCTGCAGCGCGATCCGTTCTCCGTCATGTACTTGGGCATCAACCAAAAGATCCCAGCGCTAGCAGATTTGAAGGTGCGCGAAGCCCTCGCCGCAGCGATCGACAAGTCAACACTTGTCAACAATTTCTTCATCGCAGGAACCGCCACCACAGCCCAGTTCATCCCGCCCAAGCTCAGCGGCTTCAACAACGCTGTGGCCGGGATTGCCTATGATCCCCAGAAGGCGAAGACACTTCTGGCGGAATCCAGCTACAAGGGAGAAGAGCTGCCGTTCTACTACCCCACCAATGTTGCGCGCACCTACCTTCCCACGCCGGAAAAGGTCTACGCCCAAATTGCCGCAGAGCTCACCAAGGTGGGGTTCAACATCAAGCCCGTGCCGATTCCGTGGAACGAAGGCTACCTGGCAGCTGTCACCGATGACGGCAAACATGCGCTGAGCCTCATGGGTTGGAACGGCAGCTATGCCGACCCGGATAACTTTGTGGGCCCCATTTTCGGCTCCCCCGGTGCTGAGCTGGGCATGGTGGATCCACAACTCGTTTCCAAGATCACCAGGGCGCGCAGCATGCCCAACGGCCCGGACCGGGTTGCCGCTTACGAATCCATCAGCAAGCAAATCGCCGCCACAGTTCCTGCCGTTCCCATAGCTTTCCCGATCTCCGCGATCGCACTCTCGGACCGGGTGGTCTCTTATCCGCTGAGCCCCGTACTCAACGAGGTCTTCAATTATGTGAAGCTGACGCCGCCCGCGGCAGGCTGATCGGCGCGGCTGTCCGGCGGTGAAACGGCGGCGCAACAGCCGCTCACCACTGAAACACAGAAGTGGTCGCCGACACCTGATTTATACATCCAGCACGTGCCGCGATACGCTTCTAGCGCTAGGAAGAGCCTCTACCGGAGTTGACTGTGACCTTCATTTCGAACACCAAAGACGCTGACGTCGTCCTCATCGGAGGCGGCATCATGAGCGCCACGCTGGGCACCATGCTCAAGCAACTCGAACCAAACTGGAAGATTGTGCTGTTTGAACAGCTCGATACGCCAGGATTGGAATCCTCAAGCCCGTGGAACAACGCCGGTACCGGCCACTCCGCGCTCTGTGAGCTGAACTACTCGCCAGCTGCCAAAGACGGTAGTGTGAACCCGGCCAAGGCCATTCACATCAACGAGCAGTTCCAGCTCTCGCGCCAGTTCTGGTCGCATCTGGTGGACGAATCGCTGATTGGATCCCCCAAGGGCTTCATCAACACCGTCCCCCACATGAGCTTTGTCATTGGCGAGGCGCACCGGAAATTCCTCAAGACCCGGCACGAAGCGCTAAAGCAGAACCCGGTCTTTGCCTCCATGGAGTACTCCGAGGACCCTGCGCAGATTGCCAAGTGGGCCCCTCTGGTCATGAAGGGACGCAACCCGCAGGATCAGGTTTCCGCTACCCGCGCCGCTGAAGGCACGGATGTGGACTTTGGCGCCCTGACCCGTGAACTCATGGGCTACATGGGTGCGAACGGCGTCGAAATCAACTACGGCACTACCGTCACCGATGTCTCACGGACCTCCGACGGCGGCTGGGACGTTGCGCTCAAGCACCCCTCCTCCGGTGAGTACGGCAAGGTCAAGGCCAAGTTTGTCTTCATTGGTTCAGGTGGCGGCGCCCTTCACCTGCTGCAGAAGTCTGGCATCCCCGAGGGCAAGGGCTTTGGCGGTTTCCCCGTCTCCGGTCAGTTCTTCCGTTGCACGGACGAGTCGATCGCAGCCAAGCACAGCGCCAAGGTTTACGGCCAGGCATCGGTGGGCGCACCGCCCATGTCCGTCCCTCACCTGGACACCCGCTACGTGGGTGGCAAGCGCTCCTTGCTGTTTGGACCGTACGGCGGATTCTCCACCAAGTACCTCAAGACCGGCAGCTACATGGACCTGCCCGGTTCCATCCGCGCCAACAACATCATCCCGATGCTGGCTGTTGGCAAGGACAACCTGGATCTGGTCAAGTACCTGGTCAGCGAGGTGACCAAGTCCCGTGCCGGCAAGGTGGATGCGCTCCATGAGTACTTCCCCGAAGCCGAAGGCAACGATTGGGAACTCATCACCGCAGGTCAGCGCGTGCAGATCATCAAGAAGGATGCCAAGAAGGGCGGAGTGCTGCAGTTCGGCACCGAGGTCATCACGGCAGCTGACGGCTCACTCTCAGCCCTGTTGGGAGCCTCACCGGGAGCCTCCACGGCCGTGCCGATCATGCTTGAATTGTTGCAGCGTTGCTTCCCGCGCAAATTCAAGCTGGAATGGCAGGATTCGCTGCGCACCATGATGCCCACCTACGGCACCAAGCTCAACGACAACGCGGAAGCGTTTGAAAAGAGCCTGGCTGCAACGGCTGCTTCATTGCAACTTAAGTAACACCAGAGTCCAGCTCAGTTTCACGTTCGCGTGATCGGGGCCCGGATCCAACAGACATGACGCATGGGGAGTGGTTTAATGTTCAATTTGGCCAAAATGTCGTTGGGGAATCGGGCCCTGATCGCCCTGATCACTATTTTTGCAATAGTGTTCGGGGTCATCACCCTTGGCTCGCTCAAACAGGAGCTCATTCCCAGCATTGAGTTCCCGCAGATCACAGTGGTCTCGGCCATGCCCGGCGCCTCCCCCGCCGTGGTCGACAAGCAGGTCAGCGAGCCCCTCGAAGCGGCCCTGAACGCTGTTGAAGGCCTGGAATCCAGCACCTCCACATCGCGCAGCGGCTTCTCCACCATCAACCTCGCCTTCACCTATGGCACAAACTTGGACCGCGCCCGGAACCAGATTGACCGGGCCATCTCCAACGTCAGCGGCCGCCTCCCCGATGGTGTGCAACCTCAGCCCATCGCTGGCAGCATCTCCGATTTCCCCATCGTGTTCCTGGCCGTCTCCTCCGATCAGGACCTGGCTGCACTGAACACGGATCTGGCCCGCATTGCCGTTCCCAAGCTCCTGAAGATCGACGGCGTTCGCAGCGCCGATGTGACCGGCGCCAACTCCCAGCACATCCAAATCTTGCCTGACCCCGCCAAAATGGCCGCTTCCGGGCTCAACCCCGGTGACATTGCCAAGGCGCTGGAAAATAACGGCACCTTGGTCCCCGTGGGTTCCTTGAACACTGACGGCACCACGCTCTCCATTCAGGCCGGCAGTCCCGTCGATTCCCTCGATGCCGTGAAAGCTCTGCCGCTGGGTGGTTCCAATGCCGCCACTGGTGCTGCCATCCCCACCATTGCTTCAGTGGCAGCCGTGACGCTGGCCGATGATCCCACCACCTCCATCACCCGTACCAACGGCGAAGCCACGCTGGCCTTGTCCATCACCAAGAAGCCCGAGGCTGACACGGTTTCGCTCTCTGCGCAGGTTAACGAGCTACTGCCCGAGCTCACTGCTGCCATGGGCAACAACACCAAGTTCACCACCGTGCTGGACCAGGCACCGTTCATTGAAAAATCCATCCACGATCTCACCGTTGAGGGCCTGCTGGGACTTGGATTCGCCGTGATCATCATCTTGATCTTCCTCATGTCCGTGCGCTCCACACTGGTCACCGCCATCTCCATCCCGTTGTCCTTGTTGGTGACCTTCATCGGTCTCTGGGCCACGGGCTACTCGCTGAACATCCTGACCTTGGGTGCACTCACCATTGCCATTGGCCGGGTGGTGGATGACTCCATTGTGGTTATTGAAAACATCAAACGGCACCTCAGTTATGGCGAAGACAAGAAGACAGCCATCCTGGCCGCCATTCGCGAGGTTGCCGCGGCCATCACCGCCTCCACCCTGACCACCGTGGCCGTGTTCTTGCCCATCGCCTTTGTGGGCAGCCTGGCAGGTGAGCTCTTTCGGCCCTTCGCCCTCACCGTCACTTTTGCCCTGATCGCGTCACTGCTGGTCTCGCTGACCATTGTTCCGGTGCTGGCTTACTGGTTCCTGAAATCCACTCCCCCAGTTGCAGCTGCTTCTACCGTTTCCGCTGCCACTTCCACTTCCAAGGACGACGGCGGCACCCCCTTGAGTGGTCAGGCTCTGCTGAGCGCCGTGGAAGAGAAGGAGCGCTCCTCCTGGCTGCAGCGCGGCTACCTCCCCATCCTCTCCAAGACCCAGAAGCACCCTGTGGTGACGCTGATTGCTGGCGGCGTCATCTTGGGCGCCACACTGGCCATGACGCCGCTTTTGCAGACTAACCTGCTCGGTGACACTGGTCAGAACAGCATGAGCATTCAGCAAGATCTTCCGGCTGGAACCAGTCTTGAGGTCACCAACACGGCAGCCCAAAAGGTGGAGGACATCATCTCTGGGATTAGCGGTGTCACCGACGTACAGGTGACAGTGGGCAATGCTTCCAGCGGCTTCTCCGCGCTGCTCTCCTCAGGCGCCTCGAGTGCATCATTCCAGGTGATCACCGATCCCGACGTGGATCAACCGGCTTTGCAGGAAACGGTGCGGAAGGCCGTTACGAGCATCAAAGATGCTGGCACCATCACCATCGGTTCTCAAGGCGGCGGCTTCGGCACGTCATCCACCGTGGATATCACCGTCAAGGCAACCACCGGCGAAGAACTGCAACAAGCTAGTGACGCACTGGTCAAGGCCATGACAGGGACTCCCGGCGCGCAGTCGGTTGAAAGCAACCTCAGTGGCACCCAGCCAGTGGTTCAGGTGAGCGTCAACCGTGCCAAGGCGGTTGCGGCAGGTCTGGATGAACAACAAATCACTGGTCTTCTGGCCGCCACCGTCAGCCCCATTCCGGGTGGGACTGTCCGCATCGACACCACCGATTACAAGGTCCAGATTGGTGTGGGCACCAAATTTGGCTCGGTGGCCGCTCTGGCCGCGGCTCAGATTCCCACGGCCGCCGGTCCAGTGCCGCTTTCGCAGGTGGCGACAGTTGCAGAGGTCCAGACACCACTGACGGTGACCTCCTCCAATGGGCAACGTACGGCAACCGTCTCCGTGACCCCGGAAGGAAATGCCCTCGGTTCCCTCAGCGCAGAAGTACAAAAGAAGCTGGACTCCATCGAACTGCCCGCTGGCACCATTGCCACCATCGGTGGAGCAGCGACGCAGCAGGCCGAATCGTTCCAGCAGTTGGGACTGGCCATGCTGGCAGCCATCGCCATTGTCTACGTGATCATGGTGGCTACGTTCAAGTCCCTCATTCAGCCGTTGATCCTGCTGGTGTCCATCCCCTTTGCCGCCACCGGCGCCATCGGGCTGCTGCTCATCACGGGTATCCCGTTGGGCTTGCCGTCATTGATTGGCATGTTGATGCTGGTGGGCATTGTGGTGACCAACGCCATTGTGCTTATTGACCTGATCAACCAGTACAGGCAGCCATCCGGAGATCGGCCAGCAATGAACGTGGCCGACGCCATTGAGCATGGTGCCCGTCAACGTTTGCGTCCCATCCTGATGACAGCGCTGGCCACCATTTTTGCGTTGACCCCCATGGCTCTTGGCCTCACGGGTGGCGGAGGTTTCATCTCGCAGCCGCTGGCTATTGTGGTGGTGGGCGGATTGATTTCTTCCACAGCCCTGACGCTGATCCTGGTGCCCGTGCTGTACAGGCTGATCGAAGGCCGCAAGGAACGCCACGACTTGATCAAGGCGCTGAAGGTCATCCACAAACCCGGTCCAGGCGGCGCCAACGGTGCTGCCGGTACAGATACTGCCAGCGGACCCGGTGCACGCGAAGCTGCCTCCGGTACTGATACTGCCAGCGCATCCGGCGCATCAGGGCACACGCCTGCCACGCAGGATGCCGGCTACCAGGATTGGACTACAGGCGCAATCCCGAAGGTCCGCGGCCGCCGCGCGGCGAATTAGCTGGGCCGCTGTACTGCGAACTAGCTGCGCCGCGACTTAGCTAGGAAGCCGCTTCCTTCGTCGGAGAACAAAAGTGCCGCCTGACTCACAGTCAGGCGGCACTTTTATTATGCGTTCGTTTTGTTATTGCTGCTTCCACTTGTTGATGCGGTAGGAGTTGGCAATCTTCTCAAACGTACCCGGGTGGGCATCCCAGTAGCTCTTGTGGCCGCTGACTCCCATCATCTGGGGCGTGCCCCACGGGGTGATGGAGAACAGGTTGACCGCCTGGATGGCTTCCCCCGCGGCAGTCTTGCAACTGAACTGCACCACCACGGCCAGCCCTCGGCGGAACTCGCGCGTTTCCGGGGTGCTGGAGGTGAAGTCACTGGCACATTTGTTGCCCACCAGCTGCTGGGTCAACTCGGTGGTTGACGCCTTGGTCAGCTTGTCCTGCGTGGCCTTGATGGCAGCCTTCACCTTGGCCGGATCGCTGCCGAACTTGCCTTGGTTCGTTTCTGCAAAGAACGCAAAGGCTGTGGAGATACCGTCGGCGTCCAGATCCGGGGTGCCCTGGGCAACCTGCTGCATCTCTTCGCCGGTCTCGGGGTCCTTGGTAATGCCGAAGGTGCGGTCGTTGTCCCACGACTTCAGGTACTGGAATGATGACTCGCCCGTGACGAACTTGGAGAACAACGGGTCGCCGTCAGCCGGGATGTTAGTGGGGCCGGCCAGCGCATCCCAGCCGGCGGGCAGGGCAATGGCATCGGCTGGCATTCCGGCATCCGCGCTTGCGCCGCCGTCGGCGGGAGTCGCTTCCGCAGTGGGTGCCGCTTCCGTGGCAGTATCGGCGGACGGGGCACCCGATGCTGTTTGGTTCGCCACGGCTGTGGGCTGGACTGTGGTGCCGGCTTTCGTCAGCGCGGGGACAACCCAGACAAACACAGCAACCAGGACCAGCACCACAAAGACGGCAACCGAGCCTAGAACAATGAACAGCGCCTTGCGGTTGGCCTGTTCAGGCGGGCGCCCCGGGAGCCCCGGACTCGGGTAGCCAGGGGGCGGGAAGTTCTGAGGAGGCTGGGGTGCCCCGTTGTAATTGCTCATGAAAGTGCCTTTCCAGATTTCTCGCGCCGCCGGGTTCCAAGGTTCCTGCAGAATCCGGGCCTGCCGGGGGCCGTCGGTCGCGTGCGCCTCTCAAGGCTATCCGAGTAGATTCCTCGCCGGGAACGGCTCGCGGCGTGTCGGGAGCAGTTTCTCCAATTGAAAGACTAAATTACCGGACCGGAGCTGCGGGCAGTTCGTTGAGGGGCGCGGCACGTCTCAGACTGGCAGCGTGGGGCCGAACGCCAGCTTCGGTACAAAGTACAACGCCACGGCCGCCACCAAAGCGGTCACGCCACAAATGGTCCAGACCAGCATGTAACCCGCAAGCGGAGCAGCCGTGGACCCGCCCTCTGAGGTAAGCGACCCCAGCGCCTGACCGGCCAGCGCAATCCCAAAGATGCAGGACGCAAAGGCCCCACCAACAGTCTTCGTGGCATTGGTGAGCCCCGTCGCCATACCCGTTTGGGTCAAGGGCGCAGCGGCCGCGGCAGCCGAAGGCAATGCGGCCACCAAGGCACCGCTGCCCAAACCAGCAATCGCCATGTTCGTCAAAACCTGCGCCATCGAATCATGGAACGGAAGGAACAGCAGGTAACCCACAGCAACAAGGAAAGCCGCGCCCATCAAGGTGATTCTCGGCGTCGTCCATCTGGTGACAAGTGGGTAGAGCAGGGCGCCGGCCAGCAGGCCCAGGACGTAGACGCCGATCAGGACCGAGACCAGAGACGCGCTGGCACCGAGGCCGTAGCCCACCTCGGCGGGGTCGGTGCGGGCGAACGTGGACAGCGGTGCCTGCGCGCCCAGGACCGAGACACCGAACAGGAATGCGGTCAGCTGCACGGGCCACATGCTTGGCTGGCGAAGCAGGCGGATGTCGATCAGTGGATCTTTGTGGCCCAGCTGGTGGCGGGTAAACGGGATGAGCGCCGCAAGACCAAGCACGACGGCGGCCCACGCCCACCAGGTGCCGGGTCCGTTGATGCGCATGAAGGTGAGACCTGCAGTGATGAGCAGCAGGCCCGTGGACAGCAGAGTCAGGCCCACGAGGTCCAGTTTGCCGCCGGTGCGGTTCTCGGATTCTGGCACGCCGAACAGGATGACGAAGAAGCATAGGGTGACGGCGATGGCCGGAATCATCAGGGTCAGCCAGAGCTTGTCCGGCAGCGCGCCGCCAATAAAGCCGCCGGCCAGGGCGCCAACAATGACGCCGAACTCGAGGCCCGCAACGAGGATTCCCGCCGATTTACGGGTCAGCGCAGCACCGTCCGGGCGATTGTGGGAGCGACTGTAGACCAGCGCAATTTCCAGCGGCAGCCAGACTACGTAGAAGCCTTGAAGCGCCCAGGCCGCAAGAAAGAACCAAAAGTTGGGGGCGAAGGCCACACCCCAGGAGGCTGCTGCCGTCAGAGCTGTGGAGATAAGCAGGACCTTTCGGTGGCCGATCATATCGCCCAGTTTTGCCAGCACCGGTACCACGAGTGCGCTGACCATCAACTGCGCGGCTTCGAACCAGTTGACGTCGGCGTCGTGGATGCCCAAATGTCTGGCGATGTCCGTCAGCAGCGGCGTGTAGTACCCCTGAAGTATGCCGCTGGTCAGCTCGACCAAGACGAGGAAACCCACAATGGCCGTGGCGGTGGGCGCGAGCCTGAAACCGGTTCCAGCCATGCCACGCTGCACTGCTGCCACGGTCAACCTCCACAGTTTTTTGTGACATGAATTACATGCCCCTGTGAGCATCCTAATAGCACACCCCTGGCGGGAACATATTCACGCACCTGAGGGTTGAGCCGTATAATAGATACAAACGCATATATCTACCGGGGACCCCGGGGAGCTAAGGAGCAGATCATGCAGTTCGGAATTTTCAGCGTTGGGGACATCACCATGGACCCGACCACAGGACGCACCCCCACCGAACACGAGCGGCTGAAGGCGATCACCACCATCGCCAAGCACGCCGAAGACGTCGGCATGGACGTCTTTGCCACGGGTGAGCACCACAACCCGCCGTTCTACCCCAGCTCCCCCTCCACCATTTTGTCGTACATCGCGGCACAAACGGAGAAGATCATCCTCTCCACGAGCACCACGCTGATCACCACGAATGATCCGGTCAAGATCGCCGAAGACTTCGCAACGCTGCAGCATCTGGCCGATGGCCGTTCCGACATTGTTCTTGGCCGCGGCAACATGGGCGCCGTCTACCCATGGTTCGGCAAGAACAACCAAGACTCCGTGGAACTGACAGTTGAGAACTACGCCTTGCTTCGCCGTCTCTGGGATGAAGAAGTCGTGAACTGGGAGGGCAAGTTCCGCACTCCCCTGCGCGGTTTCACCTCCACACCCCGCCCGCTCGACGGCGTTGCCCCCTTTGTCTGGCATGGTGCCATTCGCACACCTCAGGTCGCTGAAATTGCCGCCTACTACGGCGATGGCTTCTTCGCCAACAACATTTTCTGGCCCAAGGAACATTACATCCAGCTGATCAACCTCTACCGTGAGCGCTACGCACACTACGGCCATGGCACTCCGGAACAGGCCATTGTTGGTTTGGGTGGTCAGTTCTTTATCCGCAAGAACTCCCAGGACGCCGTCAACGAATTCCGCCCCTACTTCGACAACGCACCTGTCTACGGCCACGGCCCGTCTATGGAAGACTTCACCTCCCAGACACCACTGACAGTAGGTAGCCCGGCGGAAATGATCGAGAAGACGCTTTCGTTCCGTGACTACTTCGGCGATTACCAGCGCCAGCTGTTCCTGGTGGACCACGCGGGCCTGCCGCTCAAGACAGTCCTTGAGCAGCTGGACCTCTTCGGCTCCGATGTTCTGCCCACACTCCGTGAAGAGTTTGCTAAGAACCGCCCGGCCTCCGTCCCCGAAGGCCCCACCTTCGAGGCTCGCCGCGCCGCTGCCCAGGCAGCTGCCGCCGTCGAAAGTTCCACTGGTTCCACACCGGACGCATCAGGAGTGAAGTGACATGTCATCAGCAACATCAGCGCACCGCCGACTGGCCACGGAGTCATGGGAATCGCTCCTGACTTCCCAGGTTGTCATGATGCGCGAACTCCAGAAGGAGCCAACATTCAAGACGCTGGGCAGCCGGGAGTACGACGTCTTGTACAACCTCTCGCTCTGCCCCAGCGGCTGGCTACGGCTCAACGAGCTCAATGACCACGTGCTGCTGACTCAGCCGAGCATTTCCAGGATGGTGGACCGGCTGGAATCGCGTGGTCTGATTCAGCGCAAAACGGCCGAGGATGACAAACGCGGAGTCCTGATCGGGCTCACCGAGGAAGGCATCGCCGTGCAAAAGACGGTGGGGCGGGCACACGTGCAGCGGATCATGGAGCTGATGGAAGTTGCCTTGTCAGACGATGAAATGCGAACCCTGCTCGATCTGACGAGGAAACTGCGGACGTCCGTGACAGGACATTCGTGAGGCGGTGCCTCACAGCTTCTTCGTGAGGCACCGGTGGTAGCGGTTGCGGCGCGGTGTTTGGCTGGGGTCAATAAAGTACGGAGCCGTGAAGCTCGGAGTTCCGTCAATCATCTCCACGGTCCAATCACTGTGATGGATCGTGGTGTGGTGATGGCTGCAGAGTAGTGCAGCGTTCTCGAGGTTGGTTTCTCCGCCTTCTTGCCAAGGGACTACGTGGTGGGCTTCGGTCCACGGCGCTGGAACCGTGCAGTTAGGGAAGGAGCAACCTAGATCCCGGGCGAGGAGAACTTTTCGTTGGGCTGGGGTGAACAGGCGCTGAGTTCGCCCCAGGCTAAGGATCTCTTGCCCGTGGCCCATGCCTATCCGAGTGATCTCGGGATCGCACAAGGACTGTTCAAACAACGCCAACGGTACCGGCCCGGTGTAAGTGGTGAAGGCTGTGCCGGTCCCATCGTGACGATCAAGATCGGCTTGGCTGACCGTGATGAGGAGTTGAGTTTTCAATCCCCCATTGAGTGGCAGATTGTCGGTGCGGGCTGCGAGCTTCACGCAATCAAGGAGTCCGTCCAGCAGTTTCTGCCCGTAGGTGCGGGTGTCCTTGGTGACGGGGTCGGTACTGTCAGGGTCATTACTGTCCAAACCATCAAGGATCTCACCCGATCCAGGGACCGGGATCCGCACACCCTCAACGACCCGGGCTTCCCTGGCACCACCAGCACCGCTTCCAATACCTTCGGCACAGCCGGTTCCCATACCGCCAGCAACACCTTCGGCATAGCCGCCGGGATCCTGGTCAATGAGCGGGCCGCTGTTGCCGAACAGACCAGTTCTGCTGAACAGGCCACTGTTGCTGAACAAGCCACCCGCAGAAGCGCCAGTATCATCCGTCTGCTTCGTTTCAGGTTCTAGGGTCGCCATGAATGGGGCATTGGATTCTTCGCGAACGGCCCAACCTTGAGTGGCCGTGGCGGGTTGAGCGAACCAAAACCACGTATCGCCTTCATAGATCGGGGCTACAGCGTCTGGTGGCGCGTTTGACGGACAAGGCGGGACCTCCCACGGCTCCAAAGCTCGCCGCCACGGCTGACCCGAAATACCTGGCCCACCCCGCGGCTTCGGTGCACCCCAAGTGTTTGGTGCTTCCGGTGCTTCCGGCGCTTCCTGTATAGCCGGAGCTTCCTGCTCTTCCGGCCCATCAGGCGTTGGCGGAGAGTTCGGAGAGTTCGGCGAGTTCGAGGCTGGAGCTGCTGCTTGGCCGAAGAGTCCAAAGATCCCGTTCAGCTGGTCAAACAAATCTCCTTGAACCTGGGCCTCCTGGCCAACTCCACTATCAGCATCAGCACCTGGGTCAGCCCTCACGACTGAAGACGCAGTATCTCCCGAGGAACTTATGTCGGGGCTTCGCTCAAGGCTGTCCTCAGAGCTGTCCACGGAGCTTTTCTGGGAGTGTTCGCAGTTGCCGTGCCTACCCGTTCCAGAATCAGTTCCAGACGTATCTCCGGAACCATTCCCAGCAGAACCGTTGCTAGAGCTAGTACCTGCCACAGGGTTTTCGGTGGGGCTGATGTGGGAGGGGTTAGTGTCATTGATGTCTTTGTGCTTATTGGGATTCGTGGCGGTGCCAATAGCGACCATGAGATTCTCGTATTGCTCGATCGTCATATGCCCATCAAAGTGAATCAATCCGCGGCGGGGCTTTCGGAAAAATAGGCCTTGTTTTGCCAGTAGGTCTCCTGGCGTGGGTTTTTGTCCGTCGGGATCAAGAAGCGACATGATCCGGTTCCCTGCGTGCCGCAGAAAATCAGGGCCTTCCTCCCGGCCGGTCTCCACCAAAGTTTCCTCAACATCGTGGCACGTCTCGGCGTCAATCCGATCATCCTTCAGTAGCCCACTGGTTTCTGCCACGAACTTACTGATCATCGCGGCCTGTTCCACCGAGAGTTGCCCTTTGAAAAAAGCATCGCCCAGAACCGGTTGCGCCGCGGCGGGAGCTAGTTCTCCGGTGATGAGATCCCGGGCTGGCAACAAATTCTGAGCTAAGCCAATCCGGCGTCTGGCCTCGGCTGCACTGATCCTTAGCGACTGGACGAGGAGCTCCACGGCCCCGTGAGCGCCAGTTGCCGAATACCGGCCAGCCGCAACACGTTGAGCGGTTTCACCAGCTGCCTGCACCGACATGGCCTGCTGGAATCGGCCAAGCTGCTCGAGGTCCTGCGACCAACGTCCAAGCTCGGCTTGAGAAAGCGATCCTAAATCGAGGCCAAGGGCATTTCCTCGGGAAGCGGCGATGCATCACCAAAAGCAGTGGATGAGACAGAAATGCCGGAACTCCGATCTTCCAAAACCACGGTTTCGGCGGCTCGGGCATCAGCGGCAGCGGTAATGGTGGTGGTTGCCCGGACTAGGGTTGCGGCAAGATTGAGAAGTTGGTGAACATGATCCCCAACTCTGAAATCTGTTGAATCGAACGCCGATTTCCCCGGCATCCTTGCCGCTGTGTCCATACATATATTCTAGAAGAAGGCACTGATATTTTGGGCTGAATACAGCCAATTGTGAATATCTTGGACGCTAGGAGCCATGTGGAGGAATAAACAACTTCGAGGCCCCCAATAATCGGTGAAATTGAGCCTCAGCTCTGCTGCGCCGTGTCAGGCCCGCTGCGCCGTGCGTAGTTGTGGATGATTTCCCGTGGGGAGCTTCGGCTGCTAACCCAGCCCCTTCACCAGTTCTCGATAAAACACCACACCGGCGCCCAGCGAGCTGATCCGAACCCGTTCATTGACGGCGTGGAGTGAACCTCGGTCCGAGCCATCCATCAGCAGCGGTGAGAACCGGTAGACAGCTGGCGAAATGGCAGTGAAGTGCCGCGAATCGGTGGCCCCGGTCTGAATATAGGGCGTCACGACCGCATCGGGATAGGACGCCGAAACCGCGCGGCTCAACAGCGCAAATTGTTCGTTCGAGAATGCAGAAACGGGTGAGGGATCGTGCCCTGAAATCACTCTGAGCTCCACTCGTGGATCATCAATGATGTCCCGAATCTGTTCCACCACAGACTCAATGTTCTCCCCCACAGCAATCCGGATATTCGCATTGGCACGGGCTGCAGACGCCAGGACGTTTGATGCTTTGCTACCCTCGAGCATGGTCACGGCCACTGTGGTTCGCGTCAGGGCCCGGGTTTCGTCGCCAAGCACGCCAAACACTTGAGTCAGCAGTGGTTTGAATGCCCACAGGTTCTCAGTCACAATCCGCGTGGCGAACCCGCTGCGCATTCCAATGCGCCGCATCATTTCGGCTATGGCATCCGGCATGGATGCCGGAAACGGCGATTCTTCCAGCGCCACTATGGCCTGCGCCAGGCGCGCTGTGGCGCCCATCCGCGGCGGCGTGGACGCATGCCCTCCAGCTCCCCGCACCAGCAATTCCAAATCCAGGATGCCCTTCTCGGCCACCCCGATGACGGCAGCGGGAACCTTCAATCCAGGAAATGCGTCGAGCGCTACAGCGCCGCCCTCATCAAGCACCAGCCAAGGCCTGACGCCCCGGGAGGCCAGCAAAGCAACGGCTGCTTGGGCACTGTCACCGGCGGTTTCCTCGTTGTTTCCAAAGGACAGATAAACGTCGTGCGCAGGCGTAAACCCCTCAGCAATCAGAGATTCAACCGCGTTCATGATCACCACCACAGCACCCTTGTCATCCAGAGCACCTCGGCCCCAAACATAACCATCATGCTGATGCCCTGAGAAGCCCGGGTATGTCCAGTTGTCACGGGAATCCACTGGCACCACGTCGTAATGGCCCATCAACACTGTGGGCCGCTCCGCCGCATCAGCCCTGCTGCCAGCCCACCTAAACAACAACGCGTGGCCGTTGACCAGCTCCCGGCTCAACGCGGAGTGGCTCATTGGGTAAAATCGCGCCAAAGCATCAATGAATCCGGTGAACTGCTCCAGTTCAATCTGGTCGCGGGCAGTAGAGAATACTGTGCGGTACGTGATCAATTCACTCAGCTGGTCCGCCGCGGATTGCGCGTACTCCACACCGATTTCCGCCGAACTCATGGTGGCCCCAAAGTCCCCCGCGGGCATGGTGGTCCCAGCACGGAAGGCCCGGGCACCAATGAACGCTGCTGCTCCGGCCGCCCCCACCGTCAATGCTGCCGCCACTGCACGATTAATTGGTTTGGCTGATCCTGTAGGCATGTCACGGATTCTATGCCACAAGCCTGCGTTGCTACCCGTGTCCGCGAGAATCAGCGCAGCCCCAGTGTCTGCGAGCGCCCGAATCGCGCCGCTCCGGACCCAAAATGAACTCTTATGTAAGCACTGCGTGAACGGGGGCGCGCTGCACCAGAGATGTGGTCGATACCGTAGCCGCATACCGTGACACGCTTGCCGCTTTTGAGAACGCCGGTCCCCTGGACCTGGTCGTCCTTTCCTAGGACGTCTCCGACGACGGATCCCCGGCTTCCAACTGCACCTTGCGTTCGCTGACCCGCGACTTTGCGTCCCGGCACGGTGCCGTGGCCATCTATGCCATGGGTAGTCACGATCAACGCGCTGGCTTCCGTGCCGCCGTCGAGCATGCAGCGGAACCACCCATAAGGGGCATTAGCCCCGAGGTGGTTTTTGACCTGGGGGCCTTAGAAGTTGCACATGTTTCGCAGATAATTTCCGCTACTGGCGCCGACCGATCACAGAAAAGTTAGCTAGTAACTGAGCATCCTCTTAGCCACGTTGTGGCCAATATCCGTTCAGCCTGTCCCTCCCTATTGCGTGCCGAGCGGGCGGTGGCTGCCGTGTTCTTGGCGCACACCCAGAAAGCGGCCCAAAGTGGTGGGCACCGCCGGCATGGTGGGTGACACCTTTGTGCAGGTGGGCCAGGCTGTCACCACCATGGCTGCGCTCCTTGACCCCCGACGCCGTGACGAGCTCGGTGAAACCCATGGCTCAGGCCGCCAAGGACGCCGGTGCAACGCTCGTGTCCATCACGGCGTTTGCGCGTTCCCCCTTGGCCGCCATGGCGGACATTTCGCTCGTGGCGGGCATGGGGGACCTGAGTTTTCGTGAAGAAGTGACTGTCACCAGCAGAATCCCGCAAACCATTCTGATGGCGGGTCTCATCGCAGCCTTGTCGGAAGAATTGGCCGAGGTTGCTACGGCTGCCAAGGCCTTGGCACTAGAAGTCATCAGCGGAAATCTGGATGAATAGCTCCGATGAGGGATCAACGAGAACCGAATAGGGACCAACGCAGGCCCACCAGCGCGTCACTGCCAACCCTCCGCAGCAGGAGGTAGGATGTCCTCATGACTACTGCGCCGTATCGCCTTGCCCGTGTCCGCCCACTAGACGCCGTTGCGGCGCCATTAGCCGAGCAGTTCTTCGTCCGAAACGACGCCGCGGACTTTGACAGCCCCGAAGGCCGCGTCTGGCAGATCGTGGAAACCCCCTTCCCTGCCTCGGCTGCGAACCAGAACAGTGCCGCCCGCACTGGCTGGACTCTGGGCGATACCGTGAGCGATGACCAGTTCACGTTCCTGGCCCCCTGCACCCCCGTCAACGTTCTTGGTATGGCGCACAACACCGGAGCCCCCGGTCGGGCCCTTCCCCCGCAGGCTTTCCACAAGGCTGCCAGCTCCGTGGTTGGCCCCGGCGATGCCATTGAACTAAGTCCTACCGTTGGTTACGTTGACCCGGAAGCCGAGCTGACCATCGTGATTGGCCGCACGGCAAAGCACCTGACTCTGGACACGGCTCGCAGCGCCATCCTCGGCTTCACGATCGGCAACGACGTCTCAGCTCGGGACGCCCAGAAATCTGACGAACTATGGATCAGCGCCAAGAGCCCCGACACCTTCACTCCGCTGGGCCCGTGGACCGTTGTTGGCCTGCAGGACCGCGGCGTGGCCATCAGCATTGTGCACAACGGCACCGAGCTTACCCCCGCCTCAAGCGACGATCTGGGCTGGGGTGTTGATGAAATCCTGGTCTACTTGAGCGCCTTCATGACGTTGCAGCCCGGCGATGTCATCATGACCGGATTCCCGGCAGAGTGCCGCCAAATCAATCCCGGCGATGAGGTCATCGCCCGCGTGGAAGGCATAGGCGAACTCCGCAACCCCGTTATTGCGGGCCGCTAAACTCTCTGAAATCACCTGTGGAGCCGGTAGCGCACTCATCCGCAGCTACCGGCTTCACAGTCAGCTCCCATGCAGTGCATTGGAAGCTGACACTTTTAACTGGCAAAATGAAAACCACATGAGCACAGCAGAGATCCCGGACTCAGCCCCCGTGTCTACCGCCCCTTCGGGCGCGGTGCGCGGGGTCTTCGCTGCACCCTCGGAACGGTTATCCGGGAAGTTCCCGGAGACTTTACTGGCATGGTTGCGCAGCAAGCCAGCACTCACAAAACAACTCCGCGGATTCGCGGCAGTCGCCGTGATTTGCACAGTCACCTCAATGACGATTTTTGCCGCCTTGCGCCCATCCGTGGGGACGCAGTGGGCTAACACCATCTCGCTGGTGCTCTGCTCCGTGTTAAATACGGACTTGAATCGGCGCATCAGTTTTGGCCTGCACACGAGCCACATGTGGTGGCGCGATCAGCAGCGCGGGGTTGGGGTCATGCTTCTGGCGCTGGCCATGACAACGGGCAGCCTCTGGGTGCTGCACCACGTGTCCCCCGGCGCCTCAATCACGGTGGAACTTGTGGTCATTGTGCTCGGCAATGTGGCCTCGGCCGTGACCCGATTCGTTTTGCTCCGGATCTGGGTGTTCCGCCGGGTACGGCACGGCGCCGGCTCAACAGGTGCCACAAGCAACGACGGCGCAGCCTCTTAAGGTCGCTCGCTGGATCAGCTGCTGTGCTCGTAGGTGAGGCAATCGGCGTTGTCTGCCCCTGGCCCGACTCGTACCGAGCTGGCACCGCAATGGGTGTGATCGTTGAATGAGCAGTTGGCAACGGCACATTCGGTGACGGGGACAGCGACTGTCATGGCGTTCTCCAAGGTTCTGAACCCAGCCCCGATGACCTAATATTTCCCACCGTACGCCCGAAACCAGCTCACTCATTAGTGCCAATTTAGTGCCGGAATTCGGGTCCCGCAGCCCGCAAGGGCCACAGTGCAGGCACTCTCACTCCTGACCCCTATGGGCCGTCGCCGCTCCATCCCCCAGCCGCAGCATCCGTTCGACGGCGGCCGCCAGTTCCGTGGCCGCCGTGGCCAGCGCCTGCTCCGTGACCTCGCTGCCGAAGCTGAAGCGCAGCGCCGTCTGTGCCACAGACCGTTCAATGCCCATGGCACTGAGCACGGCTGACGGTTCATCCGATCCCGCCGCACAGGCCGATCCCGAGGAGCACACAATCCCCCGCCGTTCCAGCTCCAGCAGCACCGATTCGCCGCTGGTTCCCGGGAAGCAAAACGATGCCACAGTGGGCAGCCGGCGGCTCCGGTGCCCGGTCAACTGTGCTGCGGGGATGTCCGCCAGGATGCGCCGGATAAAGTCCTCCCGCAGTTCCGTGACGCGTTCGACGGCGGCACTCCGCCCCGCTTCAACCATCCCTAACGCTGTAGCCAGGGCGACAGCAAACGCCACATTCTCGGTGCCGGAGCGATTACCGCGCTCCTGCCCTCCGCCGTGGATCAGCGGCTCGTACAGGGTTCCACCCTTGACGTAGAGCAGTCCCACGCCCTTGGGTGCGCCAATTTTGTGGCCCGAGATACTCAGCGCCGTGACACCCAGTTCATGCACATTCAGCGGTAGCCAGCCCGCGGCCTGGACGGCGTCGCTGTGCAGCGGCACGCCCGCAGCTGTTGCGAGCGCGGCTAGTGCGGGGATGTCCTGAACCGTGCCCACCTCATTATTGGCATACATGATGGAGGCCACGGCCACGCCGGGGCCAGCCAGCATGGCGGCAAAAACCTCAGCATCCACCACCCCAAAGCCATCCACCGGAATCAGCTCCACCTCGAAGCCGTGAACGCGGCGCAGGAAGTCGGCCGATTCCACAATGGCGGGATGTTCTATGGCACTGATGAGCACCCGGTTCAGCCGGGGGTTGCCGGCACGGCGGGCCAGCGCAATGCCCTTCAAGGCGAGATTGTCCGCCTCGGTCCCTCCCGAGGTGAAGGTGAGCTCCTCTGCATGGGCGCCCACCGCCGTCGCACATTGTTCCCGGGCACTAGCCAGTGCAGTGGCGGCAAGCTCCCCCAGCTCGTGGTGGCTGGAGGGGTTGCCGAACTGATTGGTCAGAAACGGGAACATGGCCTCAATGACCTCGCGCCGAACGGGCGTGGTGGCGGCGGCATCGAGGAAGATCACGGCAACTCCACGGATCCTTGGAGCTCCACGGCAATGTCCAGGCCAAGATCCAGCGCCCGGACGCTGTGGGTCAGGGCACCTACGGAAATGATGTCGACCCCCGTGCGCGCGATCCCGGCGATGGTGGCGAGGTTCACATTGCCACTGGCCTCGACCAGCGCCCGGCCGTTGATCAGCTCCACGCCCTGAACGAGTTCGGCGTTGCTGAAGTTATCCAGCATGATGGTGTCCACGCCGGCCGCCAGCACGGGTTCGATCTGCTCGATCGAGTCCACTTCAACCTCAAAGTGCACGGTGTGCGGCAGCTGGGCACGCACGCCTGCGAGCGCAGCGGTCAGCTTGCCATGATCGCCGCCGGTCAGCACGGCCAGGTGGTTGTCTTTGGCCAGCACAGCGTCGGAGAGCGAGAAGCGGTGGTTGTGCCCGCCCCCGCAGCGCACGGCATAGCGTTCCAGGATGCGCAGGCCGGGGGTGGTTTTGCGAGTATCGGTGACCCGGGCGCGGGTGCCGGCGATCAGTGCCGCATATTCGGCTGTCTGGGTGGCGATGGCACTCATCCGCTGCGTCAGGTTCAGCGCGATCCGCTCCCCCGTCAGCACAGCCCGCGCCAGTCCGCTGACGGTCATGAGCCGCTCGCCGGCCTCGAAGGTGGCGCCGTCGGCCACTAACTGCTCTACCCGGGCGTCCGGGTCCTGCATCACCATGGCAGCGCGGAACACCTCACCGCCGGAGAATATACCGGGTTCGCGCGCCACCAGCCACGCCGTGGCCATGGCATCGGCCGGCAGCAGTGTCGCGGAGGTGATATCTCCGTAGGGTGCATCCTCGGCAAAGGCGCGCTGCAGAATCTCCTCCACTGCTGTGCGCGGCAGCTGCGGCAGTGTCCGGGTTGGCGTTTCTTTCAGGACAGGCACGACGGCGTTCATACTGTTTCGCTTTCACGCTGGGGTTCGATGGTGGTCAAGTGGGCGTCGGGGTTGACCCAGTAGTTGGAGTCTCGGGATGGGTGTGGGGCTGATAGTCCAGGGCCCTGCGGGAAGTCGGTGCGGTAATGCGCACCCACGGAGTTCTCCCTGGCCAATGCTGCGTGGACCAGGAGTCCGGCCACGAGCTGGACGTTCTGGTCCTCGAGTTGCTGGCGCGCAGAGGCTTGCTCATGTGCAGCGTCTTGCTCGTGAACCGAGACTTGCGCGGGCGCCGAGCCGGCCCGGTGCAGGGAGGCCTGCTCATGTGACGTCGCGGCCTGCAGGGCGGTTTCGGCCTGCTGCAATCCGCAAGCGTCGCGCACTACCGCGGAGTACTGGCCCATCAGATGGCGCAGCGTCTCGCGGCCCAGCCCGGCAGGGTGGCTCCGGATTCCTTCAAGGGCCGTGGCGCCGTCGGACGTGGCAGGCTGTGACTGTGTGGCGGGCTGTGGCTGGGTGGCGGGCTGGGACAGATGGCCGGTCCTGGCCCCATGAGCCGAGGAGGTGAAGGTGGCCACGGCGCGGCGGCTGAACACGAGGCCTTCCAGCAGCGAGTTGGAGGCGAGTCTGTTAGCGCCGTGAACGCCAGTGCAGGCCACTTCGCCGGCGGCGTAGAGCCCCGGGATGGTGGTGCGGCCGAGCAAATCGGTGACCACACCACCCATCCAGTAGTGCGCTGCGGGGGCCACGGGGAGCCAGTCGTGGCGCCAGTCGAAGCCGAGACTTGCGGTGGCGGCGTCGATCGTGGGGAACCTGCGGGCCAGATATCCGGCACCGTTGGCCTCCTCGATGCCGCTCGCATCGAGGAAGACGTGCGCTGGACCTTCTGCTTCGCCTGCAGACCGGGCGTTTTCCGCAAGGGTTGCCAGATGAGCGGCAATGCTACGGGAGAGAACATCACGCGGGGCGAGATCTCCTTCCGGGTGGTAGCGGGCCATGAACGCCTCACCTTTAGTGTCGCGCAGCACGGCACCAGCGCCGCGCACGGCCTCGGAAATGAGGAAGTTCTCGCCAACCGCGAGCGCTGTGGGGTGGAACTGGAAGTATTCAAGATCGGCCAGCACTGCGCCTGCACGCCACGCGAGGGCCACGCCGTCGCCCGTGGCAAGCTGCGGATTGGTGGTGAATTCAAAGAGCTGTCCGGCACCGCCGGTGGCGAGCAGAATCGCGTCGGCGTCCAACGTCTGGCGGACATCATGTGCGTCCAGGTAAGCGATGCCGGCGATGACAGCCTGGGGCGGAGTCCCGCCGTCGTGCGCGTCAGACGCAGGCGCTTCCAGAGGCACATCAGTGGGAATGGCAAGCAGCTCGGTGGCGAAGCAATTCTCCAACAGCGTGATGAGACCCAGTGCGGCCTGCTCCCGGATGGCGGCGATCAGCCCATTGGCGATGGCTGCCCCCGTGGCGTCCCCTCCAGCGTGCAGGATCCGAGCGGCCGAATGAGCTCCCTCCAAACCCAGAGAACGGTGTCCCGTAGCATCGCGGTCAAAGCGCACACCGAAGCGTTCGAGGGCCGCGATGTCGGCGGCTGCCTCGGTGCACAGGATGCGCACGGCCTCGGGATCGCACTGTCCGGCTCCGGCCTTGAGGGTATCGGCAATGTGCGCCTCCACGGAATCTCCGGGGGCAGCCTCACCCTCGGCGAGCACGGCGCAAATGCCGCCCTGAGCCTGGTGGGTGTTGCTCTGTGCCAGCGTTCCTTTGGTCAGCAGCGTTACCCGAGACCCCGCCTCGGCAGCCAGTAACGCACCGTAGAGCCCGGCAATGCCGCTGCCCACAACCACCAGATGCGAGTTACTCATGCGCGTGCGGCTGTGGTTGGCTGCACCATCTTGGGCTGTGCAGTCTTAGGCTGTGCCGTCTTAGGCTGTGGCTTGGCGGCGAGCATCCGTTCCAGCGCAATGCGGGCGTTGACGGCGGTGGCCTCCGGGACGGTGATCTGGTTGCGGACCTCGCCGGCCAGCAGCCCGTCAAGGACCCAGGCCAGGTAACCGGGGTGGATCCGGTACATGGTGGAGCAGGGGCAGATAACCGGATCAAGACAGAAAATGGTGTGCTGCGGGTACTGCGCCGCGAGCCGGTTGACCATGTTGATCTCCGTGCCGATGGCGAAGGTGGTCCCGTCCGGGGCAGCTTGGATGGCTTTGAGGATGTAGTCGGTGGAGCCCGCTTCGTCGGCCGCGTCCACCACCTCCATGGGGCATTCCGGGTGGACGATGACGCGAACGCCCGGGAAGTCCACGCGGGCCTGTTCAATCTGCTTGACCGTGAACCGCTTGTGCACCGAGCAGAAACCTTGCCACAGCACCACCTTGGCGTTGTCCATGATCTCGGCGCTGTTCCCGCCCAGCGGAAGTCGCGGATTCCAGAGCGGCATTTCCACCAGCGGCACGCCCATGGCCTTGGCCGTGTTGCGGCCCAGGTGCTGATCGGGGAAGAACAGCACCCGTTGGCCGCGCTCAAACGCCCACTCCAGCACAGTCGAGGCATTCGAGGACGTGCACACAATCCCACCGTGCTCACCGCAGAATGCCTTCAGCGCTGCCGAGGAATTCATGTAGGTGACGGGAATAACTGGAACCCGGCCATCGACGTCGGGCTCGGTGCCGTAGAGTGCCTCCAGCTCGGCCCAACACGCTTCAACGGACGGCAGATCAGCCATGTCCGCCATGGAGCAGCCCGCGGCAAGGTTAGGCAAAATCACGCTCTGATGTGAGCCGGAGAGCATGTCAGCTGTCTCCGCCATGAAGTGCACACCGCAGAAGACAATTGCCTCGGCCTCGGTGCGGGTCTTGGCGGCGTTGGCGAGTTGGAAGGAATCCCCCACAAAGTCGGCAAACTTCACCACCTCATCGCGCTGATAGAAATGCCCCAGGACGACGACGCGTTCGCCAAGTTCGGCCTTAGCGGCGAGAATGCGGGACTCAAGATCGGCGTCGGAAGCGTCCCTGTACTCTTGCGGCAACTGGCCCTGCACCGGGGTGGCAGCCGGAGCCTTGTCCTCGTTGGAGGCGCCGGGGCCGTAGCCAGGGGTGCCGGCGAGAGCTTCGGCCAGGTCGAATTCCCACGGGCCTTTAGCCAGATCATCGTCGCAGCTTTCCTGCGCGCGGCCCGGCAAGCCTGGCTGCTGGGCGGTATTTTGAAGCTCGCGTTGGGCCGCTTCGGCCTGTTCACGGCTGATGAGCTGAAGGGTGGTGTTCACGGATGACATGGCTTACTCCAAGAGGGTGAGGCAAAAAGAGAGTGGGAGTGATTTGTGAGTGGGAGCGGTTAGAGACGGGACGGGGGATGTTGTGAAGGACCGGTGCCGTTAGTTCCACTATCGATTCCTGTGTAGCGGTACAGGCGCGGTGGACGGTGTTTGCCACCTTGGAGGAACTGTTCGGTGGGTTCAATATGGGCCGTTTGCTTGAGCTGGCGGCGGAAGTTGGCTGGGTCAACGGTGCGGTCCAGAACGGCTTCATAGACTTCACGCACCTGCGCCAGCGTGAATTTTTCACCGAGCAAATGGTAGGCAATGGTGCCGTATTCCATCTTGTTCCGCAGCCGCCACAGGGCGTAATCGACGATCTCATTGTGATCGAACGCCAGCTCCCCCAGCCTGTCGGCTCGGAACCACTTCACGTTCTCGGACTCCTGTGCCAGCTCCGCCTGCGTTGATTGCACCAGCGCCCAATACACAATCGAGACCACCCGCTGGCTCGGCGAGCGGTGCAGACCACCAAAGGCGTACAGCTGTTCAAGGTAGTTGGGCGCCAGACCCGTGGTGTCTTGCAGATTGCGGGCCGCGGCATCTTGCAGGGAATCGGCCTGCGTCAGGGGCCCACCAGGGAGCGCCCACAGGTCCTTGAACGGTTCGCGAATGCGTCGAACCAAGGGCAGGCACAGTGTGGGGCGGCCGCTTTCAGCACTGGGCCGAAGGGCGAAGATGACGGTGGAAATGGCAAGGGCAGGCGGCTGCGCCAGGCGTTCGCTGACATTTGCAGCTGCCACGAATTGGGTTCGCTCCATGCCCAGCACCCACTTTCTTGTTCTCAACCTCAGTTAGAGTCATTGTGACTACAACTGATTCTACGACGCCACCGAGCCTCGAAACAAATCCCGCTTATTCCAGAGCCACAGAAAAGTGGCCACCCATGGGCAGCGTTTCTCATCGCTGGCTTCCGGTGCTTGAGTTGGGACCGCTGATGGCATGGTGGATAATTCTTGACAGGGATCACAGTTTCCCAGCGTCTAACTCAAGTCCGCGGCACTACGTCCGCGGCAAGCATTCCGACGGTTCCACTAACGAAGGCCACCCCTTTCATGACCCACCAATTTGCCCCTACCCAGGCCGCGCCCGCCAAACCTGGCTTAGGCACCTCACTCAAGCAGCGTCAGCTGACCATGATGGGGCTTGGATCCGCCATTGGCGCAGGACTCTTTCTGGGCTCGGGCGAGGGCATCATGAAGGCCGGGCCTGCGGTGCTGATCTCCTACCTGGTGGCCGGGACTTTGATCATCCTGGTCATGTGGGCGCTGGGTGAGATGGCTGCGGCTAACCCCAACTCCGGCGCGTTCTCGGTGTACGCCGAGAAGGCCATGGGCAAGGTTGCCGGCGCCACCGTCGGCTGGCTTTGGTGGTTGCAACTCGTGGTGGTGATCGCGGCCGAAGCCTTAGGTGCCGCCCACCTGCTCGTCACCGTCTGGCCGGTGATTCCGGCGTGGGCGCTGACACTGATCTTCATGGTGGTCTTCACGGCGGTGAATCTGACCAGCGTAAAGAACTATGGCGAATTTGAGTTCTGGTTCTCACTGCTCAAGGTCACAGCCATTGTGCTGTTCCTAGCATTTGGCGCGGCGCTGCTGCTGGGCTTGATCCCCGGCACCACATCTCCCGGCTTGGGGAATCTGTTCAACAATGGCGGGTTCGCACCCACCGGCATGGCGGGCATCTCTTCGGCTTTGTTCATTGTGGCGTTTGCCTTTGGCGGCACTGAGATCGTGGCCGTCGCTGCCGCCGAAACCGCCAACCCCTCCCGGAGCGTCACCGTCGCCGTCCGCACCGTGGTCTGGCGGATCCTGGTGTTTTACGTAGGCTCCATTTTCATCATTGCCGCCGTACTGCCGTGGACTAGCGATGCGCTGAGTTCGCCGTTCGCCGGTGTCTTGAACTATGCCGGGCTGCCGTGGGCCGGCACCGCCATCACGCTGGTCGCCGTCGCAGCCTTGCTTTCAGCTCTGAATGCCAACCTGTACGGTGCCTCGCGCATGATCTACTCGCTGGCCGAACGCCGCGAGGCTCCACGGCTGTTCAACGGCACCAACAAGCGTTCGGTGCCGGTCGCAGCTGTCACCATCTCCGTGGCATTCGGCTTTATCACCGTTGTGTGGGAGCTGTTCTACCCCGATACCGTCCTGGTGGTCCTGCTGAACTTGGTGGGGTCCACCTGTCTGGTGGTCTGGGGAATGGCCCTGCTGTCCCAGTTCATCCTGCGTCGCCGAGCCGATAAGGACGGCACGGCCCTGCCGATGCGCATGCGCGGCTTCCCCTTCCTCACCCTTGCCGGACTGGTCCTGCTGCTCGCCATCTTCGTCGTGGGCTTCAGCGATCCCGTCAGCCGCAGCCAGCTGATCAGCACTTTCAGTTTGATCGCCGTGATTGCCCTCCTGAACTGGCTCGCTCCCCTACTCCGGAAGCGGCGCCAGGCAGCGGGCCAGTAGCCCTGCATCTGTGAAGGAGCATCGGTAACACTCCTGCATTATGGACGTGCCCGTGCCACAGTCATCCGTGGTTTTCGCTATGGTTGAGCTACGACGGCGGCACAGCCCGCCGCGGGAAAGGTTCGCCCCATGTCTTCCCCAGGTAAGCACGCCGCTGAGGTATCTCCGCACAACATCGAAGGCGCCCAAGCCGGGCTCCATGTGGTGGTTTTCGACGCCGCGGTTCCTGTTCCCCTGCCCCCGGTCTTCCTCATTCACGGCTTCGCTTCATCTGTTGAACTTAACTGGGTCAAGACTGGCTGGGTCAAGGCCCTGAATCAGGCCGGGCGCAGGGTCATCAGCGTTGACTTGCCCGGGCACGGCCACAGCGCCGCACCCTATGATCTTGACTCCTACACACCAGGGAAGATCAGGGCCGACCTGCTCCAGATACTCATTGATACCGGCATCCATCCACTGCGCGCGGGCGATCCCACCAGCGGCGTGGATTTGATCGGCTATTCGCTGGGAGCACGCCTGGCTTGGGAATTTGGGGCCACCCAACACGAGCTTGTGCGAAAAATTGTTCTGGGCGGACCCAACCCAGAGGATCCGCTGGCGGATTTTGATCTCGGCGCCGCGCAGGACTTCCTCAACGATGGAACACCCATTGCCGACGAGTCCACCGCCTGGTTACTGAACATGGCTCAGCTGATCCCGTCCAACGACATCTTCGCCCTGCTGGCACTGATTCAGGCCGTGAAAATGGAACCTTTTGACCCCACGGATGCTGTTCCGCGCATGCCCATTCTATTGGTCGCTGGCAGCCTCGATGAGAGGGCCCGGACCATGAACCGGCTTGCTGAGCTAAGCCCCAACGCGCAGCAAGTGGTCATTGACGGGCGTAACCACAACAACACGGTGACCTCGCGTGAGTTCAAGGATGCGGCACTCAGCTTCCTGAATGGGCCCACCCTATAGCGGGCCAGTAATCTAGCTGGCTGTACGGCGCCGCAGCACCAGTGCCGAAACCAGGCCAAGGACGAACAAGGCACTCGCAGCTGCAAGCGGGACCACGAACGCCGCAGAATATCCCACGCTTTGGGCCAGGGAACCTGACACTGCCGAGCCCAAAGCTGTTCCGGCGACAATACCGCTGGACAGGGCTGTCATGACGGTGCCCATCCACTGCTGCGGGGCAACCTTGCTGCCCACGCTGAAGATCGAGACCATCACTGGCCCCACAAAGAGGCCTACCAGCAGCAGTACCCACGCCATTTGCCCCAAGGAGGTGGGCAGCAAGAAGGCTGCCGAACCGGCGGCCATTAATCCGGCGGACAGGACCCAGCGCCACACATAGCTAAATTTCTCCGGCCAGTAGGCCACCGACAACGCGGTCACTGCGGAGCTGGAGCCCATGATGGCGTACATCAGGCCCGCCTGATCCACTGATCCGTGAACTCCGGTAAAGGCCGTCAAAGCTGTCTGGGCCGAACCAAAAAAGGTACCCATGAAGAGCATTCCCACCACAGGAACCGCCACCAGAAGCCACTTGGGCTTCTCCTTGGTCACGTAGCCGGCATTGCCCACGGTGCTGCTGGCCGCCATGCGGGGACCCACCGCCTCCACTGTGGGGTGGAGAGCAAAAAGACTCACCAGAACGGCTGTCATCACGGCGGCCAAGACCAGCGGCAGCCACGGAGCCAGCAGCGATGCCAGCAAGCCCACCAGTGCAGGCCCCAGCACGAACGTCACTTCATCGGCGGTACCTTCAAGGGACAGTGCGGTGTCCACGGCCGGGCCCCGCTCCTTCGCGGGAAGCTTCTTACTCAACGCCATCCACCGGACGCGGGAGAGCGGGCCAACCTGTGGTGAGGTGCTTCCGGCCAGTAGTGCAGCGAACAAGACCACGAGCGTGGCGCCGTCGGCCAACCGTGCCCCGTCACTCGGCAGCAGCGCATAAGCCAGCAGCACCACAGCTCCCACCAGGAGTGCGTTGACAACGGCGGCCACCAACAACACGTGCTTCTGTCCGAGCCTGTCAGCCAAATAGCCCACAAACGGAGCACCGACGGCCGCTCCCAAGCCAATGGCCCCCGCGGCGAAACCACCAATGGCGTAAGAGTTGCTCACCTGGGTAACCATCGTCAAGACACCAATGGTCAGCATGGCCAACGGAACTCGGGCAAAGAGGCCCAACGGAATGTAACTAGCGCCAGCCAAGCGGGCAGAAGGGAATACCGTCCGCCCTTAGGCTCAGGGGCGGACGGGTTTTCTAATGACGAGGTAATGGCAAACTGCTTTCACGAAATCTTGTGTCCTGGCCTGTGCCGGTTCTAGACACCGGTTTCGTCAGGTAAGGACCTCGCAAGTCTACCCGTTCAGGAAGCCCCTGCCCCGGCCTGTGCCCCCGCCATTTTCAGCTCCACGGTGGAACCGTTGCGTCCCTTGTGAACATGCAGATGCAACGGGATGCGCTGCTTCATCTCGGCAACGTGGCTGACCAGCCCCACCATTCGTCCGCCATCGCGCAGCCCCTCCAAGGCGTCCATGACCTGCTCCAGAGTTTGCTCATCGAGGCTGCCAAAGCCTTCATCGACAAACAAGGTTTCAATGTCCAGACCGCCGGATTCCTGCTGCACCACATCGGAGAGCCCCAGCGCCAGTGACAGTGACGCCATGAACGATTCTCCTCCGGACAGCGTGGCCGTATCCCTGCTGATTCCCGTCCACTCGTCCACCACTTCAAGGCCCAGCCCAGATTTCTGGTTGCCTTTCTTCGCGTCGCTGTGCCGCAGGGTGTAACGGGCATCGCTCATGGTGGCCAGACGCAGCGATGCTGCCAGAGCCACTTGTTCCAGCCGCGCGGCGAGCACGTAGCTACTGAGCGTCATCTTGTATTTGTTGTCCCCTCCCCCACGTACAGCCTCGGCCAGTCCTGCCAGCAATTGGGCCCGATCCCGCAAGGGGCCCACCTTTTCCTCCAAGGCAATAAAGTCAGCTTCACTCTCATGCAACTGCGCAGCCGCGTTGCGCGCCATCCCCCACTCCAACGCACCGGCTTCCGCCGCGACCTTGGCCACAGCAGCCTCCTGCACCAGTTGCGCCACGGAGTTCTGGTCCGGAGCCGTGACACCCGCTTGTGCTTCCTCCGTGGCCAGCACCACGTCGGGGTCAGCCAGCCTGGCGATGTTGACGGCAACCGCCTGGGCATGGTCCTTGATCTGCCGTTCTACGGCGGCCGCTTCGGCAGGAGCCAACAGTGCCTCCCGCACCTGAGTCGCATCGGAAAATGCAGAATCAGCCAAGGCCTCCGCTAGTGAGCCGGCGGCCTCCTGAGCCGCGGCTTTCGCCGTTGCCTGCTGGCGCAAGGCCACGAGCAGTGCGTCCCCGGGTTCCTGAGCCCCGGACAGCGTCTGCCGCCGTTCGTTCAAAGAGCGGTATCCGGCACGCACCACTGTGAGGTGCTCGGCCAGAGCTGCGATTTCTCTGGTCAGGGCGTCCTGCCCAGCAGTCAACGACGCGGCATCTTCAGCTGCCGCGGTAACGGCCGCTTGCGCCAGCTCAACGCTGCTGTGCAGTGCTGTTGATTCGGCGTCCAACGCTGCCAGTTCTGCCACCGCGGCCGTGGCATCGTGGAGTTCGCGCTCTTTAAGGACGACGGCGGCACGCGCCTGTGCAAGGTCGCCGGCACCTCCGCGTTCCGCCAACACTCCGAGGGTGTTTCGCGCCTCGGACAGTCTGGTGCGGGCAGTAGAAACGTCCGCTTCCGCGGTGTCTGAGACTTTCTTAGCTGCCTTCTCCGCCTTGACTAGATCGGCACCGGTTCCGGCCAGCGGCGAAGGATCTGGGTGGACGGTGCTGCCGCAGACTTGGCAAGGCTCCCCGTCCACCAGAATTTCCGCCAACTGGCCGGCGGCCTGGTTGAGGCGTTGGTTGAGCGCCTCTAGCCAGTCCTCTTTGGCAGCGACGGCGTGCTCGCGTGCCCCGGTCTCGGCCAGGACCAGCCGTTCCACCACGGTGCTGTGGTGGCGATATTCCTCGATGGTGGCGACTAATTGGGCAGCATCCTTGGCATTTTGAGCACGCTGCTCAACATTCTGGCTACCAGCACGCAACTCGTTCTGACGAGTCTGGACGTCCACAATCCGGTTTTTCGCGACCGCCACAGCCGCGCCCTGCAGCTGCTGTTGTGTGTGCGCCGCTGCCAGCGCTACCTCATCGTGAACCAGCTGTTCACTCTTTTGCTGGTGCTTCTTTTCATCGGGCAGCGCTGCATCAACGGTGGCAAGTTGCTTGGTCAGCTCACGGTCCAGGCTTTCCAAATCGGCCGCGGTAGCACTGGCCGCATCCTTGCCAAGGATTGCACCGGCTACCTCATTGGCGTCGAAACCGGCTGCCGCAGCATCAGTCCGGGACTGCGCCTGATCAAGCGCCACGTTCGTCTTGGCTGCAGATCCCACGACGGCGGACAGCACCTGGGCCTGGTGGTGGCGGTCCTGCTGCTCTCGCCACTTGACCTCTTGGCTGCTCAGATCCTTCAGCCGGCTTTGCTCGGCGAGCGCTGCCGCCAGCGCCATGTGCCGACTCCGCCGGCTTTGTGCGGCATTGACTAGCTGCACCAGCGCTTCGGTCTGGTCCCGGGTTTGTTCGGCGTGAGCTCCGGTGCGGGCGACGGCCTGCGCCAGCTGTTGTTTCAGGACGGCAAACAGTTCCAGTCCGTGCAGCTCGCTAGTGGGCGGTCCGGCAACGGCGCCGTCCTCTGAGAGCCCTGCACTATCCGGGTCTGCGCTTTCCAGATCTGCACTTTTCAACGCAGCTGCACTCGCGGCATGCTCAGCCTCGTGTGCCAGTACCTGCGCGCTTTGGCTCCGTGCCACCCGCTCTGCGGTTTCCAAGGCACCGAGACCTGCTGCCACGGCGGCCTGTGCCACTCTGGAGTCAGCAGCAAGGCGAACTTCAATATCCTGATATATGTCGGTGCCAAAGAGCCGTTGCAACAAGGTTTGGCGTTCAGCGGCCGTGGCGCGCAGGAACGCAGCAAAATCACCTTGGGCCAGCAGAACCACCTTGGTGAACTGGGCCATGTTCATGCCCAGGAGCTGATGGATCTCGCTGGCTGCTTCATCGTTACGCGTTGATTTCACTTCCCAGCCCGCGTCAGTCTTCTCCCGCAGCTGAGTGCTTGCCTGTTCGCGAGTAGTGCCGGTTCCACGTTTAACGGGCCGCATCCATTCGGGGCTGCGTTGAACTTCAAGCCGGCGGCCACCGGCAGTAAATTCGCACACCACTTCAGGGGCCACACCATCGGCTGCATGGTGGCTGCGCAGCTGGCCCGTGCTGCCGGCTCTGGAACCGGGGACTTGCCCGTAGAGTGCATACGCGATGGCATCGAGAATGCTGGTTTTTCCGGCTCCGGTGGATCCATTGAGCAGGAACAGCCCCTGGGCGCCCAACACATCAAAATCAATGATTTCCCGTCCGGCAAAGGGACCAAAAGCCTGGATCTCCAAACGATGGATTCTCATCGTGCCGCCTCCTCTTCCCGTGCGGAAGCCAAGGCTGCGCGCAAGAGCTGTTGTTCGTCGTCGTTCGCGGGGCGGTGACGCACATGGTCCAGGAATCCACAGCACAATTCCAGCTCATCCGTGGCCGCAGCGATTCGGGATCCGTAACTTTGCTTGTTCGCGTCGCGGGCAATTTCAGGGTCAAACATGAGCACCAAGGTGTGCGGGAAGCGGCTGCGTAGCCGCTCCATGGCTAGCTCCGGGCGGTCATTGTCAGTCAGCGTGATCTGGCAGTAATTGGCCTCATCCAGAGCCCACTTATCCTCGGCCAGCAGATCCTCGAGCTTACCTTTGAGAATACTCAGGGCCCGTTCGGGAGCCCAGTCCACCTTGGTGACCTTGCCCAATCCCGCCTCGGTGATCTCCAGCAGCCAGGCACCCTTGTGGTGAGCGGCCTCGGAGAAGGAGTACGGCAGGGGTGATCCGGAGTATCGAACGGACTCACTCAGCCGCTGCGGGCCATGCAGATGGCCCAACGCGGTGTAACTGAAGGGGTCAAAGAGGTCCAGCGGAACGGCACCCACGCCGCCTATGGACAGTTCACGTTCGCTGGCCGAGGTGATGCCGCCGCTGGCAAAGGTGTGGGCGAGCACAACGGACGGAGTTCCGGGCGGACGAGTGGCGAGGTCCGCAACAATGAGCTTCACGGCTGCCTCGGTCACACTGAAATGGGTGCCGTGCTCTACACCCAATTCTTCTGCGACCAGTCTGGGCTCCAGATAGGGGATGCCGTAAATGGCAAGTATGGGCCCGCGGTCTACACCGCTGTCTGCTCCGCCAGCCTGCCCGTCCAGAGGGAGCAAGATGGGTGTGGCCAGATCGGCTATGCGCGTGCGCAAATGAACGCCGGCGCTCTCCAGTAGCCGTCCACCAAAGCCGAGCCGCGTGGCGGAATCGTGATTGCCACTCGTGACAATCACCTGCACGCCGGCAGCATTGAGCCGGGCCAGGATGTCATCGAAGAGGTTCACCACGTCAACGCTGGGGAGCGCACGGTCATACACATCACCGGCCACCAGGACCACGTCGATACTTTCAGCCGTGACGGTGTCAAGGAGCTGGTCGGCAAAGCGCCGTTGCGCCGCCAGGGTTCCAACGCCGTGGAAGGAGCGTCCCAAATGCCAATCTGAGGTGTGCAGAAGCTTCATGCTTCCAAGGTATCGGAGGGTACCGACATTCGCTGACCACGCGCACTTGGGGACCACACAGAAGTGAGGTGCAGGGAAGCTGCTGGAGCCAATCGTTGCGGGCCTGGCCGCCTCCTGAGTACCGGCTGGCTGAGTACCAGATTTAGCGGTTGCTGCCGCGGCGTGGTTTTTCCACGATGAGCGCTTCGACGGCGGCCACGTTGGCCAGTTTGGTCCCGTACACAATTGCCATCACCAGCAGCGCGCAGGCCAGCACCACCATGACCATTTGGGTTCCGGGGGCGTCCAGGAACAGCAAACCAGCCAGCGAAATGGCGGCCGCTGCGATCCCACTGACCCACATGGGTTGAACCGCTGCAGCGTGCCCGGCCCGCCATGAAACATCGCCGACCATGGTTTTGCTTGTCCGAATCCCCACGAGAGGGTTGACCCTGATCTTGCCGAGCGCACACGCATGGGTCAACGCTGCCATGCCCAGTGAACACACGGCCAGCAGAAGCAAGGAAAAGATCAGCATCCTGCAACCCTAACCCCAAACAACAATGACCGGCGGCACGGGAGGATTTCACCCCGCTTGCCGCCGGTCAATGCCGGTATGAAAGTCCTGAGACCGGACTGAGACCGGCGTGGACTACTTCTTGGGTGCGTCGAAGAAAGCCTGGGCGTCGTCGATTCCTGTGTCCTTGGCCAGCGTGGTGGCCGCAGGATTAACAGGGGCTTCGGTGGCGGCAACAGCAATGGGAGCTTCGGTGGCGGCAGGAGCCACGATGCCGTTCGTTGCAGGCACTGTTACAGGCACTGAATCAGGCACTTGTTCAGACACGGTCAACAACTGTGACGGTGCAAAGGCGCGGTAGATGACGGCAGCCAGGGTTGCACCAAACAGCGGCGCAAGCCAGAACAGCCACAGCTGTCCGGCGGCCCACGACTCAGCAAGGAAGACTACCGAGGTGGCGCGGGCCGGGTTCAGTGAGCCGTTGCTCAGCGGCATTGTGATGGCAACGGCCACGGCGAAGGCCAGACCAATAGCTATGGGGCCCATGGTGGTCTTATTGCGGGCCGAGGTAGCGCCGAGGAGCATGGCCGTCAGGACGCCGACCGCGACTAGCTCCACGATCAGGACACCAATCATGGGCACCTGCGAGGGTGAATGTGCGTCGAAGCCATTGGCCAGGGCGCCGAAAAGCTGCGGTGTCTCAGGGGTGGCGCCGGCGGGCATAACCTTCATCATGGCCAGCCAGACCACCGAGGCCAAGACGGCGCCTACCGTCTGAGCCACCATGTAGAACACCGCTGCGGAGAACTTCAGGCGTCCAGCAACGGCCATGCCGAGGGAAAATGCCGGGTTGAAGTAACCGTTGGAGACGTGGCCAAAGGAAATAATGGCAGCCACCATCGCCAAGCCATAGGCGAAGCCAATGGTTGCCCCGGAACCGGCCGGGCTGAACAGTGCCGTGCCCAGGCCAGCGAACACAATGAAAAAGCTGCCCAGCCCTTCAATGGCGATGCGCGTAATGAGCGGGTAAGCCTGCACCGGGGCCGTGGCCGTTCCGGATGAAGTCATGAGGTTAAAATCCTTCGCATTGGTAACAAAAAATGTGGGGCTGCTGTGAGACTAGGCACTGTGAGACGGGGGCCGGCTTTCAGGGAAGCGCGTTACATCCCGAGCGCCAACGCACACACAGTGGCTGCAGCCAGAGCCACTATAGCGGTCGAAGCTGTACGTAATATAAGAGTCGGAACGCCAATGTGATGCTCGGACTCGAGGGCGCCAACACCGGCATGGAGCAACCGGATCCGGACCACCGCACACACCACCAAGGTGATGGTGGTCAGGCAGGCGATGGCGGCGCAAATACCTAGACCCACCGCTTGGGCGCTGTCGCCAGCGGCCAAATGGCCACCAGCCCCGCCCCCGTTCAGCGAATGGAACCAGCCGCGCCAAATGAGAATACTGGCCACCACGGCGCTCATGACGGTGCGGCGCCAGGACAATGCCGTGCGCTCGGGTTGCAGCCCGGGGTCCCTGACAGGTGCCGGCGAGGGAGCCATGTTAGCGCTTGACCATAATCAGCACGGCAAAAATGATGCCGGCGAGCGAGACAATAACTGTCATGCTCAGCATGAGCCACGAATGTGGCAGTTCCTCATCGTTGCGCATCGCCTGTTCCTGGTGCGCCCAACGCCGGTAGCTGACAATGGCCAGCACAGCGCCAATGACCGCCAACACCATGCACAGGATGACTCGAATCACAGGAGGGGCAATTTCAGGGGCCAGCTGGTCGATGGCCACGGCGCCGGCCAAGAGCGCCAGCGCGGTCCGCACCCACGCCAGGAACGTGCGCTCATTGGCTAGTGAAAATCGGTAATCGGGCGTTTTTCCGGTCCGTCGCCAGGCGGGCTCGCGCATGGTTCTCCTCGTGCAGGGCTTCTCCCGAGCTGGTGCGGGGCAGCCAAGATGTAGTGGGTGCAGAATCTGCTCCGTCTAAGAGTCTACTGGGCACCTATCGGGCCACCTCGCACTCAGCAGTGCCGCCGCCAGCCCTCACAGATCCGGCGCCCGCCGGCAACCGGAAAGAACCGCAAAGCGTTCAGGAAACGGTAAATTGGATCCATGACAACTCCCGTTCACACCCCTGTCCCCGCCGACTTTGCCAGCCGTGTTCAGGGCACCCTCATGGGCGGCGCGTTGGGCGACGCCTTCGGCTACCTCGTAGAGTTCGATTCCCTGGCTGACATCCATGCAAAGTTCGGCCCGTCGTTGCTGGTGGATTTGTCTCAGGCAACCGGCACCGCTCACTTTTCCGATGACACCCAGATGACCCTCTACACGCTCGACGGTCTCCTCGATGTTCTGGAGTGGGCCAACAATGGCGTGGGCGCCGACATCAACGCCTGCCAGTGGCTCGCCTACCTGCGCTGGCTAAAAACGCAGGGCATTGAAACGGCCGAGCACGCCCCCGAGCAGGCCCCTCGCTGGATTGATTCCCAGAGCGTCCTCCACCATCAGCGCCACCCCGGCAACGCCTGCGTAACGGGCCTTGCCACCGGCCACATGGGTACCGTGTTCCGTCCCGTCAACCCCGATTCCAAGGGCTGCGGGACCGTCATGCGCTCGGCCCCCTATGGCCTGTTGCCCAATGTTGACGCGGAAACCATCTACAAGATCAGCTCCGACGCCGCCTCACTCACCCACGGTCACCCGTCCGCCCGCCAGTCCTCCGGCGCGTTTAGCTGGCTCATCCACCAGATCGTCATTGCCGGGCTCCCGTTGCGTGCGGCGGGCGAATCCGCCCGGGATCGTGCCGCTGGCGAGCCTTCAGCCGATCAGGATTTGCTGGCTCGGCTCGAGTCAGCATTGACGCTTTCCACGCACGACGGCGCACCCCTGTCCGGCGACTCCCTCACCGAAACGCTGGGGTTGGGTTGGGTTGCGGAAGAAGCCTTGGCCGTTGCCGTGTATTCGGTGTTGGTCACCGAGCAGGCGGCGGGCTCACCCGTGGATCATTTTTTGGCTGCCATTCGGCTCGCCACCAACCACAGCGGAGACAGCGACTCCACTGCTTCCATTGCCGGGAACATCCTTGGTGCGCTCTACGGAGAAGCCGCGCTCCCGCCGTCGTGGTTGACGCTGTGCGAGGCTCCCGCGGTGATCCGCCGTTTGGGCGCTGAGTTCATCAAGCTGACCACCGGGGCCTAGCCGCTAACGGAACGAGAGACCGGAGTAAAAAAGCCCAGCTCTCAACGGCTCCGGAAGTTGACGTTGGCGCACTCGTCGCAGATTCCGGCTGGGATGAGTCCGCGGCGCACCAGGACGCCGAATAGAATGCAGCCCAGGCACAGGCCAATAAATGATTCCAGCGAGGCTGCCACCAACAGCAGGGCCATCAGGGCCCATCCGGCCAGCGGCAGCTCAGCCAGCAACAGGATAAAGGCAGCGACGGATATGAAGACTCCGATGCCCTGAGCAAAGCGCTTGGGCGGGCCCGGCACCAATTTGGCTTGGCCCAAGCGAGGCGCCAGAACCTTCACTGACAGCAGTGCTGCCGGGGAGATTCGCGGACCAAAGGCTAGGCGCAGGATGAACCCCGCGGCGATGACTCCCACCAGCCATTCCCACTGAGTCAGGATCGCCACCAGCGCCATCACCACCACAAGGCCCGCTGTGCAGCGCGCAGCATATTCGTTGACGGGGTTCGGAAAAGCGAAGATGCGTTTGAGCAGACCGGCCTCGGCCGGCGGCACGGATTCCTGGTCAGTGAATTCGGGCTGGATGAATTCAGTGGCTGCGGGAATGTCTGCGAGTTGACTCATAGCTCAGAGTAGAACTGCGGGCGCCGGGCCCCTAGCTTTGTTGCGCCGCATGACGAACTGGTGCTGCGGGCAACACAACGGTGCAGTCGGGTTCAGCACGCACGCGTTGGCATCAGTCAGAGGTGCCGGTCGGCCGGGGAGCCGTCTTGGTCCAGTAATGCCCAACACCGGGCAGGGGCAATCCGCCGGTAGGAGCTGCCGGTAGGAGCTATCGAGCAGTTCGGCGATTTTTTGCCAGTCAGGGCGATCGACGCTGAGGTCTAGCCCCACCCAGCCGTAAGGCCCACTATAGGAGAGGATGAAGAAGCGCTGATCCGCCAAGAGTGCCTCGCGTTCACCAGCCTCGGGCAGAACCTGGACTGAGGCATCCCGTGGATGGTCCTGCTGTCCTTGGCCGAAGTAGGCAAAGATCTTCCCGCAGCGGAACGTGGGCCATGCAAGAAAGCGTAGTCCTCAGCAGTCCGGCGGAGCTAGCCCACCATCTGCATGAACTCGCCCTCGGAGAGCACCTCTATGCCCTGCCCGCGGCGTTGCAGGTCAAGCACACGCTTGGCCTTGGACGTCAGCCGGCCGTTGCTCAGGTCAGCGGCGGCGAAGCCACTGCCCACCACCAGAACAGTAGTTTTCAGGGTCACGTTGCTGGCGCACTGGGCGCCGTGGGCGGCGGCCATGGTTTTCGCTTGGGGCCGGCCCAGGCTGAGATCGCCCGTAAACACAACAGTTTGGCCAAACAGTGGATGCGCCACATCGGCATGGGCATTCGGCTCGGGGTTGGGACCTTCCGTGGACCAGCTGGAGCGGCCACCGCGAGCCGTGCCATTGGCGAGTCCGTCCTTCATTTCCGCGATGCGTTCCAGGGCGGAGCGGGTGGCCTTGGAAACCTCATCCGTGGCTGGGTCGTAGGCGTCGGCGTGCGGCATGGCCAACCTCATCGACTCAAACACACCGCGCACCGAGTCAACTCCGTGCTTGCGAGCAATGTCCACCATGATCCCAGCACAGGCCCGGGCATCCTCAGTGGCGTCGTGGTGGTTGCGGAGCGGAACACCGGCGGCCTCGGCCACAAAAGGCAGCGAGTACGACGGCAGTGAATAGTTCTTGCGCGAGAGCACCACTGTGCAGGCGTAGTCAAACGCAGGGGCTGCCAGGCCCGAGACCTCGGAGGCGGAGCGGATCACGCCAAGATCGAAGGCTGCGTTGTGCGCCACGAGCGCGTCCGCGCCAATGAAGGCGTTGACCTCGCCAAAGACGTCGGCAAAACGTGGGGAGCCGGCGACGTCGTCGGGGGTGATGCCGTGAATGGTGATGTTGCGCGAATCAAAGTGGTCATGCCCCTCGGGCGGGCGCATGAGCCAATATCCTTCCTCAACAATCACCCCGCCACGGACCCTTGTGAGGCCAACGGAGCAGGGCGATCCCCTAAATCCGTTGGCAGTTTCAAAATCAATTGCTGTAAAGTCCAAAGCCACCCTTCAAGGCTACCCCCGGCACACCACGGGCACTGCACTGATAAACCCGGCTTCCCTGTCGCACTCCCCACTGTCCAATGCCCTCGGCCCAAGGATACGGCCGTAATATCCTCCTATAGGTGGAGAGAACGTACAGCGAAGTACCGTAATCTTGGAGTGTGATACTTACTGCATTGAATGACTCCGTCCTGCCCGCTCTCGTGGGCCATGGGGCCGTTCCTTCTCTGGGACTGCTGCCCGACTGGCTCGATCCGATGAACCTCTTGAACCACCCTGCCCTGGGTTTTTGGGTGGTCATCATTGCCTGCGGCATCATCTTCGCCGAGACAGGCCTGCTGGTGGGCTTCTTCCTGCCCGGTGATTCGCTCTTGTTCACCGCAGGATTGTTGGTCAGCACCGGCGCCATGCCCGTGAACATTTGGGTGCTCATGGGCTTGCTGATCGTCTCAGGTTTTGTGGGCAACCAGCTGGGTTATTTCATTGGCTACAAAGCCGGCCCGGCCATCTTCAACAAGCCGGACTCCAAGCTCTTCAAGAAACAGCATGTTGACAGCGCCCACGCCTTCTTTGAACGGCACGGCGGCAAGGCCCTGATCCTGGCCCGCTTTGTTCCGATCGTGCGCACCTTTGTCCCTGTTATTGTGGGCGTCGCCAAGATGGACATGCGCAAGTTCATGCTCTTCAACGCCATTGGCGCCATCGCATGGGCTGGCGGTGTCACCTACCTGGGCTACGTTCTGGGTAACAACGTGCCGTGGGTTCAGCACAACCTGGACATCATCTTCATCGGCATCGTTGCCGTGTCCATCATTCCGATCGGCATCGAGTTCCTGAAGGCCATGAGCAAGCACCGCAAAAAGAAGGCCTCGGAGGCGTAAAACGCCCCTGCCGGCTTCCCACTGGGAGCCCGCTTGCGCCGAACCTCGGAGCCCTCTCGCGCCGAAAGGGGAGTAGTTGGCAATGTTCGTGACGAACATTGCCAACTACTCCCCTTTCGGCGTCGCGGGAGAGGTGCAGGAGCTCTTGGGAGCTTAGGAAAGTGCCTTGACGATGTGTGGCAGCAGCGCCCGGAAGGCGTTGCCCCGGTGGCTGATGGCGTTCTTCTCCGCGCTGCTCAGCTCGGCGCATGAAACGTCCATGCCCACAGGCTGCAGGATCGGGTCATAGCCGAAGCCGCCCTCACCCCGGGGCTCGGGAAGCAAGGTTCCCTCGAGGGTCCCTTCCTCCACTATGTCCAAGGATCCGTCCGGGTTGGCCAGCGCCGCGGCGCAGACAAAGCGCGCGCCACGGTGCTCGGGTGAAATGTCGCCCAGCTGAGCCAAGAGCAGGTTCAGGTTTGCTGTGTCATCTCCGTGGGCACCAGCCCAACGGGCCGAGAAGATGCCGGGGGCTCCGCCCAGCACGTCCACGGCCAACCCTGAATCATCGGCAATAGCCAGTGCGCCGCTGAACTGGGCCACAGCGTGTGCCTTCAGCCGCGCATTCTCCGCGAAGGTGACCCCTGTTTCGGCGACATCCGGGGCGTCGATTGCTCCGGCGTCGAGCACGTCACTGTCCACATCCAGACCAGGAATCTGGCCACGGAGCAACTCGCGCAGCTCCCGCAATTTGCCCTGGTTGTGGGTGGCGAGGACCAGTTTGGGCGCGCTCACTAGTTACCGAGGGTCTCGCGCTGGATCTGGGCCAGCTGCGTGGTGCCGATCAGGGCCAGATCCAGGAGCTGGTTGAGCTCGTCACGATCGAACGGTGCACCTTCAGCGGTGCCCTGCACCTCAACGAACTTGCCGGAGCCGGTGACCACAACGTTCATGTCTGTCTCGGCGCGCACGTCTTCAACGTAGGGCAGATCCAGCATGGGGACACCGTCGATGATGCCGACGGAGATGGCGGAGACGGTGTCGATCAACGGCTGGGCGTTTTTGGCGATCAGCTTGTTTTCCTTGGCGAACGCAATGGCGTCGGCGAGGGCCACGTAGGCGCCAGTGATGGCCGCGGTGCGGGTGCCGCCGTCGGCCTGGAGCACGTCACAGTCCAGGACGATCGTGTTCTCGCCCAAAGCCTTCGTGTCGATGATGGAGCGCAGTGAGCGGCCGATCAGACGAGAGATCTCGTGGGTGCGGCCACCGATTTTGCCCTTGACGGATTCGCGGGAGTTACGGGTGTTCGTGGCGCGGGGAAGCATGGCGTATTCGGCCGTGACCCAGCCGGTGCCTTCACCCTTGAGCCAGCGCGGCACGCCGGGGGTCAGGGAGGCGGTGCACAGCACGCGGGTGTTGCCGAATTCGATCAGGGCCGAACCTTCGGCCTGCTTGGACCAGCCGCGGGTGATGGTGATGTCGCGGAGCTGGTCGTTGGTGCGCCCGTCGGCGCGAAGTATTTCAGAGGAAGTCATGGGGATAAGCCTACCGGCCGAGGGGCCACGGCCGAGCGCAGCGAGGTCGGGGAGGCTGGGAGGCGCTACCGGCCGAGGGGCCACGGCCGAGCGCAGCGAGGTCGGGGAGGCTGGGAGGCGCTACCGGCCGAGGGGCCACGGCCGTGGGCCCACAAGCCGCGAGGGACCCAGCGCGAGCTTGCGAGCGGTGGGAGCGGCTGGGGACGAAGCGAGGTTGGGGAGGCCGGCAGGCGCTACCGGGCGAGGGGCCACGGCCGTGGGCCCACAAGCCGCGAGGGACCCGCCGCGAGAGTGCGAGCGGTGGGAGCGGCTGGGGACGAAGCGAGGTTAGGGAGGCCGGAAGGCGCTACCGGGCGAGGGGCCACGGCCGTGGGCCCACAAGCCGCGAGCGGTGGGAGCGGCTGGGGACGAAGCGAGGTTGGGGAGGCCGGAAGGCGCTACCGGGCGAGGCGTGCGTTCTTTCTGCGAGCCAGCTTGTGGGTTCTCTTGTCCTTGAAGAACACGGCGGCTGGACCCATGAAGCACAGCACAATGGCGGCGACTCCGAGGACGATCTGGAGGAGCGTGGCCATGCCACCGGGAGTGTTCACGCCCATGTAGCGGGCGAATGAAATCAATGCCAGTCCGGTGCCGGCAAGGCGCGCCCACCCCATGCCTTTCTTTAGGAACAGGCCAATCACCACATACAGGATGACTGCTGCCACGGCCATGACAGTGATGGTTCCCACGGTTGCCACAGACATCATTTCCAGCATGTCGGCGTTTACGTCAGTGACGTTTTGGGCCGCCAGTTGCTTGATGGCATCCTCGCGGTAGGCATCGGAGCTGGCATGTAGAACACCAAAAATAGCCGCGATGATCTGCGCAACAGCAGCACCCATGAGCATCCAGAAGATGGTATTCATGACGGCCGGCGCAACGGGTGCCTGCCCGGCCCTGCCGTTGTTAGGTGCACTCTTATCGCGTGGCATCTCATTCATGAATGGCAATCTTGATCGGTGATGAAGAGGATCCGCTCCTCACAAAGAGGGAGCGCTAGATGGTGTAGTGCACACCGGCAACGGCCGCGGCCACGCCGCCCGTAAAGACCCCACGGGCCTCTTCGACCACGGTGTTGCTGTCAGTCCACACAGGGATATGGGTTAGTAGCAGCCGCTTCACATTGGCCCGCGCTGCGGCTTCCCCAGCACGTTTTCCGGTGAGGTGGACGTCCTTGATGTTGTCATCACGGCCTTCAATGAATGCCGCTTCGCACAAGAAGAAGTCCGCGTTCTGGGCGGCATCTTCTAGGGCCTGACAACTGTCAGTGTCACCTGAGTACGTCAGGACGGCGGTGCGGTCCATGCCGGTGCCGTCGTACTCGGTGACCTCCACCCGCAGCGCATAGGCCTCGGGAGTGGGATGGTTGACTGAATAGGGAGTGACCTTAAACGGGCCCACCGTGACTGGTTCGCGCTCGGCCCAGTTGATGAAATCAAATTCTTCGCGCATGCCCGGATCTAGGTCCAGCCCATAAGCGGTGGCGAGCCGATCCGCTGTTTCTGCCGGTCCCCAGACTTGGATTCGGCCCCGATGCCAGCCCTCCGGGTTCCAGCGGACAGCCACATGTAGGCCGCACAAATCCATGCAGTGGTCGGGGTGAAGGTGGCTGAGGAAAATCGCGTCGATGTCCTCAAGATCCATGTATTTCTGCGCCGCCCCCAAAGCGCCGCTGCCCAAATCAATGAGCACTCGCCACGGCCGAACGCCGTCGTGCGCTGTGAGCAGGTAACAGGACGCGGGCGACGCCGGACCGGGAAAGGACCCGCTACATCCAACAATCGTTAACTTCATGTTCGCTCCCCCGCAACATTTCCCGGAACAGCCAGTCTGCCCATGGATTCCTCCAAAACAAAATTAGAGTGCTGTGTGACTGCCACACCGGAGGAATTTTGCCGGGCGGCGGCAATCATGTCGGGGGTAATCCGTGCCAGTGCGCCGGTGGGGTAATGCGCTGACACGTGGCTGACCTGCTCGACGCCGCGCACCTCCGGGCCCAAGAAGCGCCGGGCCAGGATGCCGAAGCTGTCAGCGTCGCCAGTGGAGAGAAATTGGTGGGTAGGTGCCGACCGTGAAACACGTTCCAGATCGTGGGTCACTAAGGCCTTATAGACATCCTTGGCGGTTTCTTCGGCGCTGGAAACCAGTGTCACGGAATCGCCCATGACAAAGGAAATAACACCCGTCAGCAGCGGGTAGTGGGTGCAGCCAAGCACCAGGGTGTCCACGCCAGCCTCTTTGAGTGGGGCCAAATACCTTTGGGCCGTGGTCAGCAACTCCGGGCCGGCGGTGATGCCCGATTCAACGAACCGCACAAAATCGGGGCAGGCAACGGAGGTGATGGTCAGATCCGGGGCTGCAGCAAAGGTGTCGTTATAGGCGCGCGAGCCCACCGTCGCCACGGTGCCAATGACGCCAACGTTGCCGGTCCGGGTAGCGGCAACGGCGCGGCGCACGGCCGGCTGAATGACCTCGATGACTGGAATTCCATAGCGGGCCGTGTAGCGTTCCCGGGCGTCGCGCAGCACGGCCGCGGACGCTGAGTTGCACGCTATGACCAGAAGCTTGACACCCGAATCAACCAATTCATCCATGACCCCGAGCGCATTGGCGCGTACCTCGGCGATCGGCAGCGGCCCATAGGGCCCCTTGGCCGTGTCGCCCACATACAGGATGGACTCGTTGGGGAGCTGATCAATCACCGCACGGGCCACAGTCAATCCCCCAACCCCAGAATCGAAAATTCCGATGGGCCGATCCGCCACGACGCTAGCCTGCGCGCTCATGGCGGATGTGTACTGGGGATTGGCTGATTGTGTGCTCATCATCGATTCAACAATAGTTCGTTTGTAGCCCCGACAGTATTAATTGCGCCCAATGACACAATTTTCTGCTCGACGCTGCACGCGGCCCTATTTGCTGCGCGCCATGGCTGACAGCATGGCTTGAACCAGGCTTTCTTGGAGCCAGGAGACAAAGTTGTAGACCAGTGAAAGGTAACTTTCGACGTCGTCCGCGTCACCCCAGTCCTGCACCTCATGGATCCGCTCGGCATCTTCCTCGTCCCGAATTTCCAACCTTTCGGCCAGCACCAGCCGAACATCGTTCAGGGCCATGGCCCACAGCTTGGCGCCTTCGGCATTCAAGACCAGCTTGTCGCTCTCCAACCCCAAGGAGGCCGCACGGAGGGCACCAATCTTCGTTTCTCGCAGCGAGCGTTCGGTGAGCTGACGGAATTCAAGGGCGGAGTCGGCGTCGTTCTTCACAGCGTCAGGCAGGAGCCGCAAGAGAGCGGGATCCACGGGCACAGAAACGTCCATGTCCAGGCCAATCAGGGCTGCCAACGGGTCCTCATGCGCCGGGGTGTCCGGTTCGAGCATGGTGATGATGTCGGTGAAAAGCTTGCGCAGAAGGTCGCGTTCGGCGGGTTCTAAGAAACCGGTGATGCCGCGACGGCCGGCGGAGAAGGCCTTAGCCACGGGGGCCGCCCTTCTGAACTGTCGCCCAGAGGCCAAATCCGTGCATGGCAACGGCGTGGGCCTCCATCTTTTCCTTGGACCCATGGGCCACCGCGGATTTACCCTCGGTGTGGACCTCCAGCATTAATTTCGCCGCCTTTGCCTCTGAATAGCCAAAATAACTTTGGAAGACGTAACTGACGTAGCTCATCAAATTAACCGGGTCGTTCCACACGATTAATTCCCAGGGGATGTCCGGGGAGATGAGTTCGCGCGTTGATACTTCCCGGTCTGTTTCCGGGGCTGTGCTGACACTCATATGTCCATTCTAGTGTTGCCCCACTAAAGTGAATTCTGTGACTACTCCATCAAGCTGGGGCCAGCCCCGCACATCACTGTTTACAGATCACTACGAGCTGACCATGCTTCAGGCTGCACTGCACTCCGGTGCCGCCCACCGCCGCAGTGTGTTCGAGGCGTTCGCTCGGCGCCTGCCCGACGGCCGCCGCTATGGAGTTGTTGGCGGAACGGGCCGTATTTTGGAAGGTCTGGAACAGTTCCGCTTTGGCCCTGACGAGCTGAATTTCCTGGCCCAAAACAACGTTGTCAACGACGAAACGTTGTCTTGGTTGGCCGATTTCAAGTTCTCCGGGCATATCTACGGTTATGCAGAGGGCGAACTTTACTTCCCGAATTCGCCCATTTTGACCATTGAATCCACGTTTGCCGAGGCCTGCATCCTGGAAACGTACGTGCTCTCCATTCTGAATCACGACTCCGCCATTGCCTCGGCAGCGTCGCGGATGATTGGTGCCGCCGGTGCCCGCCCGTGCATTGAGATGGGTTCTCGGCGCACGCATGAGGAATCCGCCGTGGCTGCCTCGCGCGCCGCCGTGATTGCCGGTTTCAACAGCACCTCCAACCTCGAAGCCGGCCTGCGTTACGGCGTCCTTACCCAGGGCACCGCCGCCCATTCCTTCACGCTCCTGCACGATTCCGAGGAGGAGGCGTTCCGCGCCCAGATCGGTTCCATGGGAGCCGGCACCACGCTGTTGGTTGACACGTACGACGTCGAAGCGGCCGTCCGTAAGGCCGTCGCAATCGCTGGCCCAGCCTTGGGCGGGGTGCGGTTGGACTCGGGCGATCTGCTCGCCCAGGCGCGGGATGTTCGCGCCTTGCTGGACTCGCTTGGCAACACGAACACGCGCATCACCGTCACGAGCGACCTGGACGAGTTCGCTATCGCAGCGCTGGCCGCCGCGCCCGTGGATTCCTACGGCGTGGGCACCTCGCTCGTGACCGGCTCGGGCGCCCCCACGGCGTCGATGGTGTACAAATTGGTTTCCCGCGAAGGAGATGACGGCGAGTTTGTTTCTGTCGCCAAGGCTGCCAAGGGCAAGGCCAGTGTTGGCGGGCGCAAGTACGCCATGCGCCGTCTGAACGATTCCGGCATTGCCACCGCCGAGGTCATTGGCATCGGCCACCGCCCCGAGGCAGATGCCAATGACCGCCCGTTGCTGGCAGAATTCATGAACGACGGCGTGCTGGCACCCGGTTGGACCGGAGCAGAAGGCGTGGTGCGGGCCACCGCCCGCCACACGGCTTCCATGGCAGAAATGCCTGGAGCTGCACGCAGGCTCCAGCGCGGGGAACCAGTCATCCCCACCGAATACGAACAAGCAATTGCAGTAGCGAAGTAAAGGACACCCCATGGCCAAGGCCCTCATCATTGTTGACGTACAGAACGATTTCTGTGAAGGCGGCTCACTAGCTGTCACCGGCGGGGCCGACCTCGCCACTGAGATCACCGAACTATTGTCCGAGGCTACGGACTTCGATTTCATCGTGGCCACTCAGGACTGGCACATTGATCCCGGAACGCATTTCTCCGAGACCCCGGACTATGTCACGAGCTGGCCCGTGCACTGTGTGGCGGGCAGCAAGGGAGCAGCGTTGCACCGCAACTTGGACACCGAGGACATTGACGCGTACTTCCGCAAAGGCAAGTTCGACGCCGCCTACTCAGGTTTCGATGGATTGCTCGCCCCTGAGGACGAGGTCGCCGTGGGCGAACGCGAAGCTCACGAATCAGTCGATGAGGACGGCGACGCCCCTACCAGCCTGGATGACTGGCTGCGCGAGAACGACGTCGACGATGTCGTCATCGTCGGCATCGCCACGGATCACTGCGTCCGCGCCACCGCCTTGGACGCCATCAATGCCGGTTACAACACCACAGTGTTACGTGACTACGTGGCGGGCGTGGACGATGACGCCAGCGAAGAAGCCCTCGAAGAGCTCGAAGACGCTGGCGTAGAGCTCAAGTAGCGGCGCAGGTCCGGGACAAACATCAGGAGCCGGGATTCCCGGAGCGGGGATGGATTTTCAAGGTCGCCCAGCGACCGAGTAAATCTTACTGCCCGCGAGGGAATTCCGGCCCCTGCGCCTCCTGTCGCGTTATTTGCGGCCGATGAACCAGTCTTGCAACTTCTTCATGCGGGTCTGCAGCTGCGCCTCATTGGCCTGAGCCACGGCGGGCCCACCGCAGATGCGGCGCAGTTCGCTGTGCACCATGCCGTGGGGCATACCGGAGCGGGCACTCCATGCTGAAACGTTCTTGGCCAGTTCTCCGCGCAGGTCCATCAACATGCGGTGGTCAATCAGCGGCGGGGCTTCGGGCTCTGCCGCTGGGGCTTTCTTGCGCTTGCGCGTTTGCTGATCGGCCTGGCGCTGGCGCAGCAACAGTCCCATCTGATCGGCGTCGAGCAGCCCGGGAATACCAAGGAAGTCCAGTTCGTCTTCGCTGCCAATAGCACCGCCTGTGCCGAATTCACCGCCGTCGAACAACACGCGGTCAAACGAGGCCTGGGACTCGAGGGCTTCGAACTTGAATTTCTCCAGCGTGTCAGAGGCTTTCTCCTCGCGGTTGGCCTCCTCCATCTCATCGTCTTCCTCCATGAACCCGTCGGGATCCTTGTCGGGGCGGTCCAGGGCGTGGTCACGCTCCAGCTCCAGCTGGTTGGCGAGTTCCATCAGGTTCGGCACTGACGGCAGGAAGATCGACGCCGTCTCTCCCCTTTTGCGGGCGCGCACGAAACGGCCTACGGCCTGGGCAAAGAACAACGGTGTGGCCGTCGATGTCGCATACACGCCAACGGCCAGACGGGGCACGTCAACGCCTTCGGAGACCATGCGCACCGCCACCATCCAGCGCTTATCGCCAGCGGAAAAGGCGTCAATCTTGTCAGAGGCCTTGGAGTCATCGGAGAGGATCACCGTGGGCGATTCTCCGGTGATCTTCTTCAACTCGGCGGCGTAAGCGCGCGCGTCCTCGTGATCTGTTGCGATCACCATGGCGCCAGCGTCGGGGACCGCCCGGCGTACTTCGGTGAGTCGTTTGTCAGCGGCCGCCAGAACGGCCGGAATCCACTGCCCATCAGGGTTCAGTGCGGTACGCCACGCATGAGCAGTAACGTCCTTCGTGACGGCTTCGCCTAGGCTCGCAGCCATTTCCTCGCCGGCACTGGTGCGCCACCGCATCTGACCCGAGTACGCCATGAACATGACAGGACGGACCACATGGTCCTTCAGTGCTTCGCCGTAGCCATAGGTGTAGTCGGCCTTGGACCGGCGGATACCGTCCTTGTCCTCGGCGTATTCCACAAACGGAATGGCCGCGGTGTCGGATCGGAACGGGGTACCTGTCAGGGCAAGCCGGCGAGCAGCAGGATCGAAGGCCTCGCGGATACCGTCGCCCCAGGACAGTGCGTCACCGCCGTGGTGAATTTCATCCATGATGACAAGCGTTTTAGCGGCTTCCGTCTTGGCCCGGTGCAGCAAAGGTTTGCTGGCAACCTGTGCGTACGTCACGGCCACACCAATGAAGCCTTTGCCGTGGCGGCCATCAGCATTCTTGAAGTTGGGGTCAATGGCGATTCCCACGCGTGCCGCGGCATCAGCCCACTGGCGCTTGAGGTGGTCCGTGGGGGTGACGATGGTGACCCGGTTGATCATCCCTCGGGCGATCAACTGGGTAGCGATGTGCAGGGCAAACGTGGTCTTTCCGGCACCGGGTGTTGCCACCGCCAAGAAGTCCTTCGGGTTATCGCTGAAGTACTTCTCCATGGCCTCGGTCTGCCATGCACGCAGCTTTTGGGCCGTGCCCCACGCTGCGCGCTCAGGATAGGCCGGAGGCAGCGACGGGCCACCAAACAATGTCTCCGTCACGAAATTTCCGCCATCCTTGTTACAGTCAAAGTCACTCTTTCACGCTTCCGCACCCAATTCCGGGCACGGCCAATCAACGGCTTTTCGCCGGTCACACTAAGAATTAAGATTCCCGTTACTTCTTGGGTTTCTTGGGGCCCTTGCCCTTGCCGCCTTCAGGGCGCAGCCCGTCGTAAACCTCTTTGCATTCGGGGCAAACAGGGAACTTCTGAGGATCGCGTCCGGGTGTCCAGACCTTGCCGCAGAGAGCAATCACAGGCTCGCCCGTCATGGCCGATTCCATGATCTTTTCCTTGCGCACATAGTGCGAGAACCGTTCGCTGTCGCCCGGCTCTACTTCTTGACGCAATTCCTGGCGTTCAATAACGGCCGTTGAGCCACCGGTCTGACCGGGGCTGTGCAGGGGATCATTTTCGAAAGGATCTGGAGGCAAACTCATGAAACCAGTCTACCGTGTTCACGTCCGCGACTCACCGAGGCACCAACTTTCCTCTGGTGATTTCAGACCCCAAAAGGTGAGGGAGGGTCCGGCAAAACACCCCAAAAGGTGAGGGAGGGTTTTCCGGAGTGTTGCTAAGAGAGCTGCCGAGGGACCCGCAGCGAACGACGGAGCCCACCGTTGATGTGAAGGTGGGCTCCCGCCGTCGAAGGTTTTTCTTTAGACGCCTTGCCAGTTCGGCTTGTTGTTGTAGGCGTGGCGGTAGGTGTCCGCGCCGGCAAGCTTGGAGGCTGCGGCCTCATCAATGATGATGGTGGCACGCGGGTGGAACTGCAGGACCGAGGCGGGGCACGTTGCCGTAACGGGTCCCTCGACGAAGTCACGCACGGCCTCAGCCTTGCCTGCTCCGAAGGCCACCAGCACCACGTGGCGGGCATCCATGATGGTGCCCAGACCCTGGGTCACTACGTGGTGCGGCACCTGATCGATGTTATCGAAGAAGCGCGCATTGTCCTGGCGTGTCTGCTCGGCCAGGGTCTTGATACGTGTGCGTGACGCCAGCGAGGAGCCCGGCTCATTGAAGCCAATGTGTCCATTGGTGCCAACGCCGAGGATCTGCAGGTCAATGCCGCCGGCAGCAACAATGGCGGCCTCGTAGGCCAGGCAGGCGCCGGCAATGTCATCGCTTGCGCCGTCGGGACCGTGAACATTCTCCGCGGCAACGTCCACGCGGTTGGTGAATTCACGACGAATCACTTCACGGTAGGACTCGTAATGTCCAACCGGCAGGCCCACGTACTCATCCAGTGCAAAGCCGCTGACACCTTCAAAGCTCAGGCCTTCCTCGTGGCGACGAGCCAGCTCGTCGTAGATGGGCAGCGGTGAAGAACCTGTGGCCAGACCAATGACGGCGTTGGGCTTGTTGCGCACCAAGGCTTCAATCGAGTCGGCGGCAAGCGCCCCAATTTCCTTGCTGGTCGGGAGGATGATGACCTCCATGAAACACGCTTCCTTTCAATGCCGCGAGAAAATGCGGCCCATGGCTAATTACAGAAAGCAACCCCAGAGTAATAACGCCCCATCAGAGCACACCGGAAGCGGCGGCTGACGGGGCGCTATTGCCTTGCATCTGCTGTTTAGCTCTAACCTTATCTAGAGTCAGCGGTCTACAGAAACAGCTTGCAATAATTCCGGTCCCCGCTTGTTATATTGTTCGGCGCCCATCCGGATTCCGAAGAACACATAGAGCGCCCCCAAACCAACGCCGGCAACCAATGCCAGCCAGAAAAAGAGTGGCAGATGGGCCACAGCGCCAATGATAATCAGCACCGCAACCGGGGCGGCTAGCACCCCGGCACCGGCAAAACCGGACAGCTGGATGAGTACCGTGGCGAAGTTGTTACCCGGCTTGGACTTCATGGGGCTCTCCCCCGGCAGCGGCACCACCATGGTGAATCTAGAGGAGAAAACGCTGGCCAAACCAAGCCCGGCACCTGTGGCACCGAGCACCAAACCAAGTGCGCCCGGCAGGATCTGCCAGTCACCTGCCACGACGGACCCGGCCACCGCGAACAGCAGTCCCAGCGGCAGAGCCAGAACGGCCGCTGCCATAACCCGTCCAGTCCTGTCTGCCTTGCCGGAAACGCCGGTGGCAAGATGCAGGGCAAAGGCAGTGTTGTCGTAGGAGATGTCAGCGGAGATGCTCCACGCCACCATGAACGCGGCAAAGGCACCGGCGTAGCTGAGGATGGGGCCCACAGCCTCAAGCCCGGCAGCCTGCGTCCCGCCAAACACCATGACGAGTGGGATCAACGGCGCAATCAGTAGCCCGGCGCTGTACCGCGGGTCCCTGAACCAGTAGGTCAAGCAACGCGCGGCAACCGCGCCCGTTGGGGTCTGCGGGAACCGGACAAAGAAACCCAACTTGCCAGCCGTGCGGCGGCCCCCTCCGGAGAAGGCAGGGGTGACCAAGGCCTTGACCAAGCACAGTTTCCACACCCACGTCAGAACAGCCAGGGTGGCAAGGGCTATCAACAGTTTCAGCCCGGCCGGCCCCCAGGCACCAACGGCAATATCTGCAGGAACGCCCCACACGGCACCCAGCGGAGTCCATGACAGCGTGGTGGCCAACTGTGGCAAGTACACCGAAAAATCGCTGATGCCGCTGGTAACACCGGCGATGATGGGGCCCATGAGCATCAATGGCACCAGCACAACGATCCCACTGACATCCTTGAAGCGGCGCGATGAGGCCAAGCTGGTGCTGGCTGCCGTGATGGCGCGTGAGGCAATGATGCACGTCAACGCGCCGAGGGCGCCGCAAATCAACGCTGCTGCGGCCGCGCCAGGATAACGCCACCACCCGACGGCGGTGCCCATGGCGGCCACAAGAGTCACGACACCCGGGACTCCAATGAAGCTTGAGAGGGCCAGCCCTGTGAGGAGCTGTTTCATGGGAATTGAATAGGTGACAAAGCGAGCAGGGTCCAGCGTCATATCAAGACCGGAAGCCAAGACGGGAATGATCAGCCAACCCACCAACAGTGCGGATCCTGCCAGCACAATCACCATGCCCACGAACTCTGCATCGCCAACGCTGCCGGCGAAGCCCAGCCCCACCAGCAGCATGCCCAGCACGCCCAAACCGTACAGGGCAGCGAAGATCAGGCCCACCAATTGCCAGGGGCTGCGCTTGAGGGAGTTGCGCAGTAGCGCAAGTTTAAGCCTTAGGAGGTGCGCAACCATTGCAACCCCGCCGTCTGGTTCCGGCCGCCCACAAGTTCCACGAACTTGTCTTCCAGGCTCATCTCCCCGCGCACCTCATCTACGGTTCCAGCCGCCAGAACGCGACCGGCTGCAATGACGGCCACGTGATCGCACATGCGCTGGACCAGATCCATGACGTGACTGGAGACAATGACGGTGCCGCCGGAGTTCACGTAGTTATGCAGGATGTCGCGAATGTTCGCCGCAGACACCGGATCCACCGATTCAAAGGGCTCATCCAGGACCAACAGGCTCGGCGCGTGGATCAGTGCCGAGGCCAAGGCAATTTTCTTCGTCATGCCGGCGGAGTAGTCCACCACCAGGGTCCCGGCGTCCTTGCTCAGGTCAAGGGCAGTCAGCAAGTCCTTGACGCGTTCGGCCACCGTGTCCTTGTCCATGCCGCGCAGCAAACCTGCATACGTCACCAGCTGCTCGCCAGTGAGCCGGTCAAACAGCCGGACACCGTCTGGCAGCAACCCCATGAGCCGTTTGGACTCCAACGGGTTGTGCCAAACATCCACTCCGTGGACCCACACTTGTCCGGCATCCGGACGCAAAAGGCCCGTTGCCATGGACAGTGACGTGGTTTTGCCGGCACCGTTGGGCCCCACCAAGCCATAGAAGGAACCTGCCGGAACGTCCAAGTCAATGTTATTGACGGCGACTTTCTCGCCAAAATGCTTGGATAATCCGCGGATCGATAAGGCAGGTGGGCGCCCGTCAGTTGAAGTACTCCCCAAAGAATTGTTCATGAACACGACCCTAGCAATCCAGAGTGGCCCTGTGACTTATCCCAAAGGATGACATTCCTGGCTGGTGGCGCATCGGAGCGAACAGCGCCGGCAAGAACAGCGCCGGTCAGAAGGCTGTTGGCTAGAAGAGCGCGCGGGCCAATGTCTGGCGCGACGCCGAGACGCGAGGATCGCTGACACCCACCACCTCATACAGCTCCAGCAGACGGAGCCGCGCATCCTCACGTTCGGGCCCAAAGTGCAGGGCAATGAACTTCACCAGGCGCGCCAGCGCGTCTTCCACATGACCGCCGGTCACGTCCAAATCAGCCACTGCCAATGCAGCCTCAAGATCATCAGGGTCACCAGCGGCCCGGGTACGGAATTCTTCGGCTTGGAGAACATTAATCTGCGCAGTGCGGAGCATGAGGTGCACCTGAGCCAGGCCAATCTTGGCGTCGGCGTCGTTGGGCTTTTCCGCCAAAGCCTTTTCATAGCTTGTCTGCGCAGTCTCCAGATCTCCGGCGTCAATGGCATCCCGGGCAGCCTGGTGCAGAGGAGGCAACGGCGGTGGCTCGGCGGCGGCTGGATCCTTGGCGCCACCCAGATTGCCGGTCACTCCGTTGCTGGCGGCTACTTTGAGGAGTTCGGCGAAGAATTCCTTGACCTGCTCCTCCGGCAACTCGCCCTCAAACATGGGCACGGGCTGGCCCTTGATGAGCGCGACCACCGTGGGGACAGCTGTGACACCAAAGGCTTGGGCGATCTGCGGGCTGGAATCCACATCGACACGGCCCAGTGCCAGCTGGCCGCCATACTCGTTGATGATCTTTTCCAGCAAGGCCGTCACGGTTGCGGACTGCTGTGAGCGGGCCGATCCCAAGGCGACCACCACGGGCACCTGCTGGCTCAGCTGGACAAATTCTTGGAAGCTTTGCTCGTTGACGTCCACCGCATATGGTGAACCGCCGGCGGGGGCGCCAGCTGCGGCGGCCGTGGCTGGCGCCGTGGCACGGTTCTTCAAGGCTGAAAGGTCGACGGCGCCGCGAAGGTTAATTCCGGACGGACCGTTCGGTGACATGGGGCTGTTTTGACTCATGATCTCACTCTAACTGGGCAGGGCGGCGGCCTTGGGTAATTCTCGCCGCGGGTGAAACTGACAGGTGAAAATGATGGTTGTAAGCGTTTGCTGAAACTGACAGAGGCGGGCTCCAGCACAGTGTGCTTGAGCCCGCCTCGGCAGCAGTCTACTTCTTGAAACTGCCGCCCACCAGATTGCGGGTTGCGGACAAGATCGTGAACTTACCGGCACCGTCCTTGGGCGGAATGTACATGACGACGGGCTCGGCATAGTTAAGGCTGAAGCCTGTGGTGGTTTCTTTGCCGCCGGTGAATACGGCCGCATCGTCACCGACCGTCAGGGTGGCATTTGCCTTGCTTGTTCCGGTGATGCCAAAGTTGTAACCGACGACCACCATGACCCCGCCATCAGCAGTGCGCAGGTTCACTGCGGCATCGGTGGCGGCCTTATGGCTAAATACGTACGTGGCGTCTTTGGCTTCCTTGGTGATGGTTGCCTGGGTATCAAGGACACTTTGGATGTAAACGCTGTCGTTGAAGGTGTCTTTGAACTTGCTGTCGCTCTTAGTCAGACGATCGCTCAGTGCGGCAATGGCGTCAGCGGGGCTCATCGTCAATCCGTCGGAGGAATCCAAGGCAATTTCCTTGGTGCCTTCCTTGTCCACCTTCGGGAAGGTCTGGCCGGGAAGCAGCGGTGTGGCATTGACCATTTTGTAGTTCTCGCGTGGGCTGGCCTGAACCAGCGTCAGCAACTGCGGCAAGGCGTTGTTTTCACCCTGCGTGACCAGCAGCGCCGAACGGGGCCACGTGGCGGTGGTCGTGACAACGTTGGCCAGCAACTTCGAGGCATTCACTGGTTCCATGGCAGCTTGCTTGGCTACCTTAGCCCGAATTTTGTAGTTGGCCTCGCGAGTTTCCAAGGCCATCCCACTGACGCGAGTTTCGAGTTCCTTGGCATTCTTGGCATCGTCACCGGCAGCAACGGCCGTTGCCACTGCTGTGGCAATGCGCTGAACTTGGGTGTCCAGCAATCCTGGGAACCCGGGCGAGGACGGAGTTTGGGAGACAGCGGGGGTGGCTTCGGCAGCGGCGCTGGCAGGTGCCGGCGTGCTTGGGTCAGCGGCGACTGCTGGGCTGAGACTACCTGCCACCAGGACTGCAGCCAGTGCAGCACCCCAGCGCAGCGAAGCCTTCATGCGCTTCTTGACCATAGCCACGGGGCTTTCAGTTGTATGGAACTCACTCTTATTCTGGCCACCCTTATCCTGAGACGTGGGGTCCTGAGCAGTAGGGTCCTGAGGAGTGGCATCCTTGGCTCCAGCGGCTCCACCCTTGTTCCGGGCTCGTGGCTTGCGGGGTTCCTGCTTCTTGAGCGAGGTCACGCCATCTGAACCGTTGCCATGTGAATCGTGGCCGCCGGAATCCGGGCCATCTGAATCCGGGCCGTCTGAATCGTGGCCGCCTGAATCCTTCTCGGTGTCGGATTTGCTGTTGGAGCTGGCGTCCGATTCTGAATCTTCGGTAGCGGCAGAACCTTCGGTATCAGCGGGGACCGTTGCGTCATTATCCTTGGCAGCAGCAGTTGCGTCAGAATCTGCAGCTGAGCCGGGGTTGAGCAACACGGCAGGCAGCGCAGAGGTCGCATCGCTGGGCGTTGCGGTTGCTGGCTTGGGTTCGGCTGCGTCCTTCGCCGGAGTTATGACAGGCGCGTCGGCCTTGCGGGCCTCCGCGATCGTGGAGGGGGCCGCAGCGGAAGGGGCAGCGTCAGCGCTGCCGGATGAGGCCTTAGCGGCCTCGCGGGCAGCAACAAGCTTGTCCACGTCCAGCGCGCCGGTGGCCGGATCGGAGGGACCTCGGCCAGCAGCACGGCGCCCGGCAGTGGGTGCGGCAGTGCCCTTGGCCTTGTTGGGTGAGATCAGGAACATCAGTGCGGCCAGGGCCAGCAGTGCTGAACCAATGATCATCAACGGCACAGCCCACGGCGTTCCGGCTTCATTGTCAACCGTGATGGAAATGTCCGTGGGAGCCGCTGCCTTGCCATCGGCTGAGAGCAAAAGCGCCCAATCACCACGACCGGGAGACTGCCAGGTGTACGTCAGCTCGCCTGTTGCTTTTTCTTCGCTAACCCACATGTCGGACCCCGCAGGGTTGGGCACAGTGGCCTCGCCCTTGGTGCTCGTGGCGGCTAGTTGCGTGAAGTCTGAATTGGCAGCACCAATTTTGGTGTAGGAGGCATCGCCAATCCAACCAATAATGTCGTCTTCACGCCCAACAGCAAGCTGCATGGGTCCATCGCTCTTAATGGTCATGGTGAACTGCCCGTCGCGGGTCTTGAGCAGGTCTGGACCAATGACAGTCAACGGGGCAGCGGCAACCTGCGCCGGTGTCGCGGCTGTGACCGTGGCTGGCGGGAGCCAGATGGTGCGCTGGCCAATGCCAGTACCCAACACCAACAGACCCAATATGGCCAGGACAATTGCAATTTTTGAACGCAAGAACATACCTAACATCGACGGAACACTGCTGTGATCGTTACTTCAAGGGTAACCGAACGCCTATCTATTGGGCATGCCTCTTTGACTTTTCTCACGTTGACACCCGCGCTGCTCACTGGCTGTTCCTCGATGCGCTGGTAACCTCTAGTCACTGTTGGAAGTGGAACAATTTGCCTCCACACCACCGTTTATGAAGGCAGAAACCATGAATACCTCCCCCGATCCAAGCCCCTCCGGCCCCGGTCCCGACGATGCAGGCGCGCCCGCGGTCCCGGCCGATCCCGCAGAAGCAGCGGCTGGCAAGACCGCCCCGGCTGCCCCGATCGCGGCGTCGGGCGCTTCCGTGGCCGTCACAATGGAAGCCAGCCCCAAGGGCTGGCGCGGCTGGGTGGCGCAGAAGCTCCGCCAGCCAGTTCCGGGCGCCCAGCCACGGGTGCGCTTTGACCTGCCCCTAGCGCCTCATGGCCCCGGCGAGACGGCCGTTGCTGCAGAGGCATCCTCCGGAGGCAGCATGTTCCGCCACCCCATCTACTTTGGGTTCATGGGGACTGTGGGTGTTGGCATTGCCTTGGGCTTGAGCTACATTCTGGCCAATACTGAATCCTTGCTCCTTTGGATTGTGACTGCCTTGTTCATTGCCTTGGGGTTGGACCCCGTGGTCCGTTGGCTGGAACAGCGCAAGGTACCACGCCCCTTGGGCATAGTCCTGGTGCTGGTGGGTCTGTTGAGCGTGGTGGCTTTGTTCTTCGCCACCCTGATCCCCACAATCGTGGAACAGACGTCCCAGCTGGTCACCAAGGCCCCGGTTTGGATCCGAGATTTTCTCAATTCTGAATTCTTCAAGCAGCTCGATGTCCAGTACCGCGTTCTGGACACCATCAATGAGCAGGTTGCCAAGTTCTTCCAGGACGCCCAGGCTGTGGGCGGAATCTTTGGCGGTGTGGTGGGCGTGGGTACGAACATCGCGAACGGGCTCTTTGGCACCTTGATCGTGCTGGTTCTGAGCTTGTACTTCTTGGCATCTCTGCCGGCCATGAAGAAGTGGGGCTACCGTCTGGCGCCTCGCTCTCGCCGCCCCAGAGTCGAAGAACTGAGCGAGGAAATCACCCGTGGCGTAGGCAACTACGTCATTGGCCAGGTGTGCGTAGCCGTTCTGAACGCCACCTTCGCCTTCATCGTCATGAGCATTCTTGGCGTGCCGTTTAGCGTGCTGCTGGCCTTCGTTGTGGCGCTGCTGGCCTTCATCCCGCTGGTGGGTGGCATGATCGCTGCCATTGTGGTGATTGCCGTCAGCCTGACCGCAGGATGGCAAACAGCGCTGATTTACGCCATCTGCTACTTCGCTTACCTGCAATTTGAGGCCTACTTCATTTCGCCTCGCATCATGCAGAAGGCGGTGGCTGTGCCCGGTGCTGTTGCCGTCATCTCGGTCATTGCCGGTGGTAGCTTGCTGGGCGTGCTCGGAGCCCTGATCGCTATCCCCACTGCCGCGGCCGTCATGCTGCTGGTCAAGGAAGTCTTCATCGCTCGTCAGGATAAGAACTAGCAAGATCACAACTCGCGGGCTCGAGCCGCCAGCTCAGGCTGGCTGCTCGAGCCCGCTGCTTAGGCTGGCAGCGCCGCAACGGCTCCGTGCCAGTCACCGGGCAATTCCACGGGAGCCCCCAGCACAGCCGAGGAAATTTCATTCAGGGCCCGGGCCGCGTACTTCTCGCCAACCCACAAGTGCTTGGCCCCGTCCACGGCCACCAGCTTGGCTTGCGGTACCAAGGAGAAACGCTCGGTGGCCGCTTCAGGCTGCAGGTAGTCGTCAAACTCCGGCACCAGCACAGTGAGCGGTTTCCCGTAGGACGCCCACGCATCCAAATCGGCGTCAACGGCTCGATGCAGTGGCGGCGAGAGTAGCACTGCGCCTTCCACTTGCTGGGCCACCGGGGCCTCGGCCCCATATTTGAGCACCAGCTCCGTGCCGAAAGACCAGCCCACCAGCCAGCGGTTGGGCAAGCCGCGGTCCACGGCAAACTGGACGGCAGCGGCAACATCAAGCCGTTCACCAATGCCTTCTTCAAAGCTGCCATCACTGGTGCCGCGTGGCGATGCCGTGCCGCGGGTGTTGAAGCGCAATACTGCGATCCCGGCCAGGGCAGGCAGCCGGTAGGACGCCTTCTTATAGACATGTGAGTCCATGAAGCCGCCGTGAGTAGGCAGTGGATGCAGCGTGATCAGCGTGGCCCGGATGACGCCGTCGGCCGGCAGCGCCAATTCACCCACCAAGGTCAGGCCGTCTGCGGTTCTCAGCTCAATGTTCTCGCGCACAGCGGGCAAGATGGTGGAGGCGCGGACCGGCACAGGGACGCCGGCATCAACAAAGTCAAGGGAGCTAGGATCAAAAACCATGCGCCCAGCCTACCTGTACCGGTAGCTTCGCCCACGCCAGCAATTGCTGTGCCAGTGTCTGCGGTCGCGCAATCCTGCCTCGGCACCGAACATGGCATCCTCTTGCCACACCACCAGATGAGCCAAGCCGGGCGGAACCGCACGGTGACACCCCGGGCAGGTATATGACTTCTGAGCGTTCCCGGCGCTGATGGTCCGTACTGCCCAGACGCCGTCGGGCGCTGATTCAGTGGCGGTAGTGCCCAGCCTGGCTCGGTTCATATCAAAGCCGTCGCCGTCCTCGTCCACCGCCCCACCGCCCTGTGGCCCCCGCCCCGGCGACTTGCTAGAGCCCCTGGCATTGGAGGTACGGCGGCGTGGATGGTTCGAGCGGGGCATTCTTCCATTGTGCCGCACTGGCAGGTCCTGCGCGAAGCTGAGCTCGGCCCACGCACCTAGGGCCCCGAAGCGAGGTACGAGCTTTGGGAGGGCGTGGGGATAGAGTGGAGGGCGTGCGTTTAGTCATTGCAAAGTGCTCCGTCGATTACGTCGGTCGCCTCAAAGCCCATCTTCCCCTCGCCGTTCGGCTCCTGTTGGTCAAGGCTGACGGCTCCGTTCTGGTGCATTCCGACGGCGGCTCTTACAAGCCGCTGAACTGGATGAGCCCGCCAGCCACCCTGCGAACTGTGGGTCCTGATGAGGCCGAGCTGGAAGAGGGTGTGATTTCGCAGTGGATTGTGAAGTCCACGAAGGCCGATGAGCAGCTCATCATCAATATTTATGAAGAGCTCCACGAATCCAGCCACGATCTAGGCACGGATCCGGGTCTGATCAAGGACGGCGTTGAAGCCGATCTGCAGCGCCTGTTGGCAGCACAAATTGAACTACTCGGCACCGGCTTCACCTTGATTCGCCGGGAGTACTTCACAGCCATCGGTCCGGTGGACATTCTGGCCCGAGACGCCAACGGTGCCACGGTGGCCATTGAACTCAAGCGCCGCGGCGACATTGATGGGGTGGAGCAACTGACCCGCTACCTAGAACTACTCAACCGCGATCCACTGCTGGCTCCGGTCCGCGGCATCTTTGCTGCCCAGCAGATCAAGCCGCAGGCCAAAACTCTTGCCACCGACCGCGGTATTGAGTGCAAAACCCTCGATTACGACGCCATGCGCGGCGTGGATGACAGCGCCTCACGTCTTTTTTAAGGCACTTTCGGGTCCGTCTTGACTAGACTTGGGCCCATGACTGTTCCCTCGCCTGCCCCCGTGTCCACGAAAATTCTGATTCAGGGTGCCCTTGTCACCGATCACGGCATCATTGACGGCGGATTGCTCGCCATTGACGGTGACAGGATTGTGTATGCAGGCCGGGCCGACCATTTTGATGAGCCTGAATTTGGCCAGGCCGACATGGACGCCGCCAACGTCATTTCCTTGCCCACCGGCCAGCGCATCATCCCCGGCCTGATTGATGTGCACAACCACGGCGGCAACGGCGGCGATTTCCCCAGTGGCGAGGAAACCTCGGCCCGCGTAGCCGTGGACTTCCTCCACCGGGCGGGCACCACCACGCTGCTCGCCAGCATGGTGACTGCCTCCCCGAGGACCTCATCAAGGGCATCGGCCTCTACGCCACGATGACCGAAGAGGGCCTGTTGGCAGGCATTCACCTCGAAGGCCCCTTCCTCTCTCACGCTCGATGCGGGGCACAGAACCCGGCCTTCTTGCTCGACCCGGACCTTGAGCTCATGACGGCTCTCATTGAGGCTGGACGCGGCTCCATCACCACCATGACGTACGCACCCGAGCTTCCCGGTGCCCCCGATCTTGTGGACTTACTCACGAGTCACGGCATCACCCGTCAGTTGGTCACACAAATTGTGACACGGTGACCGCTGCTGCGTCGTTGGAGCAGGCCCGCGAAGGTTTGGATTCCACCGGGTTCGACGGCGTCTCCGGACGCCCCACCGTGACTCACCTTTTCAACGGCATGCCTCCCATGCACCACCGCTCCCCGGACCCGTAGCAGCATGCTTGCGTGTTGCCAGCGCCGGGAATGCGGCTGTGGAACTCGTTGCCGACAACACGCATCTGGACCCAGAGACAGTCAAGACCGTGTTCGATCTTGTCGGCGCCGACAATATCCTGCTCGTCACCGATTCGATGGCGGCTGCCGGTCTGGCCGACGGCCAGTACATGCTGGGCCCCTCGCCAGTAACGGTTTCCAACGGCGTTGCCACCTTGGACGCCACCGGCTCCATTGCCGGGGGCACCGCCACGCTGCTGGACGTGGTGCGCCGAGCCACAGGCGCCGGTGTCGAGTTCACCGACGCCCTGAAGTCAGCGACCGCTGTGCCTGCTGCTGTTCTGGGACTCACCGATGAGGTGGGCTCCCTGCGCCGTGGCCTGCGGGCAGATGTCCTCATTGTGGATGCTGAGCTTGCCCTGCAGCGCGTCATGCGTGCCGGTGTTTGGTTGAGCTAGCAGCTAGATGTTCGAAGTTCTTGCCGGGCTCCCCCTTGGTGCCAGGAGTTAATAAATGCGACTCGTTGGCACCGTTCGTTGACCTTGAATGTGACTCATGTCATGCTAAACATGGCCCGGTAAGCAATAGCTGAGGGTGCTAGGCAATACATAAAGCAGTACAGCATGGACGCTGATCACAAGGAGAAAAAGAATGGCACAGGGAACCGTCAAGTGGTTTAACGCTGAAAAGGGCTTCGGCTTCATCACCCCCGACAACGCCGAAGCAGACGTGTTTGTCCACTACTCGGAAATTCAAAGTGGCGGTTTCAAGTCTCTGGACGAAAACGCTCGCGTTGAGTTTGAGGTTGGCCAAGGAACCAAGGGCCCGCAGGCCACCGGTGTGACAACGCTCTAGGCGCACTGCTCCAAGAACCAGCAGCACCCATAGCGCGCGCCAGCGAGCACTCAACAGCCCCCAGCATCGATGCTGGGGGCTGTTTGCCTGCGGGGAGCAAAGAGCGTTATTGCTTGCGCAGAAGCCGGGCCAAGGAACGTACGGACACGTTCGGCATGTACGCCTCCCCTACAGCACGCCCAATGGCAGGCAGCGAAAGCGGATCCTGATACATCAAGTACAGAGACCTGTGACGCGGTTTGAAGCGTTGTTTGAAGTTGGCCAGCGACGAAAAACCATAGACAGGTTCTAGAGTGCGCGCCAGCAGCGCCAGAATCCGCCCCAGCGTGTTCTCCTGCCCGGAGCTTTCCTGCCCTGAGACTCCGGTGACTCCTGTCTCACTGGTGGTTGCCAGCGGCGAGCCGGACAACGAGATGTATTCAACCGTGGCCGCGAAATGCTGCACAGCCTGGGCAATGAGATATTCCATGACGCCATTGAACGCCCCTGAATTGCGGCGCATGAAGTCCAGCGTCCAGCTGACAATCTCACCCTCGGAATACACGGGCAGCCAGCTGGTCACAGCGTGGATTCGCCCAGATTCATCTATGGCCAGGCACAGTTGGACGTTCTCATGCTTGAGTTCTTCCAGCCCACCCAAGGTGAATCCGAGTTCAGGCAATGCCTGTCCGGAAACCCAATCCTCGGAAATCTCATGCACTTGGGTGCGTTGCCCCGAGGTCAGTTCTCCATAGCTGCACCAGAGAGCCGTGACGCCCAGTTTTGTTGCCTTATTCAAGGCTGTCCGGACGTTTTGCCAGTCCTTGCCCTTGAATCCCATGGACCGAACGTCAAGGAGAGTTTCGGCGGCCACCTGGATCCGCCGGAAACCCCGCCGTTCCAGCATGGTTGCTGGCGTATCCGTCACGGAATAAAAGCAGGCAGTGAGCGATTCGTCCGTGCAGAAATCGAGGAACTCATCAACGGCGCCGTCGTAGTCCCCCGGTTCGCCAATGGGTCCGCCCACCGTGACGGCAACACCATTGTGGGGCTGATACGCCACACCCACCGTGCCGGCAGCGTTGAACCAGTACTGGTTGTTGGCCCAAAGCGTCATCCAGGAGAGGGAATCCCCACCCTTCCGCACTAGTTCCAGTGCCTTCGTAGCGTCAGTGGCACCACTGTGCAGGCGGCGGCTTAGGAACAGCGCCAGAATGATGGCCGCGCTGACGAGCCACAGCAGGAGTCCGCCAAAGCTGAACAAAAGTTCGGAGAAGAATCCGTGCGGGTAGACGTTTGCCGCATAGCTGAAGGGGAACGGATAGGGCAGCACAATCCGCGGAATGCCAGCCACCAAGGCAACAACTCCCAAGTGGTTAGCCAGATTCCCCTCAGACAGCCACGCAAGCGTGTAGAGCCCCACCACGGCAAGCAGCAGCAGCGGCAACAAGGAAATCGCTCGACGGCGCAGCGCGGGGTCCGGGTCTACTCGGAAATGTCGGCGAAAAATGAGTAAAGCGACGGCAATGAGCACGGGGACCAGCACTACCGGCAGCAGTTCCCAGACAGATTCATTGATGTTCAGGCTGCGGTGGCCGCGCCGCAGGGACAAGCCCAGCCCGGCAAAAACTTGGAAATACGCGGCCGATACCAAGCCAATGACCACGTGCAGATATACCGCCACCCACATCGCCAGTCGGCTGCCACGCCGCAGCCCTTCGGCGCACACCAGCAGCAACACCATGGGCATCAGCGCGAGCAGATGGCCACCGGATCCCAACATGCCCAGGTTGTGAGCCATGCCCTGACATGCGGCGTTGAGATCATGACAGCTCCCCTGCCACTGGGCCAACGTCGGTTCCTGGTTGGTAATCCAGGTACGCATCACGGCAAGTGGGCCCACCGCGACATGTGCCAGGGCAGCAGCCAGTGGACCAACAGCAAAGACCGCCACCACCATCGCCAAAATGGTGCGTACCTCTCGGCTGGTGGAGCGCCCCGCGCCTCGGTGCCCCAACGCCGTCACAAACGCCAGCCCCAAGGTCAGCCCGGCCACCCCCGCGAGCAAAATGAACACGTGCTGCGCATGGCCAACATACACGCTGAGCATGAGCGACACCGCCAGAACCAGCACGCGCACGCGCCTCCGCCACAGCAGGCTAATGCCTTGGCTGGCCGCCAGTAGGGTCCCGGCGGCAGCCGCGAAGGGCCCCAGCAGTGTTGCCTGATCCATCCCCGCTGTCCATTCAATTCCGCCTAGATTACCCAGGGCCAATACCGCAGCATAAAGGACGACGGCGGCAACTTGGGTTGCGCAAAAAAACGCGGCTGTACGTAAGCTGCCTAGAGTGAATTCGGCGATTCCCACGGCCGCCCCCACAACACCCACGCCCAACAGCATGGAACCGGTGTTGGAGCTGAGGAAGAGGGTGGTGAACATATTCCACCATTTGTCACTGAGTAAATCAGTGGACTGATAGCCCCACGTACCCGCCACCGTTCGAGGAAGCCGGCTCAGAAAAGCACCCGACAATCCATGAGCAACCACGATGGCAACGATGAGCGCTGTACTGAACGGCGCCCGCCGGATCCAAGCTAAATACCTCATTGCAAACCGATTCTTGTAAACATATAGGCGAGTCCCTGAGGCAGTGCCGCACTGGCCACAGCCCACGAGTGCCCTCCTGGAAAGACAGATTTATCAGTGGTCATGCCAGCTTTGTTAGCGGCAACTTGTAGTACCTTCACATTGGCAGAATACGTGGCATCCTGGCTTCCGGAAGCAAACCACCCGGAAGTCACTGGATACTTGTTCTTGGCCAGCAGTGTCAGTGGCACCAACGCATCGAAGGCAGCGGCGTCGCCGTTGAACGCCCGCGCGATGGTCAGGGACCTGTTCACGGCCAAAGCCGGCTCCCGTTCCGGGGAGATCGCCATAAACGTCCGGTAGATCCCGGGGTGACGGGTCACCATCTGCATGGCGCACGTGCCGCCATAGGAGAATCCGCCTACGGCCCAATGTGCCGGGTTGGTGTCTGCGTCAAGGTGTGTCTTAATCCAGTGCGGAACATCTTTAGACATATACGTATCGGCCTGAGCCACACTGGAGTCCATGCACATGGTGTTAGCCTGGTCGGCGCCATTGGGGTCCGGCATGACCACCACGGGCGCTAGCCCACCGTGTGCTGCGGCAAAGGAGTCAAGCTGGCCGATCAAATCCGTGGACCGCAGCCAAGACTCTGGCGAGCCAGGCTGACCACTGACCAGGACAACTACGGGAAGCACCGGACGGTTCACGGCAGAGTAGGCCGGCGGCAGATACACCACAGCATTGCGGGCGTGAAAACCCGATACGTCGCCGGCAATGCGCACCGAGCTAACACTGCCCCGAGCCGGCAACCCGGAAGGAGCGTTCCAGCGCGTCGAGACGCCAGCAGCCATGAACCGCGTGCTCTGCTCATGTTTCGGTGCCGGCGGTGCCACTGTGGAGAGATTCATTGTTTGCGCGCTGAACAGGCTGCGCACCGTGGGAAACTCGCCAAAATCGGCATTGATCCGGAGGCCAACGGTGGCCAGCGCAACTGCCATGGCCACCACGGCCAGCGCACGGCGACTTAGTGAGACACCGGGCTTCACGGCGCCGGCACGCGGACGGCGCAGGCCAGCCAACGCCGTCGCGCTTCCCAGAGCAAGGACCCACAGTAACAAGGCCACGTTGATTACAACAGCTGTTGGAAGGTCCTCGGGCCAGATGTACAGCACGTGAATGACGGCCCAGCAGGCGAAGATGCTGGCGGCCGCTACTACCACTGCGCTTGCCAGGGCAAATAGCCACCATCGGAGGGAACGGCGCAACAGCAGAAGGAGGAGGGCAAGCACGCCCAGAATCCAGAAGATGAGGGGAAGGGGGCCGTCGATGAGACTAAGATTTCCAAGCTCTTGAAGCATTTTCACGGCTCTACCGCACTCTTGAGGATTATCTGCCTAGGAAGACAGCTGCAAAGTGATGTTAGCGATGCAGACCGAGCGTCCACTGAGTATGGGCTGGGAATCTACTGGACGTCAGCGACGGGTGGAAACGCCGGGCTGCGGACCGGCTTCGAGCCATGATGACAGGCCGGCATAGGCGGCGAACTTCATGGCGAGCAGGATTTGCGTGCCCTCGTAATCAAGAATCACAATCACGGTGGAGGGCGGGACGCGGGTCAACTCAGTCTCACTAGGTTCCCGGCGCCCCACCAACACAATCTTGTTGCGGGCCATGGTCTTCGCCGGAATCGGGCTGAGAGAAAACGAACGGAGCCATTGCAGATTCGACTCCTGATAACGACAAACCCCCATGGACCAGCGATTTCCGCGCAGGCATATGGAGGAGTCGACCGTGCCAAGGGTGCGCCGCAAATGCAAGCGGCGCACCCCGAACAGGCACAGTGATAAAACAACCAACAGGAGCAAGCCTGCCAGCACGATGAACGGAATACCGAGGTCGTTCATCAATTGATTGCTAGCGAATCCCTGCGCCAGACGTTGCGCCGTCTTTCAACTGCGCATTGTCGGCCACGATGACAACTCGGTTGTTATCAACCGAGAAGAAGCCGCCGTCTACTTCAACAAGGAAACGGGAGCCGTCTACAGGAGCGATCTCCAGCAAGCCCGGCGCCAAAACCGCGAGCATCGGGGTGTGACCGGGCAAAATGCCGATCTCGCCTTCGCTGGTGAACCCCTTCACAAGGGTCGCTGAACCGGACCAAACAGCATGGTCAGCCGCTACGATTTCAACTTCGAGGTTAGCCATGCTTACTTCGTCGATTCCTGGATCTTGGCCCACTGACGCTCAACATCATCCATACCACCGATGTTGAAGAACGCCTGCTCGGCAATGTGGTCCACGTCGCCGTCGCAGATAGCGGTGAAGCCTTCAATGGTGTCCGCAATGGAAACCGTTGAGCCTTCTTCACCCGTGAACTGCTTGGCCGTGTAGGTGTTCTGTGACAGGAACTGCTGGATACGGCGAGCACGCGATACAACGATCTTGTCCTCTTCACCGAGCTCGTCGATACCGAGGATCGCGATGATGTCCTGAAGTTCCTTGTTCTTCTGCAGGATCTGCTTGACACGGACAGCCGTGTCGTAGTGAGCCTGGCCGACGTACTGCGGGTCAAGGATTCGTGACGTGGAGGTCAACGGATCGATGGCCGGGTACAGACCACGTGAAGCAATTTCACGGGAAAGTTCCGTGGTCGCATCCAAGTGGGCGAAGGTCGCGGCCGGGGCCGGGTCCGTGTAGTCATCAGCAGGCACGTAAACGGCCTGCATGGACGTGATGGAGTGACCCTTGGTCGAGGTGATGCGCTCCTGCAGGAGACCCATCTCATCGGCGAGGTTGGGCTGGTAACCCACAGCTGAAGGCATACGGCCCAACAGTGTGGAAACTTCCGAACCGGCCTGCGTGAAACGGAAGATGTTGTCAATGAAGAGCAACACATCCTGGTTCTGCACGTCACGGAAGTACTCAGCCATGGTCAGCGCCGAAAGAGCAACGCGCAGACGCGTTCCCGGCGGCTCATCCATCTGGCCGAAAACTAGCGCAGTGTCCTTGAGGACATTGGCTTCTTCCATTTCAACCCAAAGGTCGTTACCTTCTCGGGTTCGCTCGCCAACACCGGCGAATACCGAGGTACCACCGAAGTTACGGGCAACACGGGTGATCATTTCCTGGATCAGAACGGTCTTACCGACACCGGCACCACCGAACAGACCAATCTTTCCACCCTTGATGTAGGGGGTCAGAAGGTCAATGGACTTGATACCAGTCTCGAGCATCTCCGTGGAGCCCTCGAGGGTAGCAAATGCCGGGGGCTTGCGGTGGATCGGCCAGCGCTCGGAGATGTTAAGCTCCGATTCCTTCACGTCGAGGGGTTCGCCCAAAACGTTGAAGATGTGACCCTTGACGCCGTCACCGACGGGAACGGTGATTGGAGCGCCCTTGTCCTGCACGCTGGTGCCGCGGACAAGTCCGTCGGTAGCCTGCAAGGAGATGGCGCGAATGAGACCGTCGCCAAGGTGCTGGCTGGTCTCAAACGTGATGGTCTTGGTCTCACCGTTGAGAGTGATCTCGGTGGTGAGTGCATTGTAAATGGCGGGAATGCCGTCAGCCGGGAATTCGACGTCGACAACCGGGCCGATGACGCGCGCGATGCGGCCTGTGGCACCGGCCTTCGCAGCGGTTCCCTGCTCGTTAAGTTGGGCAGTCATCTCTCTCACTTCACTTGTGTAGATGGCATTGAATAAGTATGAATTGGGCTGCTAAGAGGCATTGAGCGCATCAGCGCCCGCAACAATCTCGGAGAGCTCCTGCGTAATCTCAGCCTGCCGGGCGTTGTTACGAAGACGCGTGTACTTCTTGATCAGATCGCTGGCGTTATCGCCTGCGGTCTTCATGGCCCGCTGACGTGCCGCGAGCTCGGAAGCTGCGGCCTGTAGGAGAGCTGCGAAGATGCGTGATTCGATGTACCGCGGCAACAAGGCGTCCAGGACGTCTTCAGCCTGCGGTTCGAACTCGTAAAGCGGCAGCAAATCAGCTGAGGATTCAACTTCTTCTTCCACCACTTCCAGCGGAAGCAGACGAATTACTGTCGGCTCCTGAACAACCATTGACTTGAATTGGGTGAAAACTACGTGAATTTCATCCACGCCGCCCTCTTCGAAGTCAGTTGCGAAATCCTTCAGCAGGACCTCGCCCAGTTGACGTGCAGTTTCAAATTCCGGTGCGTCGGTTCCACCGGTCCACACCTTCACGTAATCGCGGCCACGGAAGTCGAAGTACGCCTGAGCCTTGCGGCCGACCAAATAGGTCGAGACGTCCTTGCCTTCCCCGTGCAGCAATTCGATAAGGTGCTCTGCCTGCTTCAACACGCTGGCGGAGTAGGAACCGGCAAGGCCACGGTCTGAAGTCATGACCAGGACCGCAGCCCGGCGGATTTCCGCGGGCTCGGTGGTCAGTGGGTGATCGACCTCGGACTGGGACGCTACGGCAGAAACGGCACGGGTGATCGCATTGGAATACGGCAATGAAGCCGTGACACGTACACGTGCCTTTCCAATGCGGGACGCTGCGATAAGTTCCATCGCCTTGAAGATCTTTTGCATCGACGTCGTCGATGAGATCTTCTGGCGGTAAACCCGTATCTGGGCTCCCATGTTTGTCCTTTCCTTATCCTTTACTTAGCTTGCCGGCCCGCTAAGGGCCGGCAAGCTAAGTAAGAAATGGTGTCAGCGTTTCTGCTTGACGATCTTTTCCTGGTCGACGTCTTCAGCGGCTAGCGCACCGAACTCTTCGTGGCCGGCGCCAACCAAGTGGTTGTCGCCCTCCGCGAAGAAGCCCTTCTTGAAGGTGTCAATGTTGGACTTGAGCGCGTCAACAGTGGAAGGCTCCAACAAGTTGGTTTCAGCCAACGTGGTCAGAATCGACGTGTTGTGACGCAGGTGCTCGAGGAATTCGCTCTCAAAGCGGAGAACATCCTCAACCGGGACGTTGTCCAAGTAGCCGTTGGTGCCCATCCAGATTGAAACAACCTGGTTCTCAACCGGGAACGGTGCGTACTGTCCCTGCTTGAGCAGCTCCATCAGACGCGCACCACGGGTCAGCTGCTGCTTGGTAGCAGCATCCAAGTCCGAGGCGAACATGGCGAATGCCTGCATGTCGCGGTACTGAGCCAGATCCAGCTTCAAGGTACCGGCAACCTTCTTCATGGCCTTGACCTGTGCTGCACCACCCACGCGGGAGACAGAGACACCAACGTCAACAGCGGGACGCTGGTTGGCGTTGAAGAGGTCCGACTGCAAGAAGATCTGACCGTCGGTGATGGAAATGACGTTGGTCGGGATGTATGCCGAAACGTCGTTTGCCTTGGTTTCAATGATCGGCAGGCCGGTCATTGAACCTGCACCGAGCTCGTCAGAGAGCTTGGCACAACGTTCGAGCAGACGGGAGTGCAGGTAGAACACGTCACCGGGGTACGCTTCGCGTCCCGGCGGGCGGCGCAGCAGCAGTGACACGGCGCGGTAGGCTTCAGCCTGCTTGGAGAGGTCATCAAACACGATCAGAACGTGCTTGCCACCGTACATCCAGTGCTGGCCAATGGCCGAACCGGCGTAGGGTGCCAAGTACTTGAAACCAGCCGGGTCAGATGCCGGAGACGCCACGATCGTGGTGTACTCCAAGGCACCGTTGTCAGCCAAGGTCTGGCGAACAGCAGCAATGGTGGATGCCTTCTGGCCGATTGCAACGTAAACGCAGCGAACCTGCTTCTTGACATCGTTCGAAGCCCAGTTGGCCTTCTGGTTGATGATGGTGTCAACGGCAAGAGCCGTCTTACCCGTCTGACGGTCACCAATGATCAGCTGGCGCTGGCCACGGCCGATCGGGATCATGGCGTCAATCGCCTTCATACCGGTCTGCAGCGGTTCGTGAACCGACTTGCGCTCGGTAACACCCGGAGCCTGAAGCTCCAAGGCGCGGCGGGTCTCGGGTACGATCTCGCCCAGGTCGTCAATCGGCTGACCCAAGGGGTCAACGACGCGGCCAAGGAAGTTGTCGCCCACCGGTACGGAGAGGATCTCTCCGGTGCGGTGGACTTGCTGGCCTTCGGCGATACCGGCGAAGTCGCCCAAGACAACCACACCAATCTCGCGTGTGTCCAAGTTCTGGGCCAAGCCCAGTGTGCCGTCTTCGAAACGAAGAAGCTCGTTGGCCATGACAGAGGGAAGTCCCTCTACCTTGGCAATGCCGTCACTTGCGGTGGTGACGCGGCCAACCTCGACGCGCTCTGCGTTGCCCGGTTCATAGGACGCTGCGAACTCATTCAAGGCATTGCGGACGTCGTCGGCATTGATGGTCAAGTCGGCCATCTGCAGTCCCTGCTCTCCTAAGTTGTGGTTGCCACCTTGATAAAAAAGTGTGGCGGCAACCTAAATGTTTGATTCAGTCAGTTGTGGACTGGCTGTCGAGAAAACCTAAAAAGGTTTACTACACTGCCAACCGGCGGCGAAGTTCGGCAAGGCGGGTTGCTGCGGTTGCGTCAACAACCTCGGCACCCACAACTACCTTGATTCCGCCGACTAATGTCGGGTCGATATTGACATTGAGCTTCAATTCACGACCATAGAGATTGTTCAAGCCGGCCTGCAAACGTGCGGTCTGCTCTGCACTCAGGTCACGAGTGACGCTGACGGAGGCAATCCAACGCTGCTGGCGTTTGGCAACCAATTCCACGAACCGTTGCACCAGGGCCGTGGGCTTGAGCCCGCGGGGGGCCGTTACGGCCTGGCGGATCAATAGCGCTGCGACGTTGCCAGAGCCCGGAACAACTTTTTGCGCCAAGGCGCTCTTTGCTGTTCCTGTTGCCTGTGCATCGTCAAATGCGCGCTGCAGATCATGACTGGACCCAACAACTCGGATAAACGTGAAGAGTTCTTCTTCAAGCGCATCCAGGTTGGCAGAGCCGTCACCTTGACCTTCAGCAACCGCGATCGCCGATGTTGCTGCCAAGACTTCCAGTGCATCGCCCAGGTCACGAGCCAAGCCCCAGCGTGCGGCAACCAGTTCCAAAAACACGTTTTGTGCTTCTGCGCTGACCTTCCCGGCAATGAGCTTGGTGGCCAATGCTGCCTTGTCCGCACTCCCACGAGTGGGATCGGTCAAGGCGCGGCGGAGGCCGGCGTTGCTGTCCAGGAGCTCCAAGATGGAGAAGAGATCCTGAGCCAATGCGATAGACGCAGTGGCAAGCTTGGGTTCCAGCGACTCAAGAGCCGCTGCCAATGACTTGCTCGATACACCTGCCATTACTTCGTGACACCCGCGTTCGACTGGTTTTCCAGATCGGCCAGGAAGCGCTCAACAACCCGGTTGGAACGAGCATCATCATTGAGAGCTTCGCCAACGATTTTGCCTGCCAGCGATGTAGCCAAAGTGCCAACCTCGTTGCGGAGGGAGTTCACTGCAGCAACACGCTCAGCTTCGATCTGAACCTGGGCCTGAGCGGTGATGCGTGCAGATTCCTCTGCAGCCTTCGCCTTCAGGTCAGCCAGAATCTGGGAGCCTTCTGCACGAGCGGTTTCACGGATGCTGTTAGCTTCCGTGCGAGCGTCCATGAGCTGGGCCTTGTACTGCTCCAAGAGGGCGTTGGCTTCGGCCTGAGCCTCTTCTGCCTTTTCGAGCCCACCTTCGATGGCCTCTACACGGTCTGTGTATGACTTCTCGAAGATAGGGGCGATGTATTTCTTCACCACGAAGAGCAGGACAGCGAAAGCTACGGCAGTGACTAGAACTTCCCACAAGTTGGGCAGGAGCGGGTTTGCTCCCTCACTAGAAGCGAGGATTACTTCTGCGGTAATCATTTCTCACTAATCCTTAATCTGGTATTCGTCCATGAGTATTTTTGTCTCTGCAAGGCAGAGGCAGAAAGTCTTTGGACTAGGCGCCAATGACGAAGGCGAAGACCAGGCCAAGGATAGCCAGTGCTTCTGCAAGTGCGAAGCCAAGCAGGGCGATGGGCTGCAGGATGCGCTGAGCTTCCGGCTGGCGAGCTACACCGTTGATGTAGGCAGCGAAGATCATGCCCACGCCGATTGCCGAACCGATAGCCGCCAGGCCGTAGCCAATCATATTAAGGGAGCCGTGCATTATTTTGTTCCTTTCAAGATACCGGCGTTGTGCCGGCAGGTTGTGAGGTGATTCTTGTATTCGAGGAAAACTTGGGGGGTGTTACGAGGAAGACGTTAGTGTGCGTCGGCATCCAGGCTGCCCTGGATGTAGATCGCGGTCAGCAGGGTGAAAACAAATGCCTGCAGGACCATGATCAGCAATTCCAGGAAGTACATTGCCACGGATCCGGCAATAACAGCCACACCCGTCGCGTTGAGCAGGACGCTCTCCTGAACAGTAATCAGGTACGCAGCACCGCTTCCTGCCAGTGCCACAATCATGTGGCCGGCAAGCATTGTTGCCATCAAACGCAACGAGTGCGTCAGGGGGCGAACAATGAAGTTGGAGATGATTTCCAACGGCACCATCAGTGGCAGGATCCAGCCGGGAACACCGGTGGGAACAACAGCCAGCTTGAAGTAACGGATACCGTGCTTCTGCACGCCAACTGCAATCCACGTGAAGTAGATGATCAAGGCGATAGCGTAAGCGCTACCAGCGTGGGAGAAGGAAGGCAGCTGCAACAACGGGATTGCACCAAAGATGTTGTTGAGCAGCACAAACAAGAACACGGAGAAGAGCAGCGGGATCCACGGGCGGAAGTTCTTTTCACCCATGATGTCGCGGCCAACAGTGTTTCGCGCGAAGCTGTAGAAGCCTTCAGCGAAGAACTGGACTCGGCCCGGAACCAATTTCGGGTTTCGGATCGCAACTTTAAAGAAAACAGTGATCAGGACCACCGACAAGATGACCATGATCATCTGCTTGCCTAGCCCTGTGCCGTATTCAGCCATCCAAGGAAGGATGTCGGGGAGGTGGGTGTCACTAATTGTCGGTGGAACGAAGCCACCGTCATTCGAGGCCATCGGAAGCGCAAACGCGGTCAACGCGCTGTCCTCTCTGCAGTTTCGGTCAAAGGGCAAGTACGGTGGCCCATCGAGAGATGGTCAGCACCGTAGGAAAGTCTGTTGGTGGATTTCATTGCTTCTGGTCATCATCAGGGCGGCCATGCCTTTGATAATGCCGGGCTAGAAAGTATCCGCATGCGGCTCCGATAGGAAGCACAGCAAAGACAATCCAAGAAGTCTTCAATAAAAAGTCCAGTCCCCACCCTATCAAACCCCAGAGCAGGATTCCGCCAATAATGTAGGTGTAGTCCAGCTTTCCGGCATTCGCCTTCGGTGGGATTACTACATGATCGGGCTGATCGGCGTCGGGCGTCTTCTTAGACATGGGGAGGATCCTTTGTTTCGCTATCATCGCGGACTTCACCGCTCGGGGAGGCCACAACAGCTGATTCATCAAACAGCAAAAAACGTTGTTTGCTAAATATGACAATTTCCGTGGCCTGCCAAGCAAGCACGGCAACCACAGCCGCCCCGGCAAACCAGGGCTTGTTTAGCCATGCGGGGGTACCCAGCGCCAACATCACCGCTGCGAAACCCACCACCTTCACAAAGTACGTGAGGACAAAGATCCCCATGACTGCGTCAGGCATCCGCTTGCTGAACAAATGGCCCACCAGCAGGCTCAGGCCAAAGAAGGCCATGACCAGCAGGGAACCAAACAGCACGCTAATCACGCCATCAGTGTCTGTGAAGATGAAAGCCAGCAGCGCAATGAGAATGACCAGCGCACCGTCCACCAAAAAGCACTTTTTTAAGATGTTCCAGCTGGGGCTCGCAGTGGGACCCGAGACCGCTAACGGCCCTGGCGAAGCGCTATTGTTCGCGCTTGCGTCCTTCATGTGAACTCCATCTATGTGAACTCTGTCTAGGGGGATCATCCCCTCGTTTCTCAGGCCTTCCACGGCACAACTGCGAAACAGTATTACCGATCGCGGGCATGGAAAGAGGGCGGTGAGTGTCACCACCAGTAATTCTACATGAGATAGAACTCTGTTACGACGGCAAGGACAAGACAACCGCCCGCACACACACCTATTTGAGAGCCGCGGGACGTGCCAGAGCCGTGGGAGGTTCAGGAGCCACAGTCGGCAATCTAGAAGGCTCTAGGCCTTCTGCGCCCGGCGACGGAAGAAACTCTGGAAGAGCGTTGGTGTGCGCAAGTACGCCAGCACCACGGCGAACCCGGCTGCGGTGGCCAGCACGCGCGTGGTACTGCCGCCCTCGGCGGCCACAATGCCCAAGATGCTCACCACGATGGTTGCCAGGCACACTACCGCCGTGGCCTGAAGATGGGTCAGGCCCACAATGGTCAGGCGCTGGTAGACATGCTGCCGGTGCGCCGCATACCAACGTTCACCGGCCAGCAGCCTGCGCAAAAACGTCACGAAGGTATCGATCAGGTAGATCAACACCGGTGAGAAGATGTACTCCACCGGCACACCAGCGAGGAACGCACACATAGCCGTAACCGCGATCGAGGCACCAAGCAAATAGCTGCCCACGTCACCAAGAAAAACCTTGTTCCGGCTCAGGTTCCATGGCAGGAAGCCAGCAAACGCCAAGGCGATCGCGATGCCCACATAAACCATCCAACCGTGCCCAGCGGCGTACCCGGCGTAGGCATAGAAGCCACCCACCAGCAACCCATGAGTGCCGGAAATGCCATTGATGCCGTCCATGAAGTTGGCCACGTTCACGTACGCGGCAACCGCAATGGCACCGATCGGAATCAGCCACAACTGCTGCTGCCCCGGGTCAAGAATGGCGACGGCAGCGGTAGCCAGACCGCCCACGGCCAGTTGCATCCCGGCACGGACTTTCACGGACAACCCGCGAATATCCTCCATCCAGCCAATGGCACCAGCGGCCAGAACGACGCCGAGAATGACTACCAGCGTCAGCGCGCCTTGGCGCGTGTTCCCAGACTGGGGCAAAAAGACGGCCACCAAGACGGCGGCAGGCAAGGCAACCGCCGTCGTAATGCCCATGCCGCGGATGGTGGGTGCGGTGTGGGAGGAACGGGCGTTCGGGACATCAAGAACGCCAGCCCTCGCCAAGAGCGGCCGGACAAAGATGGGCAAGACCAGTGCTAGCACCAGCGCAATTGCCCCTACGGTGATTTGTGCCCAGGTTTCCATCAGGCGCCTGCCGCAACGTCGCCGTCGGACTCGTCAATACTGGCGCCGTTGGGGCCAGCCTCGTCCTGACAGCGTTGGAGCCACAGTGCAAGATCAAGATCAGCCGGGTTCAGCGCCTTGGCATGCGTGTGGGAGATCTTGGGGTGACCATCGGGATTCTTGACTTCGTCGTCGCCGGTGAGCTGTTCATGGAGCTTCTCTGAGGGACGTAGGCCCGTGATCTTAATTTCGATGTCGCGCCCGGACATGGCGATCATGCGTTCTGCCACGTCAAGGATGCGCACGGGCTCCCCCATGTCAAGGATCAGCACGTCCCCGCCATGCCCAATGGCCCCGGCCTGGATGACAAGCTGGCAGGCCTCGGGGATGGTCATGAAGAAGCGCGTGATGTCCGGGTGCGTGACTGTCACCGGACCACCCTTGTTGATCTGATCGGTGAAGAGCGGAAGCATGGAGCCGCGGCTGCCCAGGACGTTGCCGAAGCGGACGGAGACGTAGCGTTGGCCGGTCTCCCCCGCCATCCACGAGGTGAGCTTTTCGGCCGCTCTTTTGGAGTGTCCCAGCGCCGTGGTGGGGCTAGCTGCCTTGTCGGTGGAGATGTTAACGTACGTTTCCACCCCGACGCTGCGGGCGGCCTGGAGCACGTTGAGCGATCCCAGAACATTGGTCTTCCAGCCTTCTTGCGGGTACATCTGCAGCAGGGGCGCGTGCTTGAGTGCTGCGGCGTGGAAGACCACTTCCGGGCGGCGCACGGCAAAGATTTCATGCAAGGACTCGGCGTCGCGAATGTCTGCCAACACAATATTCTTATTGTCGAGCAGCCCATGGCCTTCAATGGAAAGCTGCGTGTGCTGGAGACCGGACTCATCACGGTCCAGCATGATCAACTCGGCGGGTGAGAAGCTAATCAGCTGGCGGCACAGCTCAGATCCAATAGACCCGCCGGCTCCGGTGACCAGGACGCGTTTGCCCCTGATATAGCCGGCAATCTGCTCCACTTCGGTTTCCACGGGGCTGCGGCCAATGAGATCGGCGACATCAATTTCGCGGAAGTCCGTCAGCCCGCCTTGGTGATCCCTGTTGGTATCCGGGCTGAGCATCTCTTGAAGCGGGGGCAGAATCAACACCTTGACGCCAAGCCCGGCAACGCTGTCGGAGATCTCCCTGATCCGCTTGGAACTCAGGTGCGCCATGGCCAGGACAACCACGGTTGACTTGGTGCGCTTGATCAACTCGGGCAGTTCGTGACCGCCGCCAATCACACTCACCGAACTTAGCCGCAGGTGCTTTTTCGTGGCGTCATCATCCACCAAACCAACGGGAACGTAAGGAGATTCCGGATCCTGCACCATACGGGTAACCAGTGAGTTACCGAGGAAACCGGCACCGTAAATGAGAGTCTTTTGCGCTTCCTCACCAAAAATCGGTTTGCCCTCAACGTAGAGACGTTTGGCGTAGCGGATCGCGGCCATGGACAGTGCCGCGAACGGGAACGCAATCACGGCCACGGAGCGAGCCACGTGCAGCTCGCCGATGAAGATGGACAAGACAATGCTTGTCACCACACACACTATTAACGTCACCGCTACGAGCACACGGGCCTCGTGGATGCTGCCAAAGGTGTAGCGGCCGCGGTATAGGGCCATGTACCAGCCAGCGATCAGTTGCGTGGCTACGGCCACGGCCACTAAAACACCCAGTCCAGCGAAGTTGATGAGGTGAATATCCAGCTCGTAGCGCAGAAGTACCGCCAGGAAGAGCGCCACTGTCCACGCGAAAGAATCCAGGATCGCTTGTGACCAAAGCCACAGGCGCGGTTTACGATCGCTCTCCGCGGAAGTGAGTGCGGATTTTCCGCCTAACTGCGTACTGGTGGTATTCAACGTGATTCGTATTTCCGTCTTCTGCCAAAGATCTTTTTCGGCGGGGCACTGGTGTCCACGGTGTAATGATGTCGATGATGACGACTGTACTAAAGTGGAAGGTACACAAGAATAGTATTCCCTTGACGATGATTACATACTCTTCAGCCGTTCCGGATGCCGCGCAACGCCGCGGACTCCACCCGAGAGGACTCTCCACCTTGAGCGATACCATAGCCGTCGCCGCCGTCACCTTTGACCGGCCGGACGACGTGCGAACACTGCTGGGTGCCCTCGCACAGCAAACACACACCCCCATGCCATCGCCTTGGTCGATTCGGGCACGGCCGATGTTCGTGAGATTGCCGCTGCGGCTCCCGCCGATGTGACGTATGTGCGCTCACTGGCAAATCTGGGCGGTGCCGGCGGTTTCTCGCTGGCCATCCTGAATGCCATCGCCTCGGGCGCGCAGTGGGTATGGATCATGGACGACGACGCTCACCCGGAAGACCCTGCCTGCTTGGCTACCCTGCTGGCCGCAGCGAAAACCCGCAACCTCGATGTTGTGGTTCCCCTGATTGTGGCCCCCGGTGAGCCCACCAAGCTCTCCTTCCCGTTCCGGATTGACGGTCACCTCACCCACGAACGCTCAGTGGTGGAGCCCTTGGGATTCATTGACAACGTAGGCCAGTTCTTCAACGGCGCCCTGATCCGCAGCGATGTGTTCTTCAAGGTTGGCCTGCCGGATCTGCGCTTGTTCATCCGCGGTGACGAAACTGATTTCATGCTGCGTCTGCGTGCAGCGAAGGTGAAGTTTGGCACCGTCACCTCCGTAGCACTGACGCACCCCGCGGGTTGGGGCGAGGTGCAGGAGGTCCTGGGCGATCGCCTCCACGTTCTAGTGCCAGAGACACCATTCAAGCGTTTCTACTACTACCGCAACCGCGGATTCCTCACCCGCAAGCACCGCCGCGTGCGCTCACTGGTGGCCGACGCCGTGGGCTACCCACTGTTCTTCCTCAAAAAGGGCGATCTCAAGGGCCTAGCCAAGTGGGCCAGCACCTATGGTGCAGGTCTGCGCGGGGCCAAGTTCGGTCCCATGAAGGACCAGAAATTTTGAGTCTGGGCCGCCGTGAGCAGTTCTTCATCGTCATCACCACGTTCAACAGGGCTGACTACCTAGAGGGGCTCTTGGACTCCGTTGCCGCGCTGAATCCTGCCCCTGACGGCGTCATTGTGGTCAATAATGCCAGCACCGACACCACCTCCTCGGTCATCGAGGACGCCACCGCACGTTTCGCGGCCCTGCCCGCGCCCGTTGCCGTCTTCCACCTCCAGCTTGCCGAGAACACCGGTGGCGCTGGCGGGTTTTCCGCTGGGGTGGACAGGGCTTTGGCGCAGGGCGCGCAGTGGATGTGGTTGATGGACGACGACGTCACCTGTGTTCCTGATGCGATCGGCGCCTTTGGTCCGTGGATGGAGAAATATGACGCCATCATTGGCCGTCGATACGATGCCGAGGGCAAGCCATTCTTCTGGCAAAACAACTTCAGCACCTTTTTAGGCTTCCCCTTGCCCGTCCGGGGCGATGTCTTCGCTTCATCTAATGAATTTGCCACTAATGTTGGCTGCTTCGAAGGCATGCTGCTCCATGCAGACGCGGCCCGTTCCGTGGGCCTGCCGGACCCCCGGTTCTTCTTGAACTGGGATGACACGGTCTATGGCTGGCTGGTTTCCCTGCAACGCCCGGTGCGGTATGTCAACGAATTTGTGCTGCAGAAGGTGCGTGTGCAGCGCAGTCTGGATCTGGGCATCCGGCACCTCAACGATTCTTCGGATCTGAGCCGTTTCTACGTCATGCGCAATCGTGGTTTGGTGGGCCAGTACTTGCGCGTCCACGGCCGCTTCAACCGTGTGGGCTTTGCCTTCGGAACCCTGTTGACGGCATCCAAGGAACTGCTGCGATTGATAGCAGTCGAGAAGACTCTTCACGGCAGCGGCCGCCTCCTAGCCGGCTGGCGTGAGTCACGGCAGATTCTCGCGGCCAACGATTTCACTCCCATGCCCCCGCTCGAAGGTTCACACTAACCATGTCTGTTATGTCCCGGACTGTTACTACCCATGTCCGCTGACTCGGCCGAACTGCGCTGGCTGGTGCTGGGCGCCTCGGGCTTTGTGGGCAGCGCCATTGTTGAGGAGCTCAAGCAACGGGGTGCCACGGTTGTCTCGATGGCAGCCCCTCGCCTGCGTAGCGCCGCACTTTCAGCGCAGACAACACAGTCGGGGCAGCCTGCACAGCAGATCGTTGCCGAGGCCCAGGCCCTGGTGGATGGTTCAGCTACCGTCGAGTGCCGGGAGGCTCTGCGCACGGCATTTGCCGGTTTTGACGTGGTGGTCAATGCCGCGGGCTTGGCGACACCGGGCCACGGGGAATCTCCCGAACTCACCGGCGCCAACGCCTTGTTGCCAACCGTTGCTGCCATGGCTGCCAAGGATGCCGGTGTGCGCCGGTTTGTGCACCTGAGCAGTGCCTCGGTGCAGGGACACCGACGCGTGATCGACGAAAGCGCCGACCGAGCCCCCTTTTCAGCCTACTCGCGGTCAAAGGCCTTGGGTGAACAAGCACTGGAACTAGTAGCTGCCCAGTTGGCTCCGCTGTCCTTAGTAACCGTCCGAGCCACCTCGGTGCAAGGTCGCAGCCGTCCAACAACCCAGTCCTTGATCAAGGTGGCGAGCTCCCCGATTGCCTCCGTGGCTGCACCTGGCAACTTCGCCACCCCTGTCAGCTCCATCGATGCCCTCGCCTGGTTCGTTGTGGAGACAGGCCAGTATGCGGCGCAGGTTCCAGCCGTGATTCTGCAGCCGTGGGAGGGCCTCTCGGTCAGCGATGTCCTCACTGCTGCCGGTGGCCGGGTTCCGCGCCGCCTGCCCCAATTCGTTTGCCGGTGGATCCTGTCCGCTGGTTACTTCACCTCCCGATTACTCGGTGAGAAGTTACACGGACCCCTTCGCCGGGTCGAGCTGATGTGGTTTGGTCAAGAACAAACACCAGGCTGGGCCGCCTCCGTGGGTCTCACCCCAGTCTCATCCATAGCAACTCTTTTGGAGCGAGCCCGAGAACAGAGGTGACACGCGGGCTCCGAGCTTCACCACTCGGATTTCGCCGTAGGGAAGGCCCCCAATCGCCTTGAGGGCCTTCCGCTGAAACGCATAGCTTGAACTAGGAAGCTGTGGCTTCTGGCTTCTGCAGGTTAGTGTCGGTGTCGGTGTCGCTGACGTCCGGTACTGATTCACCGCTGACCACCGGCTCGTGGCTTGCCACATCAATGGCCAGCTCTTCGGCTGGCGCATCCGCAGCTGGCACTTCAGAGTTAGCCGGCGCGTCAGGGTCAGCTGGCACTTCAGAGTCAGCTTGCGGTTCAGGGTCAGCTGGCACTTCAGAGTCAGCCTGCGGTTCAGCAGTCTCTGTGGCGTCCTTGCTGAGATTCACCGGTGCCCACATTTCTGGTTCAACATCACGCCCCAGCGCACTGGGAATCATCCGCTGAATCTCCTCGAGGCTGATGGCCCCTTCACGAACCACGCGCAAGCGCAGGCCAGTGGCATCCACAATCGTGGACGGGGTGGGATCGGTACCTTCAAGTGGCCGAAAGCCACCCTCCAGATACACCTCGACGGACTCGGCCAACTGAGACCGGGCCTCTGACCCCGTCTGCGCTGCCGTCTGTCCAGTCCTGTTGGCGCTGGAAACGGCAAGCGGGCCGGTGATGGTGAGCAGGTCCAGAGCCAGCTGGTCATCCGGAACGCGGAGTGCCACCGTCCCTTTGGTTTCGCCAAGGTCCCACGTCAATGTTGGCTGGGCATGGAAGATCAGCGTGAGCGGGCCGGGCCAGTACTTTTCGGCAAGCTTGCGAGCATCATCGGAAATTTCGGTGGCAAGACCCTCCATGGTGCCAATGCGAGGGATCAGCACGGGCGGCGGCATGTTGCGGCCGCGGCCCTTGGCCGCCAGCAGCGTCGCCACCGCCTGCGGGGAGAATGCATCCGCGGCAACACCATAAACAGTGTCCGTGGGCATGACGATTATCTGCTTGGCAGCAATGGCCTTCTGCGCGTGGGCCAGGCCCTCAACGCGCTGTTGTTCATTGGTGCAGTTATAGGAAGTGGTACTCACAAGACCATTCTTTCATCACGGCGCCCACTTACGTGGAACGCATCCCATCAAACACGAATTTTCAGCGCAACATCACTAGCGCCGCAAGCCGCTGGTAGCCCTGTCCCGCCCTGAAAGATCAACGTGCGTACGCACCTTGTCCCAGTGCCCGCTGATGTTGAAGAGTTCTGCCATCGCACCAGCCTGCACCTCGGCATGCTCCATGACAAAGAAGCCTCCGGGGCGCAGTAGCCGCGCCGCCGTGGCTTCGGCAGCGGTAGGCATTTCCATGCCGTCCGCTCCCCCACCATAAAGCGCCATGTGGGGATCGTGCAGCCGAACTTCAAGGTCACGCGGGATGGCAGCTGCCGGAATATAAGGAGGGTTAGAAACCACAACATCCACCGTGCCGTTGAGCTCCGCGAAGGCATCGCGCATATCCCCGTGCACCAAGTTAACCCCGGTATCGGCCAGGTTCTTCGCCGCCCAAGGGAAGGCCTCATCGCTGAGTTCAACCGCATAGACAGTACAGCCGGCAACTTCAGTGGCCATGGAACCAGCAATGGCGCCCGAGCCAGTACCCAGGTCCACGGCAACGAGCTCCGCACCCTCTACACGTTCATGGCGCAACTGTGTTAATACGTCAATGCCCAGCTGAACCACGGTTTCAGTCTCCGGGCGTGGGACAAAAACACCCTTGCCAACGGCCAGTTCCAGGTACCGGAAATAGGCTACGCCTGTGATGTGCTGCAGTGGTTCACGCGCAGCACGCCGTGCTACCAGCTCGCCGTAGGCAGGAGGTGCTACAGCTGTGCCAAATAACATTGCTGCCAATTCTCCTCGGCCTACACCGAGGAGATGGGCGGCCAAGAGCTGGGCATCCACCGCGGGGGTGGGTACACCAGCTGCTGCAAGAACCGCCGTGGCATCCCTAACAGCGTCAGCCAGCAAGCCAGCGGCAGGATCAGGGAGGGCCGAATTTGGGCCCACGCGCCCGAGGGCCCCAGAGGCTGACGCGCCAGCGGCAGGATCAGGGAGGGCGTGAATGGGGCCACGCACGCCAGGTTCCGAGGAAATCGCGCCAGCGATTTCATCGGCCGGCGAGTGGGGATTAGTCGCCAATGGCATCCAACCGTGCCTGCTCGTCCATTTCAATGGCCGACTGTACTACCGGTTCCAAGTCACCGTTCATGACCGAGTCAAGGTTGTACGCCTTGTATCCGGTGCGGTGATCGGCAATGCGGTTTTCCGGGTAGTTGTAGGTCCGGATGCGTTCTGAGCGGTCCATGGTGCGGATCTGGGACTTGCGAACGGCCGAGTTCTCAGCGTCGATAATGGCTTGCTGGTGCGCCAGAATACGGGCACGGAGCACGCGCATACCGGCTTCACGGTTCTGCAGCTGCGACTTCTCGTTCTGCATGGCCACCACAATGCCGGTGGGAAGGTGGGTAATACGCACGGCGGAGTCAGTAGTGTTCACGGACTGACCACCCGGGCCGGAGGAACGGTACACATCGATCTTGAGATCGTTTTGGTTGATGTCCACTTCTTCGGGCTCATCCACTTCTGGTAGTACCAGCACACCAGCAGCGGAGGTGTGAATACGTCCCTGGGATTCCGTCGCCGGCACGCGCTGCACACGGTGCACGCCACCTTCAAATTTCAGGCGAGCGTAAACGCCTTCTGCGGGATCGTTGGAGCGGCCCTTGACGGCGATGGAAATATCCTTGTAGCCGCCCAAATCAGAGGATGTGGCGGAGATGATTTCCGTCTTCCAGCCGCGCTGATCGGCGTAGCGGGTGTACATGCGCACCAGGTCAGCGGCAAACAAGGCGGCCTCGTCTCCACCTTCACCGGCCTTGACCTCCAAGATCACATCGCGGCCATCGTCAGGATCACGCGGGATCAACAGGCGGCGCAGCTTCTCCTGGGCAGCAGCCAGCTGCTCCTCGAGCACGGGAACCTCGGCGGCAAATTCAGCATCCTCGGACGCCATTTCGCGGGCAGCCTCAAGATCGTCACCGATCGATTCCACCTGGTGGTACCCCTCAACCACGTTGCTCAACTCGGCATACCGGCGGCCCAATTTGCGTGCCAGCGACTGGTCGGCGTGCACTTCAGGCTCGCTCAGGCGCATCTGCAGCTCGGCATGCTCATCAAGCAAACCGTGGATGGATTCAAACATGTGAAAACCTCTCTCGACGTGAGTCAAGTCTAATAACTAAATTCGCCACAACGGGCAGGAGCAATAACGCCAAGAGGCGGGCCCGCACAGTGATGTACGGTCCCGCCTCTTTCGCTTAGCTACTTGTCTTGTTCGGCCTTGGAACCCAGAGTGGTCTTCTGGATCTGCATGAGGAACTCAACGTTGGACTGCGTTTCACGCAGCTTGGAGGTCAGCAGTTCAAGCGACTGCTGCATTTCCAAACCGGAGAGCACGCGGCGCAGGCGCCACATGATCTTGACTTCCTCAGGGGAAAGCAAGTTCTCTTCGCGACGGGTGCCGGAGCCATTGACATCAACGGCCGGGAAGATGCGCTTGTCAGCCAGCTGGCGTGAGAGGCGCAGTTCCATGTTGCCGGTGCCCTTGAACTCTTCGAAGATGACCTCATCAGCCTTGGAACCGGTTTCCACCAGTGCCGTGGCCAAAATGGTCAGTGAGCCACCGTTTTCAATGTTGCGGGCTGCACCGAAGAAGCGCTTGGGCGGGTACAGTGCTGCGGAATCCACACCACCGGAGAGGATACGGCCTGAGGACGGCGCCGAGTTGTTGTACGCACGGCCCAAACGGGTCATGGAGTCCAACAGCACAACCACGTCCATGCCCATTTCCACGAGGCGCTTGGCGCGCTCGATGGAGAGCTCAGCAACTTGCGTGTGATCATCGGCGGGACGGTCGAACGTGGAAGCAATAACTTCACCCTTGACCGTGCGCTGCATGTCGGTGACTTCTTCGGGACGTTCGTCAACCAGCACCATCATGAGGTGAACTTCAGGGTTGTTGATGGTGATCGCATTGGCAATCGCCTGCAGGATCAGTGTCTTACCGGCCTTGGGCGGGGACACGATCAGGCCACGCTGGCCCTTACCGATCGGGGCCACCAGGTCAATAACACGGGGGCCGATCTTCTTCGGATCGGTCTCCAGGCGCAGACGCTCTGACGGGTACAGCGGTACCAGCTTGGCGAACTCCACACGGTTCTTGAGCTCATCCGGGTTTTTGCCATTGACACTGGTGACGCGGACCAGAGCGTTAAACTTCTGGCGCGCGGTCTGGGCATTGCTGAGGTCTTCACCCTCGCGCGGTGCGCGGATGGCACCTACGACGGCGTCGCCCTTGCGCAGGTTGTACTTCTTCACCTGTGACAGGGAGACGTAGACATCGTTGGATCCGGGCAGGTAGCCGGAGGTACGCACAAAAGCGTAGTTTTCCAAGATATCCAGGATGCCAGCTACGGGCAGCAGGACATCGTCTTCGGTCAATTCGGTGTCATCGAAGTCCGGACCGGCGTTGCGGCCGCGGCGGCGTTCGTTACGGTCACGGAAACGGTCGTTGCGATCGTTGCGGCTGTTGTTATTGCTGTTGTTGGAGCTGCGATCATTGCGATCGTTACGCTCATTGGAGTCGTTGGAGTTGCGATCCCGGCGGTTGCGACGGTTGCGGTTGTTACGCGATCCGTCTTCATCGTCATTAGCGTTGTTGTTGGAGCTGTTGTTGCTGCTTGCTCCCGCGGCGGCGGTGCCGCTGTTGTTACGCTCCGAACCAGCCCGGTCATTGCCGTTCCGGTCGTTGCTGTTCCGGTCAGTGCTATTCCGGTCGTTGCCACTGCGCTGGGTGCGCTGGTTGTTGTTGCGCTGATTGCGAGCGTTGCGCTCACCGTTCTCGGTACCCTCACCCTGAGCCGAATCCGCCTCGGTGGATTCAGCGCTCTCGGCGACGAAGTTTTCAGCGGCTACGGCGCCGTCAGTATTGTTCTCCTGCTGGCGTGCACCACCTTGTGAACGGCGGTTGCGAGTGCGGGAAGGGCGACGGTTTTCGCCGTCGTTCTCGCTGGCCTCGGGGGCAGTTGCAGTTGTAGATGGCGCATCAACGCTGGCAGAGTCAACTGCGGCAGTGCCTTCGGCGCCAACGCCGGACTGAGCGCCGGAGTCTGTGGTGATGACACCGTCGCTACTTGTTGCGCGGCGGCTGCGGCCACGGCCACGGGCCGGACGCTCAGGAGCCTCGGTGTCGGGCGTATTCGGTGCAACATCCGCGTTGGCTGCGGGAGCATCGTTGAGCTCTTCGGCGCCAGCCTTGGCAGCGGAACCGCGCCTGGTGGTGCGAGCTGAAGCGGTGCGAGTTGAGGTCGAACGAACCGAAGAATCGGCCTTCTCGGCGGTACCGTTCGCTGCCACTGCCGACTCGTCAGCGCCGGCCTTGGAGCTGGAGCGAACCGGGCGGTCAGCTACGGAAGAACCGCGCTGGTGAGCTGAAATGGCCTCGACAAGATCGCCCTTGCGCATCCTGGAACCACCGGTGATGCCCAGCTGTCCAGCCAATGCCTGCAACTGGGCGAGCTTCAGCCCGGCCAGACCTGCGGATTTGGCGGGAGCGCCAGTGGTATTTGATTCAGCAGACTTGGGAGCAGCGGCTGAAGTTACGGTTTCGGTCACGAAGGATCCTTCCCCCTCGATGGCGGGCCCAATAGTTGGGGCCGCGATGATTAGTGTCGAGTTGCCCTCGTGCCGCCGCACTGGCTGGCAAAGGGACATACTCGAGGTTCCATTCCCGTTGGCAAAAAACTGTTGCCAGGGAATGGTGTGATTCACCCTTTGAATCGGGTCTCAAGTGAGCGATCCCAGGACCAAACCGGCGGCTGCCATGCGTTGATCCAGCGGTCACTGCGCAAGAAAAGCGCAGGCTGCAAAGGGGACATCATGGGTCAAATAAACGTTGTTCATTTCCGCGCTGGTCAGAGATCAACCACAAGGAAAGTGTCTATGAGCTATGGATGCACTTCCACTTTAGCACCCTCGAGGTCCACTTCGAGCCGTAAAACCCGCCAAGACACGCCGTCAGACGGGGTTTTTTTCGCGGTTTCACCCATATCGCTGATAGTCGCAACGATGGCGTCAGCTTCGGCGCCACCATTGGCTAGCACCATGACCGTGGGGCCAGCCCCAGAAATGAATGCTGCGTGCCCGGCCTGGCGCAGCTGCGCAACCAACGCGGCACTGGCGGGCATGGCCTCGGCCCGGTAATCCTGGTGCAGATAATCCCGGGTTCCAGCCAGTAAAAGTGAGGGATCGTTACTGAGGGCGTGGATGAGTAATGCCGCCCGGCCAGAGTTAGCTGCCGCGTCAGCGTGCGGAACGGTGGCCGGCAGCATGCCGCGGGCCCGTTCGGTTTTGAGCTCCACATCGGGGATAGCCACAACGGGGACTACTAAGTTCGACGGCGTGAGCTTGGCACTGGAGTAATCCGCACCGTCCTGCCATGAAAGGGCCACCGCACCAAAGATGGCCGGGGCAACGTTATCCGGATGTCCTTCAAGTTCGGAAGCGAGCTGCAAAACCCAGGCCCTATCCTGCTGATCCTCCGGCGCCACCAGCGCATTGGCAGCCATGATGGCAGCCACAATCGCCGACGCCGAGGACCCCAAGCCACGGCCGTGCGGGAGCACATTGTTAGCGGTGACCCGCACTCCCCCACGGCTGTAGCCCAGGCGTGCCCAAGCAATATCGAGGGTCTTCACCACAAGGTGGCTGGCATCCCGAGGGAGCTCGGCCACCCCTTCACCGCTCAGCTCAAATTCCAGTTCCGGACCATCCAACGTGGTGATGGTCAAGGTGTCATAGAGCGAAACCGCCAAGCCAGCGAGTCAAAGCCGGGGCCAAGATTGGCGCTGGTGCCGGGAACCCGCACAGTGGCGGTGGTCCCGGAAAGCGGAGTTTTCAAGAGCGGGGATGTCATGGTGGACCCTGTCATGATGGTGTGCTGCTAGGCCGTCAGGCCAAGTGCATCGGCAACTGTGACCACGTCAAAAGCCACAGACTTAGGCTGTGCCGCGCTGCCGTCGGCGTTCTTCAGGGCCCAATCGGGGTCCTTCAGGCCATGGCCGGTAACGGTGATGACAAAGGTCTTGCCGGAGGGCACATCGCCAGCTGCATGCTTCTTGATGAGGCCAGCAACGCCTGCTGCGGAGCCGGGCTCCACAAAGACGCCTTCCTTGGCAGAGAGCCAGCGGTGGGCGGCGAGGATTTCCTCATCCGTGACAGCTTCGATGAGTCCGCCGGACTCATCGCGGGCAGCTATGGCCATGTCCCACGATGCCGGGTTGCCGATGCGGATGGCAGTGGCAATGGTGTCTGGTTCCAGAATGGGGTGACCGGCAACGAACGGCGCAGCACCGGCAGCCTGGAAGCCCCACATGATGGGAGTGTGTGTGGAGACAGCGGGCAAGGTACCGGCCGTTGCGGATTCGTACGGAGCCGCGTATTCACGGTAGCCGCGCCAGTACGCGCTGATGTTGCCGGCGTTACCCACAGGCAATACATGGTAGTCCGGGGCATCGCCCAGGGCGTCCACTACTTCAAAGGCGCCAGTTTTCTGGCCTTCAATGCGGGCGGGGTTGACCGAGTTCACCAAGAAGACCGGGTAGGACTCGGCCAGCTTGCGGGCCACATCCAGGCAGTTATCGAAGTTACCGTCCACCTGCAAGATGGTAGCGCCATGAGCCACGGCCTGGCTGAGCTTGCCCATGGAGATCTTGCCTTCAGGCACCAGCACTGCACAAGTCAATCCGGCAGCCTTGGCGTAGGCTGCTGCCGACGCCGAGGTGTTACCGGTCGAGGCGCAGACAACAGCCTTGGCACCAGCTGCAACAGCTGCCGTCATGGCCATGGTCATGCCACGGTCCTTGAAGGAACCGGTGGGGTTCATGCCCTCCACCTTCAGGTACACATTGGAACCCGTCAACGCCGAGAGGTGCTGCGCGTACACCAAGGGTGTGCCGCCTTCACCCAGGGTGATGACCTTGGTTTCTGCCGTTACCGGCAGGCGTTCTGCATATTCGCGGACAACTCCACGCCACTGATGAGCCATTAGACTCCCTCCACCCTCAAGACACTCGTAACCGAATTAATGATGTCAAGACCCTTGATGGCCTCAACAGTTGCCGCCAAGGCGGCCTCACTTGCGCGATGAGTAACAATGCGCAGTTCCGCAGTTGCCGGACCGCCGTTCTCATTCTCGTCGCGGTGCACCGTCTGCCGCATGGTCTCAATGGAGACCCCGTTCTCGGCAAACAAGGCAGCAATCTTGGACAGGACACCGGGCTGATCCGCGGCATCCATGCCAATGTAGTAACGGGTTGTCACTGCATCGATGGGCAGTACCGGCAGCACCTCAATGGTGGAATCGGTGCGGCCAGGGCCACCCAGAACCAAACGACGCGCAGCTGAGACAACGTCACCCATGACAGCTGATGCCGTGGGGGAACCGCCAGCGCCGCGGCCGTAGAACATGAGCTCTCCGGCGGACTCGGCTTCCACAAAGACAGCGTTGAACGCGCCGCGAACCGCACCCAAAGGGTGTTCGCGGGGAATCAAGGTGGGGTGCACGCGCACGCTCACGCCGCCGTCGAGCTTCTCGGCAATAGCCAAAAGCTTGATGACGTAGCCGGCATCCTTAGCTGCGGCAATGTCGCCCGCCGTGACGGAGGTGATGCCCTGGCAGTTCACATCTTCCAACGCAAAACGTGTGTGGAATGCCAGGGAAGCCAAAATGGCACCCTTGGCAGCAGCGTCGTGGCCCTCAATATCGGCGGTGGGATCTGCTTCGGCATAGCCCAGACGCGTGGCCTCGGCCAGTGCATCAGCAAATTCTGCGCCGGTGGAGTCCATGGCGTCGAGGATGAAGTTCGTGGTGCCGTTGACAATGCCCATGACGCGGGTGATCTTGTCCCCGGCCAGCGAATCCGTGATGGGTCGCAGGATGGGGATGGCACCGGCCACGGCCGCCTCGTAGGAGAGCTGGACACCGGCGGCGTCGGCCTTCTCGTACAGGGTGGGACCGTCCACTGCCAGCAGCGCCTTGTTGCCGGTGACAACGGTGGCCCCGTGCTCAATGGCTTCCAGAATCAGCGTGCGGGCCGGCTCAATGCCACCCATCAGCTCAATCACAATGTCGGCACCGCGCACCAGCGCGGACGCGTCGGTGGTGTAGAGCTCGCGGGGGGCCTGAACATCGCGCGGAGCATCAACGTTCCGCACCGCAATGCCTACCAGCTCCAGCCGGGCGCCTGTTCGGGCCGCCAGCGCATCTGCGTCTTCTAGCAAAATCCGGGCAACTTGCGAGCCCACATTTCCGGCGCCAAGGAGCGCCACTTTCAAGGTCTTGATGTTGGCGGACACGTTGGTGTCCACGGTGTTGCGCTCTGTCAAAGGTTCTAGGCCCCTAAATCGCGTGCCAGCAAATCGTCTTCGGTTTCTCCCCGCACAATCAAACGTGCAGTGCCGTTGGTAACAGCGACGACGGGCGGTCTGGGAACGTAGTTATAGTTGCTGGCTAGTGCCCAGCAGTACGCGCCCGTTCCGGGAACTGCAAGCAAATCTCCGGCCGCCACGTCATTGGGTAGATATACATCTCTAACAACAATGTCACCACTCTCGCAATGTTTGCCCACTACTCGGGACAAAGCCGGAGTCTGCTCCGAGCGCCGGCTAGCCAAAACTGCCGAATAATCCGCCTCATAAAGCACCGGACGGGCGTTATCGCTCATTCCGCCATCGACCGACACATAACGACGCGGAGCCGTCACATCCTCTTGGCCGGCCACCTCAACCTGCACGGTTTTGAGCGTGCCAGTCTCGTACAGGGTGAACGTGGTGCTGCCAACAATGGCACGGCCCGGCTCAATGGAGATCCTCGGCGGCGCCATCTGCAGTTCCGCACACGTCTCACGCACGACGGCGGCCATTGCCGCAGCCACTTCGGCAGCCGGACGCGGGGTATCCACCGCAGTGTAGGCAATGCCGTAGCCGCCACCCAAGTCCAGTTCCGGCAGGACGATGCCGTACTTGTTCTGGATGGTGTTAGTGAATGCCAACAGCTTGCGGGCGGCAATTTCAAAGCCTTCGGCTTCGAAGATCTGCGAGCCAATGTGCGCGTGGAAGCCCAAGAAGTTGATGCTTTCGGCTTCTACAGCCAGCTTTGCGGCGGCTTCGGCAGCGCTCATGCCGGGAGCTTCGGGATCCTCGGCAATAAAACTGAGCCCAAACTTCTGGTCCTCATGTGCCGTGGCAATGGATTCGTGAGTGTGCGCGTGCACGCCGGGGGTCAGGCGCAACATCACGTTGGCTTTTTCTCCGCGGGCCGCGGCAATCTCTGCCACGCGGGCCAGTTCGTGGAGGCTGTCCACCACAATGCGGCCCAGGCCCATGTCTAGTGCTCGGTTGATTTCCGCGGACGACTTATTGTTGCCGTGCAGGCCCAGGTTTGCGCCCTTGAGCCCTGCACGCTTGGCCACGGCCAATTCCCCTCCGGAGCAGGTATCCAGACGCAGTCCCTCGGAATCAACCCAGCGAGCTACTTCGGTGGACAAGAATGCCTTGCCGGCGTAGTAGACGTCCACGCCGCCGCAAATGTCAGCAAAAGCTACATCAAAGGCGTCTTTAAAGGTGCGGGCACGGGCACGGAAATCGTCCTCGCTCATGACAAACAGCGGGGTGCCGAACTGCTTTTTGAGCTCGCTCACGGGAATCCCGCTGATGGTGACTTCACCACTGTGGCCGCGTTCGACGTCGTGCGCCCACATGGCGGGCACCAACTCATTAACGTCACCGGCGGCAGGCAACCACTCCGGAGCCAGCTCGGCGCCAGCAATCGTGTTAACCATGCGTTACATCCGTTCCGGGGCGGAGACGCCCAGCAAAGCCAGGCCGTTGGCGAGAACCTGGCCCACGGCGTCGTTGAGCCAGAGGCGGGTGCGGTTCACGTCGGTGACGGGCTCCTCACCCATGGGGGTGACTCGGCAGGCATCGTACCAGCGGTGGTAGGCGCCGGCGATAACTTCCAGGTGGCGAGCCGCGCGGTGCGGTTCGCGGAAAGCGGCCGCCTGGGCAAGAACGCCCGGGTACTGGCCAAGTACGGCCAGCAGCTCGGACTCGGTGGCGTGGCTCAGTGTTGCGGCGTCGAAGGCGGTGCGTTCAACATTGGCGGCTGCGGCATTGCGGGCCACGGCGCAGGTGCGGGCGTGGGCGTACTGCACGTAGAACACCGGGTTCTCGTTGGACTTCTTGGTCAAAACATCCAGATCCACGTCAATGTTGGAGTCGGAGGAGAAGCGGGCCAGGGAGTAGCGGGCGGCGTCCGTGCCGACTACCTCCACGAGGTCTTCCATGGTGACCACGGTGCCGGCACGCTTGGACATGCGCACAGGCTTGCCGTCCTGCACCAGGTTCACCATCTGACCGATGAGGACCTCCACGCGGTTAGCGTCATCGCCTATGGCTGCCGCGGCGGCTTTCAGGCGGGCCACATAGCCGTGGTGATCGGCGCCGAGCATGTAGATGCACAGGTCGAAGCCGCGGTCACGCTTGTTCTTGAAGTAGGCGATGTCCCCGGCAATGTAGGCCGCGTTGCCGTCAGACTTGACCACAACGCGGTCCTTGTCATCACCGTAATCGGTGGAGTTCAGCCACCAGGCACCGTCCTTGAGGTACATGTTGCCGGAGCCCTTGAGCTGCTCGAGGAGCTTCTCAACGGCGCCGTCTTCAAAGAGGGAGTTCTCGTGGAAGTAAACGTCAAAGTCAACGCCGAACTCGTGCAGGGATTTGCGGATCGCCTCGAACATGAGCTCAACGCCCTGGGCGCGGAATTCTTCCTGTGGGTCGCTAGATTCCAGGATGCCGGGGTTGTTCGCCATGACCTCGGTGGCGATGTCCACGATGTAATCTCCACCGTAACCGTCTTCCGGTGCTGGCTCGCCCTTGGCGCTGGCCAGCAAGGAACGGGCAAACTTATCAATCTGGTTGCCGTGGTCATTGAAGTAGTACTCACGGGTGACGTCGGCACCCTGTGACAAGAAGATGCGGGCCAGGGAATCGCCCACGGCTGCCCAACGGGTACCACCCAAGTGGATGGGGCCGGTGGGGTTGGCTGAGACAAATTCCAGGTTGATCTTGGTGCCAGCCATGGCGGTGTTGGTACCGAAGGCAACACCTGCTTCGACAATGGCCTTGGCCAATTCTCCGGCAGCAGCGGCGTCAACGGTGATGTTCAAGAAGCCGGGGCCGGCGATATCGACCTTGGAAACGCCGGGAATTTCGCTCAAGCGAGTCTGCAAAATCTCGGCAATTTTGCGCGGCGGAACACCAGCGGGCTTGGCCAGCTGGAGCGCGATGTTGGTAGCCCAGTCGCCGTGCTCGCGGCTCTTAGGCCGCTCCACCTTGACTTCCGTGAGCAGGGCCTCCGCGGGAACGGCGAGTTCGCCGGCGTCGACGGCATCTTTTAGGCAAGTGGTAATGGCGGCAGAAAGTTCTTCAGGAGTCACACCCCTAAGTGTACGGTTCCAGCCGTTCCCTCCCCCAATCCGCGGCCATCACGCCCAGAATGTGGCAGATCCGGTGCGTTGCTGTCCGCCAAGCCGCGGCCGGGCGCCGCAGCCCTTCCATTTCGACTCCAGACATCATCGATCCGTGAGCTTAGGTGGTTTAGAAGCACCAAAACGACCTAAGCTCACGGATCGATTCAGGGCTGACGCATGGGCCTTGGCGCGAAATCGTCCTCGAGCATCCTGGGGCGGCAAATGACCCAGGCGCCTGCGCCCAGCAGCAACAAAGTGGCAAACAAGAAAATGAACGGTGCGGTCCATGAACCCGTCCACTGGTTCAGCAGTCCAAAGAACAGTGGCCCGGTGCAGGCCAGTGCGTAGCCCATTCCTTGGCTGAATCCGGAGAGTACTCCCGCGCCGATCTGCGTGCGTGTGCGGTGGTTGATCAGTAGCAGTGACAACGGGAACGTGCCAGGGCCCAGACCGGCAAGTGACACCCAGATCCAGGTTCCGCTGCCGGGCGAGAGCAGCAGCCCCAGGTAACCGGCCACGAAACACGCAAGCATCACCACAACTGCGGGGAACGGGTTGCGCATCTTGGCTGCGATCAGCGGGATGGTCAGGCTCAGGGGCAGACCTAGCGCCGCAAACAGGGCGAGCATGGAGCCAGCCTGTCCTCGATCGAGCCCCGCTCCCGTGAGAATTTCAGGCAACCAGGCAAACATGGAGTAGGTATTCAGGGACGTGCAGCCAAACATAAACATCAGCCCCCACGCAGTGGGTGAACGCCACAGGTTCATCTTTGGCGCGGGAGCTGCTGCTACTGGCGTTGGGACGAAACGAACCGTCTCTTCACTCTGAAGTACGACGGCGGGCGGTGCGTTAACAGCGTTGGTGAGGCCCGGCGTCGTGCGTGGGGACATGAGCGCCACCAGCCACGGAATCAAGGCGATGGTGCTGATCCCCGCCCAAGCGGCGAGGGAGACCTGCCAGTTGGTGGCGTCGGCGACGGGGACCGCAAGCTGCGCGGGCAGTGCGGTACCAATAGAGATGGACGTGACGTACAGTGCCGTCATCAGGCCGATCTTGGTGGGGAAATGTTTCTTGACCAGCGGCGGCAGCAGCACATTCCCTGCGCCGAGCCCGCCGAATGCCACTACCGAGAACAGCAGGAACAGCGGCGTATTGGGGGCCAGAACCCTGGCGACTTGACCCACGATTCCCACCACGATGGCCAGGACAATGAGTTTTTCCAGCGATACCCAACGGATCATGTACGGCGTCAGGAAGCCGAAAATAGCGAAGGCTGCGGTGGGGAGCATGCCGAGGATGCCGATGGTTGAGGTGCTCAGCGGGAGATCGACGTTGATGGTTGAGATCAGCGGCGGAACCACTGTCACGGCGGCGCGAAGTGTCAATGCGGTCAGGATGATGGCAGCGACGAAAAGCCATGCCTTGTGCTGTTTCTTCACGCTCACGAGTTCCCCATTGGCCCAACATTACCTGCCAACGCAGGGACCACGGACCTTGCGTTTACATCCGACGCCCTGCACCTGCTAAGCTCTTTCTCGTTCCCATTGGCAGCCACGGTTGCCACGCCTTCGTAGCTCAGGGGATAGAGCGTCGGTTTCCGGTACCGTAGGTCGGGGGTTCGAATCCCTCCGAGGGCACTTTCATATGGCACGATCAAAACTGCGACACGGTATACCGTGTCGCAGTTTTGTTTTCCCCCGCCACAGCGGCTAGCCCGCTAGAGGGTCAGCAGTGGGCGCGCGGAACGACGGCGGCCAGGCGGCTGAGTTTTCCCGGCACCACACGGCGAATGTGCTTTCCGGCAGCTCAGGAATCGTTGACTTCCCGCTAGCAATCGGGAAGGCTCAGGCCACAGATAGTCTCTGAAAGGCCGCCATGGACAAGCCCGAGTTCCCGCGTTTTCCCGCCGACTTTTTGTGGGGCGTTTCCACTGCTGCCTACCAAATAGAAGGGGGCGTTCGGGAAGGCGGCCGTGGCCCGTCAAGTTGGGACGCCTTCGTGGCTGAGCCCGGACGTGTCAGCAACGGCGACACCGGCGAGACGGCCTGCGACCACTACCACCGGTACCCCGAAGACATCGCCCTTATGAAGGAGCTCGGTGTTGACGCCTACCGTTTTAGCTTCTCCTGGTCCAGGGTGCAGCCCACCGGCAAAGGGGCGGTGAACGGCGTCGGACTTGGGTTTTACGACAAACTGGTGGACGGGCTGCTCGAGGCCGGAATTGCCCCGAGCCCCACCCTGTTCCATTGGGATACGCCCTTGGAACTGGAGCAGGCGGGCGGTTGGCTCAACCGGGACACGGCCGCGCGCTTTGCAGACTACGCCCAGATCCTCGGCGAGCATTTTGCGGACAGGATTCCGCGGTGGATCACCATTAACGAGCCGGTGGTTGTGACGATGCTTGGCTACGGCGCAGGCATTCACGCTCCGGGATTAGCACTCGGCTTTGACGCGCTCCCTGCCGCGCACCACCTGCTGCTGGCACACGGGCTTGGCGTTCAGGCGCTACGTTCTGCGGGGGCGAGTAATATTGGCATCGCCAACAACCATGCGCTGACGTGGCCAGCCAGCGACCGCGAGGACGATCTGCGGGCCGCCGGAATCTATGACAATCTGACGAACTGGATTTTCTCCGACCCCATCCTCACCGGCGCCTACCCCGAGTCCATGGCACCGTTCCTGCCGTCCACGCCCGACGGCGATCTGGCCATCATTTCCACGCCCATCGACTGGTATGGCGTCAATTCCTACAACCCCACCATGGTCGGCGCACCCATTCTTGGGGCACCCTCTTCAAGGACATCAGCTTCCGGGGCATCACCTGCCGAGGATGCCGCTCTCATCGACGGACACGCTTTGGATGCTTCTCTGCCGTTCGCCCTCCGCGAGATTACGGGCTACCCGCGCACCGACTTTGACTGGCCCATAGTTCCCGGGGCTTTCACCGAGCTGCTGTTGGGCTTCAAGGAGCGCTACGGGGATCAGCTGCCGCCCATTTACATCACCGAGAACGGTGCAGCCATCAATGACGGCCTGGATCACGAGGGCCGGGTGCGTGATACTCGCCGGATCGACTACACGGATACCCACCTGCGAGCGCTTCATGACGCCATGAGGGCCGGGGTGGATGTGCGGGGCTACTTCCATTGGTCACTCATGGATAACTTTGAGTGGGCTGCGGGGTTCTCTCAGCGTTTTGGGTTGGTTCACATTGACTATGAAACCCAGAAGCGAACGCCGAAGGATTCCTACTACTGGTATCAGGAGCTGATCCGGGCGAACAGCCTCCCGCACCCGCGCTGATGCAAACCGCGCTTATGCGAAATCTGAGCTAATGAAAAATCCGCGGCAGGCTCCCCCGTATGGGAGCCTGCCGCGGATTTTCCGGACAACTAGTTGTGAAAGATAGCTGAATGTCTAGCCTTCGTGCCCACCTCGCGCACTCCGGCGGCGGATCATCGTCAGCATACCCAACCCCAGCAGGAGCATCCCGACTAGGCCAAGCATGGCCACGTTGGCTCCCGTGCTGGCCAAACCATTGGCCATAGCGGCCGGTGTTGTGGCCGGAACAGTCGGTTTATCCGTAACTGCCGGAACGGTCGGCGCAGTCGGCTTATCCGTTACTACCTGCTCAGTCGGCTCGTCCGTAACTACCGGCTCCGTCGGCTTATCCGTTGCTACCGGCTCAGTCGGCTCGTCCGTAACTACCGGCTCAGTCGGCTCGTCCGTAACTACCGGCTCAGTCGGCTCGTCCGTAACTACCGGCTCAGTCGGCTCGTCCGTAACTACCGGCTCAGTCGGCTCAGGTGATGGTGAAGCGCCGGGCGTATTGAGCGCCAGGCTAACGTAACCGGCGAATGCTTCCTCACCGCTGGTGGCGCGGTAGTCAACCAGGGTGGGCTGGTAGCCCGCTACAGCGAAGGGGGCCGTGTAAGCGGTCCAAGTGCCATTGCCAATGCGGTACTCAATCACGGCATCAGCAGCCGCTGCACCGGTTGCTGCCAGCGTGACTGTCGGTTCGACGTCGAAGATTCCGTCAACATTGGTTTCTCCATCCAGCGCGCCGGTAATATTGGGTTCTCCATCCAGCGTGCCGGTAATGCCGAGTCCTGTGACATCGGTGTTTCGAACCTCAATCTCATAAGCGGAGAGATAGATGCCCATGTTGGCGGCCTGGACCTCAACCTTGATGTGGCGTGCCGTCACGGGAACAAAGGACACAACATCTGTGCGCTTGTTTTCCGGCATGCCCGTCTTGGTGGCCACAATGCTCCAGCTGCTGCCGTCCTTTGACGTGGAGACGGTGTAGTCCTTGGCGGAGGCACCTTCCCAGGCAATGGTGACCTCGTTGACGGTCTGTTCCTTGCCCAAATCACCGGCAATCCAACGAGTCCCGTTGTAGTTGGCGGACCAGCGGGTGGCCAAGTTGCCGTCAAAGGCCTGGTTGGCGGGCAGGCTTGGCGCCTCATTGCCCGAAGCAGTCGCCACTGCTCCGACCGCCACGTTGGTGACCCCCTGTACGCCTAGGCTCCACGCACCCACAGTATCGAAGCCAGCGGAAGGTGTCAGGCCGGCGAGACGCACGAATCGTGCCTCAGTGGTGGGGAAGGTGAGCTGGTCTGGACCGGCACCGGCCACCTCGTGGGTGGTGACCCTATCCCAGAAGACCCCGTCCTTGGATGTTTCCACGGCGTAGCCTGCCGGAGCATTGGCTGCCCATTCGGCGGCGATCCCACCGACCTTTTGGACGGAGCCAAGATCAACACTCAGTGCTGCGGCCTTGTTGTCTGCCGACTCCCAGCGCGTGTTCTGATCACCATCAGTGAGATTCGACGCCGGGTGTCCAGCCTTCGTTGACGTGGCAGCGGCGGGCTTGCCGGTTGCCAGGTCAACGGCACCGGCAGCGGGAGTGGTGTCCTTGATGGTGCCCAGCGATGGGCCCATGCCAACCTTGTCCAATGCAGTGTTGAATGCTGCGTAGCTCACCTTGGGGGCTTTAGCAGTCCACGTCTTCTGGGCAACAACTGGGAAGGAACGCTCGATCAGGCCATGGACATCCTGTTCGTTGTAGTCCCTGTCCACCAGGTCATTCCAGACGGCGAACATTGAGCCCATGATCTGACTCGGATCCACCACTTCGCCCCCTGCCATGTTGGGCAACCAATCGGTGTACAGCCACTGGTTGTTCAGACCGTTGCCGTGGTAATAGTCAGCGAAGGGAACCACATACAAGGTGCCGTCATTGGTGTTGATGAACTTCATTTTATCTGCGGCAGCGGCGTTCAGGCCGTACCAACCGTTGTTCCAGGAGTTGATGATTACGTCCTTGTCGTAACCTTCAACACCGGACATGCCGGTACCCTTGCTCATCTCAGTAAAACTGCCCCAAGCACCGGGCTGCTTGCCGGTGGCCCGAATATGCTCAGCCATGTCGTTGTAGAACTGCCGGTACTGAGCTTTATTGCCGGGGTATTCGTCGGCACCAAAGTTGACTTCTGCTCCTTGGAACCATGGCATGAATTCGTCGAACATCCCCTTGATGACCTCTGTCGTCTCGGCCTTACTCAGGTCGAGGTGATCCGACTTCCCACCGTTCAAGCCAATGTCCGGACGCCACTTGATGATGGCTGCCGCGTGAGCCGGAACATCAATCTCGGGAATGATTTGGACACCACGGCTAGCTGCTGTGGCCTCAAAACCGTCCCAGTCTGCACGGTCATAGGAGCCGTCTGCCGACGCCAACCCAGCGTATTTCGGGTTATCGGACTTCAGTCGGAAGCCCATGTAAGATTCACGCCAATCGCCATTGTCCACGAAGATCTGGTTGTCATTGAGGTGGATCTGGAAGCGGTTGAGTTTGTAGTAGCTCATCATCTTGATGTAGTCATCGACGAAGTCCGCTGAGAAGACTCGGCGGCCAACATCAAGAATGAACCCTCGGGCTTCATAATCTGGCCAGTCCACGGCGCCACCGACAGGAAGCTTGTTGCGGCCGTCAGTCTGGGTCATGATCTGCAGGATGCTTCGGGTGCCGTAATAGGCACCAGTTTCAGTGGGCGCGGTGACCACGACCTCCTCGGCTGAGACGTCCAGCTTGTAGCCTTCTGCGTCATAGCGTTCGCCGCCTGTGGCATATTTATCGGCAATATCCAGGACCAGAGAAATATCGCCAGGCTGACTTGCGCCGGTGACAACGTCCAGCTCCAAGCCCGTCATTTCGGCCAGATCATCAGAAAACTCCTCACCAATTTGGTTAAGTGCAGCAGAAACAACAATGCGGCTGGTCGGTTTGATTTCCACGGTCCCCGCACCACCGGTCCACTCGTGCAATGACGGCACCACCATGGGTGCCGGATTGATGGCCGGTGCTTCCGGTGCCGCAGCGGCCGGTGACGGCGATGCGATGCCGGCCAGTGGCAAGCTCAATGCCGCCACCGCCGCAATCGTCTTCCACGTACTCTTCATGAAATGAAACCCCTCAATATTTCCGCACGCTGCTGGCAGCAGCCCTTACTTCCGAGCCTTCGACGTCCAAGAATCGCCCACGCCTGAACTTGTTTGTGATTCATCACACATGGGCAATTGTTTACCATCACATATTGTTAGAAGCTCAGTGTCAAGGGTCCTTGCAATACCGCCTCAATTGCTACGGGCAACATACCTAACGCCCGTTGGCTCCTGGCCCTGAACAGCTCACGGAATCCCCTGCGCACTTTTCCTGATCACCCCTCCCAGAACCGCTACACGCGGCACAAGGATCTCAGATCTGAGCGGATAAATTGTTTCAATCACGGGACAATCGATGCATCATTTTCATCCCCTCCCAGCTCGGTGCGCGTTGCTGGTATTGCCGCCTCGGCATCGAATCTGCTCCCTTGGCACGGACCGGCAGCCACTACCGCACCAACCCAACCGACCATCCAAGCGATACTTGTCACCACCCTGAAACCCTAGTACCAGCACGGAAATATTGTCACTGCTACGGGAGTTCTCTGTGAGGTTTTTTCAAACTTTGAGATCGATCACATTTGATTCCAAACGTATCTGGTGGATACCTTCGGCGTGGCCGACGAATCAGAAGGCAGCTGCCTGAGGTGGCCCTTATGGAACCCTCAACCCCGCTGGGCGGGAGCGTGGAATATTACGCACAGCAAGTGAGCGTTGGTACCCGTATAGCCTGTTCCCATGACGAACTTGTTTGATGAGAACTTCTGGGATGAGCGCTATAGCGGCAGTACAACCGTTTGGAGCGGGCAGGCAAATCCTCAATTGGTTACAGAGATGTCTGATCCTGACGCCACCCCAACCATCGGGCTTATATCGGGGCGAGCTACAGCGCCAACGGCAGGGCTGGCTCACGGGCTAGGCAACGGGCCGAGTAGCGAACACAGCGGGGCCGCAACCGACTCACGGGTGGCCCGCACAGCTCTCGACGTGGGCTGCGGTGAAGGCGCCGATGCAGTGTGGCTAGCCCACCACGGCTGGGATGTGACGGCTGTGGATATTTCACCCGTAGCGCTCAAACGCGCCAACGGGCATGCTGCCAAGCTGGATTTGGCAGGATCCATTAGTTGGGAACACCACAATCTGCTGACGTGGCGTCCTCCTGCGTTCAGCTTTAATCTTGTTTCCGCCCAATTCATGCACCTGCCCAAGGTCGATCGGGAACCCCTGTACTCCCGGCTCGCAGCAGCTGTTGCGCCTGGTGGGACACTGCTCATTGTGGGGCACTCCGCATCGGATATCCAGGCAGGTGCCCGGCGACCAGCTGTTCCAGATTTGTACTTCACTGCGGCGGAAATTGCTGATTCGCTCGATTCGAAGCAGTGGCATGTCTTGGTCTCCGAGTCCCGGCCTCGCATGGCGCAGAATCCCGAAGGAAAGCCGATCACGATTCACGACGAGGTTCTACGGGCCACCCGCTTGGCGTGACTTCCGCGGTTGCAAGGTGGGCTTTCACTAATATCCCGGCAGGGGAGGTGCGGTGGAGATGTATCGATGGCCGGTGGGGGTGTTGACGCAGGTCCTTGACGGGCCGGCCTTGTCACCTCCTGGCGGATCAGAGCCCTGGGTGCGGTCGAAGCCCTCGGAACCGTGGGAGCCTCCGATGCGTTCGGAGAACCAGCCGGGAGATTCCTTGGCCCTATTACAGTCGGAACACAGACCTTGACCATTATCCAGAGAAGTGGTTCCCCCGGCCGCATAGGCCTTGATGTGGTCATACTCCCGGATTGGTGCGTCGCAGTAGGGTGTGCGGCACCGCTGATCCTGCAGCCTCAGGAATTCCTTCATGCCTTCAGGAAAGAGCCTGCCGTGGGAATCCATGGCCAGAAGTTGATTGGTTCGCGGATGGGTAAACAGCCGTTTCAGCCAGACCCTGGGCGAGAATCCCCTGCCCAGGACCATGTCACGGGCAATGGGGGCTGGGATGGGATCGTAACCGACAAGAATTGCTGGCTCGTTATCACTGCCAAACAGCGATCTGTCCGTCATGACCAACTCTAAGGAGATGCTGGCTTGGTCCACTGTGGTGCACTGCGGGTCTCCTGTGAGGCCACGCTGAGAAACGGAGTAGGGCCTGCCGCCCAACTGCCGGTCTTCTCGCGGTTGACCTTCCTGCAAGTTGCTTTCCGGCCCCTGCCGGCCATCCATGGAGGGAAACCCGCCCTCAGGTACGCCCCTATGATCGCTAAGAGTGCCGGAGCCTTCGTTGCATTGGGCATGATGGATTAGTCGGTGCATCAGCGCATCTGCCATAACCTGCCCCTTACCCCGCTCATCCCCGGCGGCCTTTAGCCCATCGGCAATCTTGGTCAAGGTAGCCAGAATGCGCACGCCTTGCTTTAGTGGGACCAATGCGGTCAGGAAGGTCATGCCGTCTGCTGCTGGCCGGAGGGAGACGAAACGCTCCCCAACGGCCTTCTCTTGCCGCTTCACAAACGCTTCCGGATCGAGGGCGTAGGCGGCCCTCCTCGCTGCGGCAGCTAGTTCCCTATTCCCCAAAAGCCCGACGCCGTCCGGGTCACCACAGATACTGCGGTCTACCAGTTGCCGGTGCTCCAGTGAGAGAAAAGCCGTTTCTCTAGCAACAATCCCGGCTTTGTATTCGCTGATCTGTCCGTGCGAAAAGGCTCGCATGCAGCACGGCATCTCCCTTACCAACACTTCGGATAATTCACAGAGCTGGCGTCCTCGAAACGGAGATTCGTGCCTGGCGAGTGCAATTTGGTGCACAATGCCCCGGCCCACTTTCTCCTTGGGAGTCCCCAAGCGTGCCTGACTAAGCCTTTGCTGAGCAACGAATAGAGCCTGTACGTGAGCCTGCACCGCTGTCAGCGCATTCTTGGCCTGTTCCAGAGAGCCCAAAACCTCGTGTAGTACGGAACCGGAGAGCTGACCGACTGCTTCGGGATCGAATCCGGCCGCTGATGCTTCGCCACCCAGCGCCCGGAGCACTTCAGTGGCCAGTGCTGCCTGGGACAGGGACTTGGTGGCCACTGATTTAGACGCTGCCGCACACTGGAGTAAATGGGCCAACGTAGATGTGTTCCTGCCTTCGCGAAGGGCCGCTTCAACGGCCTCGGTGGCATCGACTAGTCGGGCCCCCGCCCGCTGCGCAAATTCGTGGGCGAGTGCAGCATCCAACTGAGCCAGCATGACCGGGTCGAAAAAGGTGCCGCACCGCTCTAAAAGATCGTTGCTGAACTCAAGAAGTCCTTGGCATTTACTCATGGCCGCCGCACCCGCGTTCGCGAACTTGGCTGCGCTGGCTTCGTCCAAGGAATTCAGGGCAGGCTGGCCAACTAGTTCAAGGTCGGATCTGGCGGCAGGCTCAGGTCTTTGGCTGTTGGTAGACCCAGGCTCAGGGCTTTGGCAGTTGAGATGCCCAGCTTCAGGGCTTTGGCTGTTGGGAGACCCAGCTTCAGAACTCTTGGCCGAGCCAGATCCTGGGGGAATGAGTACCCTCAAGCTCCGACCAGTTTGCGGCGGAGTGTGCAGCTTCGGCCTTGGGCATGTGGGCGGCCTGGCAACAGGGCGCGCCATGGGGTCATCGGCGCCCCGGCCGTGTGGCCCCACCGCTGGTGCACTGCCCTCATGAACCCCCACCGTTGAAGGACTGCCCTCTGGTGAGTTGCCGGCCACTGCGCTACCGGCTGCTGCGCTGCCTTCTGGGGCACGCACCCCGAACCCAACCCCGGGGGAACTCAACCATTCAGGAGCCACCATTCGATTCACCGCCTTGCCATTGATCCCTAGCTCCGCCGGCAATAACTACGGAACCAAGTTGCTTCCTTGAATCAAAGCCAAATCCTTCAACGAGTGTCGATTCAGATCGTCCTTGACCTTCTGCTACTTACGACACTACGCACACCCACTGACATTCTGAACGCCGAAACCGCCATCTGTGGATAGCCCCGGCACCCGCCCTAGCTGTGGAGGAATGAATGAGGTGAAGCACCCGCACAAGCGCCTCAGCGGCTGACTTTCGGAGCTTCACTCAGCGGCTGACTTTCGGAGTCTCAAACAGCCAACTCCCGCCATGAACCCATGGTGCAGCCGCCGGACACCTCACCCTCCACAGCGAGAGACTCAAGTCTGCGAGCGCCTGGTCCTCGAACACCGAGTTCTCCAGCGCGGGCCATCGTAGGCCGACGGCTTCCAGGGGTAGTTTTCAGCTAGGGCTCGCGGGCGTAGCTTCTGGGTAAGTTCTCCGGGCGTAAGTTCTCCGGGCGTCGTTTCCCTCCACCCCGCCTCAGACTTCCAAGGCTTACTCCGGCAGCCACTGAAACTAGAACCACAGCGATACCTACTATCTGCAAGGCCCCCATCGATTGACCCGCCACCGCCCAGCCGAGCACAATCGCCACCACAGGACTGAGCAGTCCCAGGAATGCTGCAGCACCTGCTGGCAGCCGTGACAGCCCTCTAAACCAGCAGAAGTAGGCAAATGCCGTGCCGACAACGGACAAATACAGGTACCCGAGGATATTGCTGTTCGTCAACGGATCCGCAGGTAGTCCTTCAAACACCAACAGGAGAACGGAAAGGGAGGCTCCGCCCGCTACCAGCTGCCAGGCGGTGGTGGCTAATGGCGTGACCGGCCGGCCAGCGCGTGACAACGGCTGACCCCATTTCTTGGCCAACACCGTGCCGGCCGCCATGGACACAGTGCCTCCGGCCGCTGCAGCAAGTCCCAACGCGTCTAGGCGGGCCTGCGATTGCAACACGATCAGGGCCACGCCCAGCACGCCTGCCGCACCGGCCAGAACACGCGGAAAAGTCAACTTTTCGGTGAGCACCGCGCTGGCCAGCACCGCCACCAACAGCGGCTGAATCCCCCCTACAATGGCGGCCACTCCCCCGGGCAGCCGATACGCCGCAACGAACAGGAGAGCAAAGAACGCTCCGATGTTCAGCATCCCCAATACCCACGACTTCCACCACCATGCCCCCTGCGGCAGCTGACGCGACAGTGCCAACAAAAGCAGTCCGGCCGGGAGCGCCCGCAGCACCCCGGCAAGCAGTGGCCTGTCGGCCGGCAGGAACATGGTGGTAGTGAGGTAGGTGGTCCCCCACAACACCGGGGCCAGAGAGGTCGCAAGTATCAATCTCAAGTTTTTACTAAGCACTTAGCTAATATAACTAAGTGCTTAGCAAATTGCTAGAATGGTGTCATGGCAGACCATCTTGAACGCATCCTTTCCCAATGGAACATCGAAAAACCTGAGTTGGATGTCTCCCCCATGGCGGTGATTGGCCGACTGAGCCGGGCTGCCTCAGCCGTTGACACCCGGCTCGCCGCAACATTCGCCCAGCACGGAATGGACGCCTCAACGTTCGACGCCCTGGCAACACTCCTACGCAGCGGGCCGCCCTACAGCCTCACTCCCGCGGCTCTGGCGCGCGACGCCATGATTTCCAGCAGCGCGGTTGCCCAACGTCTCAACAAGTTGGAGAACCGCGGACTGGTCAGCAGAGGCGCCAACCCCGACGACGGACGCGGCACCCTGGTCTCGTTGACCCCTGCCGGTAGAGAGCTGATCGAGACGAGCCTTCCGGACCATCTGGCCACCGAACATGCCATCACGGGTGTGCTGAGCAATGCCGAACAGGCGCAGCTGGCAAACCTACTGGAGCGCATCACTGCGGCCGCTTCAGGGCTCTGACCACCCCTGCGCCTGAGGACCCAACGAAGAATGGCAAGGACGGACGTGAGAGGGACAGCAGGTGCGCGATCCGATCCATGACAGACTTTCCCAATGACCAAATTGATTGCTGCGCTGGCCATTCTTGCGGCGCTTGCCTGGGGCGTCACCGCTGCCGCACAGTGGATTACCAAGAAAAAGGCACCCCTGGCTCTCGCAGCCGGGAAGGCCCCGCTTCATGCCACTGCCGCTGAGCAGGACAAGGCAATGGGCCGGGCCCAGTGGCGCACAGTGGCCGCTTTGGTCTTCGCGGCTGTCATGTTTGCCGCCCTGTTCCGAATTTCGATTGGCCTCTCCGGAGATGAGGGTTTGCCGATCGCGGTGACCACGGGCCTCTCTGCCAGCGGTGGGCTCCTGCTATTCTCGGCCTTGCCCGCAGCCAAACTCGCCACGAGAGAACACCTCCTGCCCAAGCGTGCCTTCGTCCTGCCCGCCGCCGCCCTTGCCGCCTTTATCGCGTTCATCGTCCTCATCGTGGCAACAACTCTGGTGCCGCATCTGACCCTTGAGAAGTACGACGGCGTGCCCCTCCTTCTCGTGGCCGTTCTCCTCTGCGGTGCCGCTCTTCTTGCCTTTCATAGATTGAACACCACAGCCGCGCTCCCGGATCCTCGCATGGCAGCCCTTGACCGCCGGTGGCGTGAAATCTCCGCCAAGAATCTGTTTGCCTTAACCAGCGGGGCACTCCTGAGTTTCTTTGGCATGGCCGCGATAGTGACTGCCGTGGCACTGAACGCAGCGCCCCTGAACTCCACGTCACTAAACAAAACGGCCAGCGATTCCGTCCCCGCCCACTGGGTAATCGCCTGCGGTGCCGGTGGAGCGGCACTGGCGCTGGCCGGCGTCGTACTGCTGATCTTGGCGGCGAAAGGGGCACTCACCCTACGCACAGCCGTCCGTAAAGAAACCCCCGCACCGGCACCCGTATAAGGGCCCCCATGAAAACCGCATAAACTGGATGGCACCATGACTTTCACTATCTCCTACCCCGCCGCGCTACCTGTCTCGGAGCGCCGCGAGGACATCATGGCTGCCATCGCCGCCAACCAAGTCACCATCATTGCCGGCGAAACGGGCTCGGGAAAGACCACCCAGATCCCGAAAATGTGCGTGGAACTGGGCCTTGCCGAGAAGGGCCTGATCGGCCACACGCAGCCTCGCCGCCTCGCCGCACGCACCGTCGCCGAGCGCATCGCCAGCGAATTGGGTGTGGAAATCGGCGAAGAGGTGGGGTTCCAGGTCCGTTTCACCGGCCATGTGGGCCCGCAAACCAAGATCAAACTGATGACCGACGGCATCTTGCTCGCGGAAATCCAGCGCGACCGCCTGCTGCGCAAATACTCCGTCATCATCATTGACGAGGCCCACGAACGCTCGCTGAACATCGACTTCATCCTCGGTTACCTGCGCCAAATCCTGCCCAAACGCCCGGATTTGAAGATCATCATCACCTCGGCCACGATCGATCCCGAGCGTTTCGCCACCCACTTCGGCTCCCCCGAGGGCCCCGCGCCCATCATTGAAGTCTCCGGACGTACCTTCCCCGTGGACATCCGATACCGTCCCTTGAGCGGCCCTGCCAATGGCGAGGACTCCGATGGAATGGACGACGACGACCTTGATTCCCGCACGGACCGTCAGCTTGACGGGGGTAACAGTGAGGAAGACCGAGACCCGCTGGATGCCGTGTGCGACGCCGTGGATGAACTATCCAAGGAGGCGCCCGGAGACATCCTGATTTTCTTCTCTGGTGAGCGCGAGATCCGGGACGCCGCCGATGCCTTGGCTGGCCGGGTCAAAACAAATCCGCGGCTACGCGACGTGCAGATCCTGCCGCTCTTTGCCCGGTTGTCGCTGGCCGAACAGCACGCCGTATTTACTCCGGGCAGCCGCAAGCGCATTGTGCTGGCCACCAACGTGGCTGAAACCTCGCTGACGGTGCCTGGCATCAAGTACGTCATTGACACTGGCACGGCCCGCATCTCCCGGTATTCGCACCGCACCAAGGTTCAGCGCCTGCCGATTGAGCGCGTCTCCCAGGCTTCGGCCAACCAGCGTTCGGGCCGTTGCGGCCGTGTCTCCGACGGAATCTGCATCCGTTTGTACTCCGAAGAGGACTACAACGCGCGCAGTGAATTCACCGACCCGGAAATCCTGCGCACCAACCTCGCCGCCGTCATTTTGCAGATGACGGCCATGGGCGTGGCCAAGGGGCCCAAGGACGTGGAGAAGTTCCCGTTCGTGCAGCCGCCGGACTCCCGGGCTATCACCGACGGCGTCACCCTGCTGCGTGAGCTGGGTGCCGTGAGCGCCCAAGGTGGGATCACCGGCGTCGGGCGTCAACTGTCCCAACTGCCGGTGGATCCGCGGCTGGGCCGCATGATTGTCGAGGCCGCCAAGCGCGGGGTTGCCGCCGAAGTCATGGTGCTCGCCGCGGCGCTCACCATTCAGGATCCACGCGAACGCCCTACCGACAAGCAGCAGCTCGCCACGGAAAAGCACAAGCGTTTCCAGGACGAGAACTCGGACTTCACGGGCTTTTTGAACTTGTGGCGGTACATCAAGGAGAAGCAAAACGAGCTCTCCTCCAGCGCGTTCCGGCGCCTGTGCAAAGCCGAATTCATCAACTATCTGCGCGTGCGTGAGTGGCAGGATTTGTTCACCCAGCTCAAGCAAATGGCAAAGTCCGTGGACATCAAGGTCTCCGGAAATGAGATCGATCCGGTGGCCAATCACGACGCCATCCACATGTCCCTGCTGACGGGTCTGTTGAGCCATATTGGCCTGTACGACCAGCGCAAGCGTGAATACGCCGGCGCGCGCGGCACCAAGTTCATGGTGTTCCCGGGATCGGCCCTGTTCAAGAAGTCGCCCGATTGGGTCATGGCCGCCGAGCTCGTGGAGACCTCGCGCCTCTGGGCCCGTGTTGCCGCCAAGTTTGATCCCCTGTGGGCCGAGCAGGTGGCCCCGGATCTGGTCAAGCGCACGTACAGCGAGCCCCATTGGTCCAAGAAAATGGGCTCCGTCATGGCGCACGAAAAGGTCACCCTCTACGGGGTGCCGATTGTGCCGGACCGCCGCATTCATTATGGCAAGATCGATCCGGAACTGAGCCGTGAGATGTTCATCCGCCATGCCCTCGTGGAGGGTGACTGGCACACGAACCATAAGTTCTTCCACCGCAACCAGGCTCTGCTGGCCGAGGTGGAGGAACTGGAAACCCGCATGCGCCGCCGCGATCTGCGCGTGGACGACGAGACGCTGTTCGAGTTCTACGATGAGCGCGTGGGCGCCGAGGTCGTCTCCGAGCGCCACTTTGACAAGTGGTGGAAGGACGCCCGGCACAAGAATGCCGCGTTGCTCGATTTTGACACCCAAGTGGTCATGGCCGAGGAACCCGAGCTCGATGAAGCTGCCTTCCCGAAGCTGTGGACACAGGACGAGTTCGAGCTGCCCCTGAGCTACGAATTCCATCCCACCGCGCCGGGTTCGGCTCCTAACCCGTCCGACGGCGTGACCGTGCAGGTTCCGTTGTTGTTCCTGAACCAGCTGGCCGAGGCCCCGTTTAGATGGCAGATTCCGGGACTGCGAGCCGAGATGGTCACGGCCCTGATTAAGTCCCTGCCCAAGGCGACGCGGAAGAACTTCATTCCGGCACCGGATGTTGGGCGTCAGGCTGCGGCGTCGCTGGCCGAGGACTTCGATCCGTCGGTGGATGCGTTGGAGCCCTCCCTTGAGCTGGCGCTGCGCCGACTCAAGGGCCACGTGATTCCTCCCGGCTCCTGGAATTGGGACGCCGTGCCAAGCCATTTGCGCATGACGTTCTCCGTGGTGGATAAGAATGGCCGCATCTTGGAAGAGGGCCAAAACCTCTCCGAGCTACAGTCCAGGCTTGCCGGAGCCACCCGCCGCGCCATCGCCGAATCGCTCGGAGCAACGCCGAAGACAACGCAGGCCGGACGTCCGGCCCTGGGTGCGCCCGTTGGCAAGAAGGCCACGGGGACCACTGCGGCTGGTGCGGCAGCTTCGGCGGCAGACACCTCAGGCATCCAGGAGCGTTCCGGGATCACCACGTGGGATGTGGGCACGCTGCCCCGCGAGGTCAAGCGTCTGGTGGGTGGGCACACGGTGACCGGTTATCCGGCGCTGGTGGATGAGGGCGGCACCGCCGGGATCCGCGTATTCCAGCGCCAGGACATGCAGGAATCGGCCATGCGCGGCGGGGTCATTAGGCTGCTGGCGTTGCGTGTACCTTCGCCGGATCGCTACGTTCTGGACCACCTGAGCAACACTGAAAAGCTCACGTTTAGCCAGAACCCGCATGGCAGCGTCACCGAGCTCATCGCCGACTGTACGCTGGCCACGATCGACAAGCTCACCCCTGCCGCGCTGCCCTGGGACAGAGAAGATTTCGACGCCCTCTATGAAGTAGTCCGCGCGGAACTGATTGACACGGTGTTCTCGGTGACCGCCGTCGTCGAACGGGTCCTGGCCTCCAACATGCGCATCCACAAGCAGCTGCGAGCCACCACCAGCCTGCCGCTCATCAGCGCCCTGAACGATGTCAAGCAGCAGCTGGAACTGCTCGTGTACCCGGGCTTCGTGGCCAAGACGGGCTTTGCCCAGCTCAGCCAGCTGCCGCGGTACCTGGGTGCCATTGAGAAGCGCCTGGAGAAGTTGCCATCCAACGTGTCCCGTGACGGGCAGTCAATGGCCGCCGTGCAGCGTCTGGAAGACGAGTACGACGACGCCGTGGCGGCGTTGATGCCCGGTCAACGGTCCACGGCGGGCTTGGAGCATGTGTGCTGGATGATCGAGGAACTGCGCGTCAGTCTGTTCGCCGTGGAGCTGGGCACTGCATACTCCGTGTCGGAGAAGCGGATTCGGGTGGCACTGGCGAAGGCCATGGCCTAGCAACGCCGCATCACCTTCCGGCGGGTTTTCGCCAACGCCGCATCACCTTCCGGCGGGTTTTCGCCAACGCCGCATCACTTGTTGGCGAAAACTCGGCGCAATGTAGGCTACGGACCAGCCGCCGAATCTGGACCTTTGGTCTCTGGCCCGCCGGTGGATTCCGCGTCCTGCGGGTGGTGTCCAAACGGGTCAGGGTGAGGGCGTTTGTCTGCTGGGAGCCGCCCGCGCAGCCTGGCGGTGAGCGCACGTAGGTTCATCAGTGGGGAATCCTGGTTCGGGCCTTCGACTTCAAGCCCGTAGAAATCCCCGATGTGGTCAACGAAGGCCAGCCGCTTGGCTTTTTCGTAGGCGCGCGACTCGCGGGAGAACGCCCGGTAGGTAGACCAGCAAATCAAGATCAGCACAAAGCTGAAGGGCAGTGCAATGATGATTGCCGCGGTTTTCAGGGCCTCCAGCCCACCGGACAGCAGCAGGGCGCTGGCTAGGAGCGAGGTGGCCAAGGTGAAGAAGATGCGGATCCAGTTCTTTGGTTCCACGTCTCCCCCACTGGCGATCATGCCCATAACCAGTGCGCCAGAGTCGGCGGAGGTCACGAAGAAGATCACAATCATAATGATCGCCCCAATCGTGAGCACGCCTCCGGCGGGAACCTGCGCCAGCGTCGCAAACAGGGCGCCTGCGGCATCAACGCTCCCGTCCGGCCCCACCAGCCCACCCTTGCCAGAGAGCTCGGAGTACAGTGCAGTACCGCCCAGCACGCTGAACCACAGAAGTGTTACCAGAGTGGGCACAAGGATGACGCCGGCCACGAATTGGCGAACTGTGCGTCCCTTGGAAATGCGGGCAATGAAGATGCCCACGAACGGCGCCCAAGAGATCCACCAACCCCAGTAGAAGGTGGTCCACGTCGACTGCCAGGCTTCACCTTCCGCGCCCGAGAAGGCGCTGACGTTGAAGGCCATCCCGACGAAATTCTGCAGGTAATTGCCGGTGGACTGGACAAAGTTGCGCAGCAGGAACTGGGTGGGACCCACCACCAGCAGGAAGACCACGAAGATACCAGCGAGGATGAGGTTGGTGTTGGAGAGCCATTTCATGCCCTTCCCCACGCCCGAAAGCACAGAGAACAACACAAAGCACGTGATTACGGCAATGATGACCAAGTCGATGAACATCGAGGAACTGATCAACCCGGCACTTTCCAGTCCGGCGCTGATCTGCAGCACCCCAAGTCCCAGCGAGGTTGCCACACCAAAAATGGTTCCGACGAGGGCGATGACATCGATGAGGTTGCCTAGCCCGCCCTGCACCCTTCGCCCGAGCAAAGGTTCAAGCGTCCACCGGATCGAAACCGGCCGGCCGCGTCGGTGGATGGCGTAGGCCAGGGCCAGACCGATAACCACGTAAATCGACCAGGCATGCACTCCCCAGTGCAGGAAGGTCTGCGAGAGCGCATGTTGGGCGAGCTCGCCAGGGGTGCCGGTGGTGCCGGGCTTGGGCGAGGCAAAGTGACTCAGGGGCTCACTGACACCGTAGAACACCAAGCCGATGCCCATACCGGCGGCGAAGAGCAGGGAAAACCATGAACCGAGCGAGAACTCGGGCACGTCGTCGTCCTTACCCAGCTTGATGTCACCGAATTTCCCGAAGCCGAGCCACAGGCAAAAGATCACCAGGGCAGTGGCCAGCAGAACGTAGTACCAGTTGAAGTAGCCCACGATGGTGCCTTGGATATCCGAAAACAGCTTCTCGGCGACCTCGGGGGCAATCATGGCAAACGATGCGAAGATGATGACGATTGAGGCTGCTGGCCAGAATACCCAGCGATGGACCCGTGGCGTGGCTTTTGTCTCTGACATTTTCCCAGCTTAGGCGCATTTTCCTCTAAGCCACCGGGTTTCGGGCTACTGCTCAACGGATTATTTCGGCTGCCACCGTCGAAGGGCAGGATGACGCCGATAATATTCACCCCATCATCACTCAGCGGAAACGTGATGGAGGCTGCGAGCGCGTCAGCTTCGGCGGCGTCAGGCAGACCGCCATGGCGCGGCGAACGCGTGCGGCCCCCAGCTCAGAGTCACACCGGGACTCAATATTCGTGATGACCGGCCCCGGGGCTACGCACCGCGGCCACCATCGTCCACGTCTGCGCACGGTTAACTGCGAAACGGGGCGCCACTCCAAGAGTGGCGCCCCGTTCGGCATTAATGGTGCGCAGGTGCAAAGTGCACGGCCATAATAATCAGGCGGCGGGGACGAATTCCCCGTGACCGGCTGCCCTCAAGGCCACCCGGAGCTTTTCGGCGCTGGCATCCATGACCGCCGGATCCGGATTGTTATTGACGGCGGCGAAGTCGAAGTTTTCCAGACCATAGGCCGGGAACACGTGAATGTGCAGGTGCTCCACCTCGAAGCCGGCAAGGATCACTCCGGCACGCGGTGCCCCAAAAGCGGCAACTTGGGCCTGCCCGATGGTCTGGGCCACTTTCATCAGCTTCGTGAGAAGCTCCGGGGCGGCGTCTGTCCACTTATCCACTTCCAGGCGCGGGACCACCAGCACATGCCCGTCGGTCAGGGGCCCGATGGTCAGGAAGGAAACACAGTCATCGTCCTTCCAGACAAAGCGTCCAGGAATCTGACCCTCGATGATCTTGGTAAACAGGGTGCTCAAGAATTGCTCCTTACATAAAGGTGGAGGAAATTACAGAGTGGCGGTATCGAGCACAAAACGGTACTTGACATCGCCCGCCACCATGCGCTCATAAGCAGCGTCCAACTCGGTGGCGTTGACCAATTCAATGTCGGAGACAATCCCGTGCTCGGCGCAGAAATCGAGCATTTCCTGAGTCTCGGCAATCCCGCCAATCAAGGATCCGCCATAGGCCAAGCGCTTGCGGATCAGCAGGCCCGGTTCCACTGGCGGCATCTTTTCCGACGGCAGGCCCAACTGGATCAGGGCACCGTCGCGGGCCAAGGTATTCAGGTACGGATTCAGATCGTGGACCGCGGCAACCGTGTCGATGATGGCGTTGAGGGAGTGCTTGGCACCGGCCATGGATTCGGGATCCGTGGAGATGACAACGTGGTCGGCTCCAAGGGCCACGGCGTCGTCGGTCTTGGCCGGTGAGGTGGTGAAGACGGTGACCGTGGCGCCGAGCGCCTTGGCGATCTTAACAGCCATGTGGCCCAGCCCGCCGAGGCCAATCACGCCCACCGTGTCGCCGTCCTGCACATCCAGGTAACGCAGCGGCGAGTAGGTGGTGATGCCGGCGCACAGCAGCGGGGCGGTGGCTGCCGGGTCCATCCCCTCGGGGATGTGCAGCACGTAGTTTTCATCCACCACGATGCCCTGAGCGTAGCCACCCTGGGTAATGGCGTCTCCGTTGCGCCGATCAACAGCGCCGTAGGTGCCAACATTTCCGACTTCGCAGTACTGCTCGAAGCCTTCAAGGCAGGAATCGCATTCGCGGCAGGAATCTACCATGCAGCCCACGCCGACCCGCTCGCCCACGGTGAACCCCTCGACGGAGTCTCCCACGCGGCTGACTGTGCCCACAATTTCATGTCCGGGCACCAGCGGATATTTGGCCGGTCCCCATTCGGAGCGGATAGTGTGCACATCGGAGTGGCACAAGCCACAGAATTCAATAGCAATTTCAACGTCGTGCGCGCCGGGTTCGCGGCGTTCGAGGGTTGAAGGGTTTAGTCCGGATGTTGCTGAAACAGCTGCGTAAGCCTTTACTTGGGTCATCCGTCAACCCTATCGTCGTTGCCACCACTCCCGCCAGAAGCCGCTATCCCAGAAGCACCTGTCGCAACTGGCCGCTCGGGCTGATTTGCCCACGCGGAGAACGACCCCGGATACAGTGCCGCCGAAAATCCTGCAATTTCCAGTGCCGCAATCTGATGCGCCGCCGTCACACCAGAGCCGCAATACACTGCAACGTCGCTGCCCGGTTCAATTCCCAGCCCGGCAAACCGCGCACGCAATTGCGCCGCGGGCAGGAAGCTGGCATCCGCCGCCAAATTCTCGCTGGTTGGCGCGCTCACGGCCCCTGGAATGTGCCCGGGCCGCGGATCAATCGGCTCAATCTCACCCCGGAACCGCTCACCGGCCCTCGCATCGAGCAAAATTCCCGACCAGTCTGCGGCTTGGTCCGCGTCAATCGTGGCCTTTGCCCCGAAATGGACGACGGCGTCACCTTGCTCCGTGCGCTGCTCGCCTGTTGCGAGGGGAAGGCTCGCGGCACGCCAGGCGGCCAGTCCGCCGTCGAGCAGGTGAACATCTTTGAACCCGGCATAACCCAACAGCCACCAGGCGCGGGCGGCGGCGGCAGCTCCGGCGTCGTCGTAGACCACCACGGTGTCACCGGTATTAATGCCCCAGCGCCGCACCGTGGCGGCAAATTCATCCTCGGACGGCAGCGGGTGGCGGCCATCCTCGGGCCGGCCGTGTCCAGCCAACTCGGTGTTCATATCCGCGAACACGGCTCCCGGAATGTGGCCAGCGAGGTAATGGTCACGACCGTGCGGGTCCCCCAGCGCCCACCGGACATCCAGCACCACGGTGCGTGCCACACGAAAACCAGGGCCAGGCTCGGCAAAGAGGCGCGCATTCAACTCGGCAACACTGATCAGAACACTCATGGGAAGCTCCTTGGAAAAGATTCACGGGCAACTGCCAACAAATCTACTGCGCTACGCTGGCTGGCATGAACACTGCGAACGCCTCCCGGTCCTGGACGCACCACGCCATTGCCACCGTCCAAGCCGAGAACAACCGGTCAGCCGACACCCACCTGTACAAAATTGAGTTACCCGTTCACTGGGGTGTTGACCTCTATGTAAAGGATGAATCCTGCCACCGCACCGGCAGCCTCAAACATCGACTGGCCCGATCATTGTTCCTCTTTGGACTGGTGAATGGCTGGATCCATAAGGGCACCACCATTGTGGAAGCAAGCTCGGGCAGCACGGCAGTATCCGAGGCGTACTTCGCGCAGCTATTGGGGTTGGACTTTGTGGCCGTCATGACGTGGTCCACGAGCCCGGAAAAAATCGCCCTCATCGAGCAGTTCGGCGGGCGTTGCCACTTTGTGGACCATGCCAATGAGGTGTATTCGGCGGCTGCGAAGATCGCTGCGCAGAACAATGGTCACTACATGGATCAGTTCACCTATGCCGAGCGGGCCACCGATTGGCGAGGCAACAACAACATTGCCGAATCCATTTTTAGCCAGCTGGCCCATGAACCTCATCCGGAGCCCGCATGGGTGGTGGTGGGCGCCGGCACGGGCGGCACCTCGGCCACTATTGGCCGCTATCTTCGCTACCACGGACATTCCACCCAGCTTGCCGTGGTGGATCCGGAAGGCTCTGCCTTTTACCCGGCGTGGACCAGCGGCGATCTGGGGCTTCTCACGGGCAATTCCTCCCGCATTGAAGGAATTGGCCGACCTCGAGTTGAACCGAGTTTTGTCCCCGGCGTGATCGATTCCATGTTCCAGATCCCCGACGCCGCTTCCGTGGCAGCTATGGTCCATTTTGAGCAGCTGACCGGGCTGCACGCCGGGCCGTCCACGGGCACCAATCTGTGGGGTGTGTGGCAGTTGGTGGCGCGCATGGTTGCCGCCGGGGAAAAGGGCAGCATTGTGACATTAATGTGCGACGGCGGAGAGCGCTATGCGGGTAGCTACAATAACCCCACGTGGTTGGCAGAAAAAGATCTCGACCCGGCTGAGCACCTCCGCACCATCGAGAATTTCTTCACCAGCGGCACCTGGAACGGCTGAGCCTGTAGGGGCTTCGCCCGCCGTCCTTACTAAATCTCTGCCGATTGCCCCGCGTTGAGATGCCGGAACTGCACACCGTGCAGCCCTCCCATCCGGGCAATGTGCGATTCGGTAAACGCCAGTCCCTGCTCGTTGAGTAAGCCGTCGTAAATCTGGAAGGCATGCGGAGCACGTACTGAAACCACAAAGTCCACCACCTCAGACACCTTGGACCAGGGCGCATGCACCGGTACCAACAAGGTACCCACACTGACCCCGTCGGGGACTATGAGGGAGTCGCCCGGATGATAGACGTCGTCGTCAATCAGGTAGCCCACATTGGCAACCACCGGGATGGAGGGATGGATGAGGGCATGCTGACCACCAAAGCACTGCACGGCAAAGCCGGCTGCCATGAACGAGTCTCCAGGTGCGGCGTCCAGAATCCGGTCAGCAGCTTCCGGAGCCCGAACACGCAGATCACGGGCAACACCTGCCGGTGCGTGAACCGTAAGCTCCGGGGCAGCGGTGAGGACCTTGGTGAGGGCATCGCCGTCGTAGTGGTCAGCGTGTTCATGCGTGATCAACACGGCGTGAGCACCCTCCAAGGCAGTGGCGGATTCGGAGAAGATCCCGGGATCCAACACCAAGACTCGGCCCTCCTGCTCGAGGCGGACACAGGCGTGGGTGAATTTTGTCAGCAACATGATGCCAGCCTATGCCCCGAGCCCCGTGCCGCCAAGGGTCAACGGGCCGGTGGTCTGCGGGCAGGTGCGCTAGGCTGGTTGATTGAATCGAAGCATGAAGAAAGTGGGTTGTGGGCATGTCGGAAGAACCGGTGAAGGAGCAGCGCGTCACCAAGCAGCGTGTTGCCATCAGCGCCGCCATGGACACTCTGGACGACTTTGTCAGCACGCAGGAACTCCACCGTCTGCTGCACGAGGCAGGCACCCCGGTATCGTTGGCCACCACCTACCGTATTCTTGCGTCCATGGCTGACGAGGGCCTGCTGGATAGCCTGCGCAATGGCGAGGGCGAAGCCGTATACCGCCGTTGCAACGCCACCAGCCACCATCACCACCTGCTGTGCCGCAACTGCGGCAAGACGGTGGAGATCGAGGCTCCCGCTGTGGAAAGCTGGGCCGCCCGCATTGCCAAGGAACACGGCTTCACCCAGGTGCAACACACAGTAGAAATTTACGGACTGTGCCCTGAGTGCTCGGCCGCCTGAGCGCCAGACTCCTGCAGCTAGGCCGCGACAACTTCCTCAATCTCGCGGATGCTCGTGTTTTCATTGGCGAGCTGGGTCTTTCGCACACTGAACACATGCGTCAGTACCATTAAGGCGCCGCCAGGAATCAGCCATAGGACCAGCTTCAGAATGTCGGTACCCACGCCTTGTCCGGGGAAGTAGGCCAGAGTCTGCGCGCCGTGATGCCATGCGGCGCCATTCCAAAAGCTATTGAGCGCGCCAAAGATTCCCGGCTGCATCTCCGGGGCAAAAATTCCGCCTGAACTGGTGAAGTTCAACGCCACGAAAAGCAGCGTCAAGGTGGCAGTGGTCCAGTGCCGCAAGATGGGATGAAGGCCCATTCCCAACATCACAATGGCTAGAACATAAACCCATGACAGCAGCCAGGTGCCGCCGAGATGACTCTGAAGCACGCCGTAGATGGGGCCTGCAATGACCACTACGAGTGTGGCCACCACGGCAGCTGCCAGCGCTGCAAGGGCAAACCGTGTCCGCAGGCGAATCCTGCCCATGAACCCCGCCAACGGCACCGAACTTGCGTAGCCGCCAATGCTCAAGGCCACGAGCATGAAGAACAGGCCCTGACCGGTGGTGTCGTGACTGCCCACGGGATTTACGTCGAGAACCTGAAACGGCAGGTGCTGCTCGAAGGCCACCGGCATGAAGACCTTTTGGGTGATATTGGCTGTGGTCTCCGAGGCGGCGCTGGAGAGCATCAAGGTGGCCGCAGTAGCGCCGGGGGCATAGGCCGCCGTGATTTCACGCTTCACGATCAATGCCCTGGCCGCTGCTTCATCGGGAACCGTGCGCACGTCCAAGGCGTCCCCAGACTTCTCCTCCAGACCCTGGGCAAATGCCTGCATGCTGGCCGTGTTGCCCACCACCGCTACCGCCACATTGTGGGGTGCAGGCTGGTGGAAGGCACCGAGATACGCCAAACCCATGACGGTGACTAGAAAGAACGGGATGAGCATGGTCAGGCCAAGCTTGCGCCAGGCCGCCGCTGGCACGCCCTCGGGGTGCTCGGGGCGTTCGGGGTCAATAGTTGCAAGTGGTGTGCTGTGAGAGGTCATGATGAGTCAAGAATACGCCCAATGTTGCATTATGCAACATTACAAGTTGTTCCATGCAACACGTACTAGGCTGGGACCATGGAGCCCACCGTGCGCGAGAGCGATATTGAAGCAGTATTTGGCCAGTTACGCGAGATCTCGCGCCGTTCCACCGCACGCTCGCGCAGCATCGAGACGACATTGACGTTTGTTGAGGATTCACTCCTGCGTTTCATAGCCGCCTCCGACGGCGCACGGGCCACCGACATAGCTTCCGCATTCGCGCTGAACAGGTCGACCGTTTCCCGGCAGATTAACACGCTCATCACGATGGGGCTAGTCCAGTATCGAGAGCAGCACGAATATCAGGAGCACGAGCGTCAGGACCAGGCGGTAAGGGGCACAGTTCCCAACGGTGAACTCAACCCTGACCCCAACCACGCACCTAGCCCGGCGTCATCGGGCCGCGGACGCATACTGGCGTTAACCGAGTCCGGGGAGGTCCAGTTGGCCACCTCCACCCGCGTCCACCAAAGCGTGGTCAAGGACCGCTTGGCAGGATGGAGCGATCCCGAGATTGCCACCTTCGCCGCAGCACTCACCCGGTACAACGAGGTCGACTAGGCCGCTAGCGAAGGCCGGGCAGACCAGCCACGACGTCGCCGCCATGACCCAGCCACCCGGCACACCAGGTAGATCACGAACGAGAGCGTCGTGACGTACGGGCTGATGGGAATGCTTCCACCCAAAGCCAGCATGATGCCACCCACGGTGGAGATCATGGCAAAAGCCACGCTCAGCAGCACCACCATGCGCGGAGCTGCCGTCACCTGAAGTGCCGCCGCAGCAGGAGTGATGAGCAGTGCCAAGACCAGAAGCGAGCCCACCACCTGGATGGACAACGCCACCGCAATTCCCAGCAGGAACATGAACGCCAGCGACAGCGTCCGCACCGGAACGCCGCGAGCTGCGGCAATGTCGGGATCGGCGCTGGAAAAGGTCAGCGGGCGCCAAATCAGCGCCAGTCCGGCCACCACTACCAGCGCCGCCCCGGCTAGTACCGAAACTTGGGTGGAATCAACAGAGACAATTTGACCGGTAAGCAGCCCAAATTTATTGGCTGAGCGGCCGTCGTACAGGGACAAGAACAAGATACCCAGGCCTAGGCCAAAGGGCATGATGACGCCAATGACCGAGTTTTTCTCTCTGGCCCTCACACCCATCACGCCTAGGAGTAGCGCGGCAGCGATGGAACCTACCAGCGATCCTAAAATGACGTCCACACCAATGAGCAGCGCAAAAGCTGCACCAGCGAAGGACAGCTCGGCAATGCCGTGGACGGCGAACGCGAGATCGCGCATCATGACAAAGGTGCCCACCAAGCCACCTACCAGGCCAAGGATGGCCCCGGCCAGCAGCGTATCGCGAAAGAGCGGAAGCAATTCCCCGTAGTTGGTGAAATTAAAGACAGCGTCTGAAAAGTCGGTCCAGTTCATGATTGCCGCCCATCAACGGCGTTTTTGAGGGCAGCTTCCTCATCGGCGCGAGGCAAGTCTTCAACGTGACCGTCAATGACAGAATCCGGTCGCCCCACCACCACGAGTTTGCCGTCAACGTTGAGCACCTCAACCCTGGTTTGGTACAGCTGCGAGAGCACCTCGGTCCGCATGACCTGATCCGGGGAACCGAGGGTGAAACGCCCACCGGCTAGATAGAGCACCCGGTCCACGTGTTCCAAAATGGGGTTGATCTCATGCGTGACAAAAACGACGGCGGTTCCGTTCGCCGTGGCCTGTTGGGCCACGAGCGCACTCACGGCCTTTTGGTGCTGCATATCAAGAGAGAGCAGCGGCTCATCACAAAGCAAGACCTTGGGGTTCGATGCCAGCGCTTGGGCGATGCGCAAGCGTTGCTGTTCACCGCCGGAAAGCATTCCTACGGGAATCTTGGCGTAGCTGGTGGCACCCACCATTTCCAGCAGTTCATCCACGCGCTTGGTGTACGCCCGGCCACGCATCCGGAAGCCCCATTTGTGGCCGTCAACGCCCAAACCCACCAAGTCGCGGGCCCGCAAGGCAGTATCTGGGGAAAAGTTCTTTTGCTGGGGAACATAGCCAATGGTGCGGCTACCGCGTTTGGCGGGTGCGCCGTCGAGCGTCATGATACCAGAGCTCAGCGGAACAAGACCCAACAGGATTTTCAGGAAGCTGGTTTTACCGCTGCCATTTGCACCCAAGACGGCCAGAAATTCACCGGGCTGGACTTCTAAGTTGAGGTCATGCCAGAGGGTGCGTTGGCCGTACTTGAGGGTGGCTCGCTTGAGCGTGATGACCGATGGTGCTGATTCGGTCATTGTCCAGCCGCTGTATTTAGTCCTTGTTCCAAGTTACTTACATTACCAAGCATCCAGGCAAGGTAGCTCGTGTCAGCCGGCAAGGTCTCTGCGAAGTCCACCACAGGGACTCCGGCGCTCACGGCAGCAGCCTTGACCTTCTCGGTCTGGGGACTCTGGGTCTGGGTGTTGTAGGCCAACACGGCAATCGTGCCCGAGTCCATCACGCTCAGCACCAAGGTGAGCGTCGAGGCCGGAACATCGGCCCCATTCTCGATGGCGGAGGTGAACTTTTCCGGCGTCTTGTTAACCAGGCCAGCCTCGGTGAGCAGGTAGAGCGGAACCGGCTCGGTCACGGCGGCACCGGCCCCATTGTGCTTGGACCGCAACGCGGCCAAGCGGGAGCTCATGGCGCCGATCTGGACCTTGAAAGCGTCGGCCTGTTCAGTAAATGCCGCGGATTGAGCTGGCAGCTCGGCACTGAAGCGCGCGGCGAGATCATCGGCCAGCTTGACCATGGTGGGAAGTGAATACCAAACGTGCTCATTGAAGTCCGCACCCGTATCCAGACCGGACAACTCACTCACATTGATCACTTCTTTGCTGTCCAACTGCCCCTTGGCCAGCTGAGTGAAGAAGTCGTCGTAGCCTCCACCGTTCTCAATCCCAATCTGGGCTTTCGAGATGGCCAGTTTGTCCTGGGCGTTGGCTTCGTATCCATGCGGGTCAGCGTTGGCATCGGAGATGATGGTGTGAACGTTGACGTGGTCTCCACCAATGCTCTTGGCAATATCGCCATAAACATTGGTGGAGGCCACCACCGAGATGGTTCCGCTGCCGCTTGCTTCATTCCCGGACGGGGTTCCGCCGCCGCACCCTGCCAGGGTGATCGAGGCCGCCAGGGCGGCCCCCAGGATCAGAAATGAGCGACGGTTTGCAGACATGCGATTCCTTAGGGAGATGCTAATGAGAATTGTTACCAATAAGACCAGCATAGCCCATATTGGGAACGGTTCGCATCAAGCCTTGCGTCGCTCCTGAACGTTTGTCTGAGTTGCGTCGCGAATCTCCCCGACCAGTTGCTCAATGACATCCTCGAGGAACAGCACGCCCATGGTCTGTTCATTCGCGTCAATGACGCGGGCCATGTGCGATCCGCTGCGCTGCATGGTTGCCAGCACATCTTCAATTTCCTCGGTGGCCTGCAAGTTCACCATGGAACGCACGCGCGCTTCACCAATGGGCAACTCATAGCGTTCCAACGGAATCCGCAGCACATCCTTCAGATGCAGATAGCCGATCAGCACGCCCGCCTCATCAGCAAACACGAACCGGGAGAATCCGGTCTTGCCCACCTTGCGCTCAAAGTCCACAGGGGTGGCATCCACAGGCAGCGTGACCAAGTCCGCCAGCGGCACCATGATGCCTTGTGCCGTCTGCGAGGAGAATTCCAGGGCACCGGTGATGAGACCCGTCTGGTCATCCACCAAGCCGCTGCGAGTAGATTCCTCCACGATGGACTGGACCTCTTCGAGCGTGTAACTCGAGGAAACCTCGTCCTGCGGAGTGATCCCAAACAACCGGACAATATGGTTGGCACACCAGTTCAGTGACACGATAACCGGGCGCACCACCTTACCCACGAGCACCAGCGGCGGAGCCAGCAGCAGAGCCGCCTTGTCCGCGGCGGAAACACTCATGTTCTTGGGTACCATTTCCCCGAACGTCACGTGCAGGAATGTCACCAGCGCCAAAGTAATGATGAAGGCTACCGGCGATGCGACATTGTCAGCAACACCAATGGTGTGCAGGGGTTCGGCAATTAAGTGGTGAATGGCAGGTTCGGAGACGTTCAGGATCAACAGTGAACACACCGTGATACCGAGCTGCGAACAGGCCAGCATCAGTGACACGTTTTCCATGGCACCCAAGGTGATTTTGGCACGCTTGGAGCCGGCGTCGGCGAGTGGTTCGATCTGGCTGCGGCGTGCAGTCATAACAGCAAACTCAGCGGCGACAAAGAAGGCGTTGCCTAGGAGCAGCACCACCAACCAGGCAAGTCCAGCCCAGGGGCTCATCGAAGATCACCCCGGTCTTTCGCATCGGCGCTGGTGGTGGTGGTGTCCTTGCCGCTTCCGTCACCTTCAGTACCTCCAGGCGAAGGTGCCGGAATGAAGCGGATCCGGTCGATCCGGCGTCGTTCTATCCGGTCAACCACCAACTGGCCTCCTTCAACGCTGACGCTATCTCCGGGGGCAGCAATGCGGCCCAGTTCGGCCATCATGAAGCCACCCACGGTTTCGTAGCTGGCCTCGTCAGGGACATTGAGCGGGCCAATGCGCTCGGAAACTTCGTCAGGACGCATGAGGCCCGGGAAGAACCACGTACCATCGGCGCCCAGCAAGATGCCGGGCTTGATGCGGTCGTGCTCGTCGGAGACTTCGCCAACAATTTCTTCTACCAAATCTTCCAGAGTGGTCACGCCGGCGGTGCCGCCGTATTCGTCCTGCACCACGGCCATCTGCAGATTTCCTTCGCGGAGCTCCAGAATCAGAGCGTCAAGGTGAACGGTTTCGGGCACGCGCAAGACCTCGGTCATGATGGCGCCCACTTCCAGTGATTCACGCTTGTGGAAGGGAACCGCAACAGCCTTTTTCAGGTGAACAACGCCCACAATGTTGTCTGGGGATTCGTCAATAACCGGGAATCGGGAGAAGCCGGTGCGGCGGGCAGCATCGATGATCTCGGCCACGGACTGTGTGCTTTCGATGGTCTCAACCTGCATGCGCGGGGTCATGACATCAGCGGCCGTGCGCCCGGAAAAGCTCAATGTTCGGGCCACGAACGTTGCCGTGCCCTTATCCAAGGTGCCCATGGCTGCGGATCGGCGCACCAAGGAGGCAAGTTCCGACGGCGAACGCGCACCGGAAATCTCTTCCTTGGCTTCCATGCCGAACAGGTTCAGCACCTTGTTGGAGAAGCCGTTCAAGACGACGATGGCAGGCTTGAACACGGCGGTAAAGACTAGCTGCGGCCGGGCGACCAGCTTGCCAATTTCAAAGGATTTGGCGATGGCCATGTTCTTCGGGACCAGCTCACCAATGAGCATCGAGAGCAGGGTTGCGATCAACATGGCCAAGGCCAAGGCGACTGCGGACACTGCAGTGTCCGGAACGCCCACGGCACCCAGCGGACCCATGAGTAGAGCACCAAGCGAAGGTTCCATCAGGAAACCTGTCAGCAAGGTGGTCAGGGTAATGCCGAGCTGGCAGCTGGAGAGCTGGGTGGACAGCGACTTCAAACAACGAAGAAGTGGCACTGCGGCTTTATCGCCAGTGTTCACCGCCCGCTGTACGGTGGCTTGGTCCAGCGCAACGAGGGAAAATTCAACGGCAACAAAGAATCCTGTGCCAAGGATGAGCAGCAGACCTGCTGCAAGTAATAACCATTCGATTTTACTGCACCCCCCTTGTCAGTGTGCGCAGAGATGCTGCGTTCACGTGGGGGTTGGCCGCCGGCGGAGGGTGGTCGGCGACGGGGCCGGCCACTGCGGGGATGGGGGAACTTAGGTCTTGTGTGCGGGTTTTGCCGGCATGGGCAACGTGATGACAGGTGGCACTTGAGGTGCTCTGCAGACCGTTGCGCCGGCCCCTAGATTTACTTTCCATTGGATGGCCAGTCTACCCCAGCCCTCCCCCGGAGCCAGGAAGATCACGGAGTACCAAGGTGAACAAACACTGTGAGTTTGCCGAAGATACTTAGCGCGGCAGGACGCTGTGTTCGCCAAGGGCGTGGAATTTACGGTTGTGATACACCATGGGTGCCCCAGCACTTGCTGTACCAGTCGGTTCTGTTCCAGCCTGTTCCTGGGTCATGATCTGCAGAACTTGGGCCGCCAGCAACAACGATCCCCCTGCCGGGGTGCGGCTGAGGACCTTGCACCTCAACGCATAGCCGCCGTGCACCAGCAGCGGCTCACCTGTCTCGAGCCGAGTCCAGGGCATGGCGGAGGTAAACCGCTCCGACGTTGAATTGGCGAAGATCTTGGCTAGTTCCAAGTCGTCCGTGGTCAGCAGGTGGACCACCACCGAATCGGCCACCGCGATGGCTGCTGCTGATCCGCTGGAAGCCGCGAGGGAGAAGGCGAGCAACGGCGGCTCGGCGGATACAGAGGCCACGGACGACGCCGTAATTCCCACCGGCCCTGTGACGGAATCGGCCGTAATAATGGCGACCCCCGCAGGATGCCCGCCAAAAGCGGCCTTGAAACTCTCGGTCAGCGCCGGCATTACTACCGGAGCGCCCGTTGTGACCCGCACGGCTTGCGCGGCTTGCACGGCATGAACGGCTTGCCCGATCCCTGCATGCGCGGTCTCTGCTTGCACAGTCATGACCAAAAATCCTCTCACCACGTCCAGCCCAACAAGGCTGGATCCTCAAGTGACTCTAGAACCTCAACCTTAGTTGAGGTCAAATTCAGCAGCCATGAGCCACCTCACACCAATTCGTGGAGATCCGGCGACAACTACCGGATCGAGTGTCCACATAACGTACGCTTTCGGCCAGTTTTCGGCCTCATACGTACATTAAGTGGACACTCGAGCGCGAATTACTCGCCTGTACCGTCAATGCCGTCGAAGGCGCGGGCACCTGGTCCCTGCCCGGCCACCTGATCATCCGGGTTGACGAAGCCACATTCGGCCAGTGAGAGACAGCCGCAGCCGATGCAACCACCAAGACTTCCGCGAAGTTTTTGCAACGCGGCGATGCGGGTGTCGAGCTCGGCTTGCCAGTGCTCGGATAGGCGCTGCCAATCAGACTGCGTGGGGACCCCATCATCCGGAAGCTCCGCAAACACAGTGGCAACAAGAGACAGCGGGATACCAGCGCTCTGGGCCGCCCGAATAACGGCGACTCGGCGTAACACCGAGCGGGCGTAGCGGCGCTGGTTGCCAGAGGTGCGGGTGCTAAAAATGAGCCCTTGGCGCTCGTAAAAATGCAGGGCCGAGACGGCGACCCCGCCACGTTGGGCAACTTGACCCACGCTCAACTGTTCTTGCGCGCGGAGCCAAGGGCCGGCGTCGTGCATGCTATTTTGCCGCGATGGCGCGGATCCCAACCACGGCAGTATCTAAGATCTCGGTCATGCTGGCTGAAATATCAACCACGACGGCGGCTTCGTCGGCTTCCATGGGTTCCAACGCTTCCAGCTGTGACGCCAGAAGGTTCGGCGGCATGAAATGTCCGGAGCGGCCCTCGAGCCTGGAGCTAAGTACCTCCAGCGTCCCGTCGAGATGCAGGAAAATCGTGTCGGGTGCTTTGGCCCGAATGGCGTCACGATAGCGCCGCTTCAGTGCAGAGCAGGCCACCACCACGCCCTTGCCCGAGGTGGTGGCTAGCTCATGCCCCACGAGGTCAAGCCACGGCCAGCGGTCCTCATCGGTCAAAGGTGTCCCGGAAGCCATCTTGCGGATATTTTCCAGCGGGTGCAGTGAGTCAGCATCCACGAAGGGAAAGTTCATGGCGTCAGCCACCAGCGTGCCAATGGTGCTCTTGCCGGCACCAGAGACTCCCATGACCACGACCCGGATGGCGTGAGGGGACTTAACAGCGAATTCAGGGCTCTGGTTCAAGGGAATTTCCATACTCACTTGTATATCAAACACGGATACGATTCTCCCCACCGGGTGGCCGGTGGGGAGAAATATCGTTCATGATCGGCAGCACTGCGAGTAGCGCTGTGTCAGCTTAGAGCCGGGTGTCGAAGGAATTGCAGAAGACGTTCTCATTGAACGTGCCCTGGAATTCGGAGAGTCCCTGGATCTTTTCCACTGTGGCCCGGATGGCTTCGCGGGAATCAGCGTGGGCGTGGATGGCGGTCTTGACCATCGGCACGTCGATGAGGTGGTTGGGCTGGTTCAGCGAGACAAACACGGTGGGAACCTCGGTGACGTACCACGGGATCTCCGCGGCCATCGGGGAGGACCACTTGACGCGGATGGCCGCTTCCTGGGCGAAGCCCTTCACATTGGCGAACACGAAGGCGGCGTCGTACTTCTCGGCGTAGTCGTCCGTGGCTTCGTCGGAGATGACGGACATGAAGTTCACGCCTTCCTCCCCCGCGGCCTTTCGCTGATCTGCGGTCTTGAAGACGTGCACCTCGAAGCCCACTCGCTCCAGTTCTTCGGCCACAACATCCAGGTAGCCCAGAGGGTCGGCCATGGTGAAGTCGGAGCCGCCGGAGATGCCATAGAGACGGATCTTCTTGTGCGTGGCCGGTGTCAACGGCAGGTTGTTCTGTGTGTCCTTGATCAGCGTCACGGTCTTGTTCGCAACCTCTGCGGCTATGGCACGGTGTGCGGCCGAGCCAATGACGGCCAGGGTTTCAGCAGCCGGAACCAGTGAAGCTCGGTCCTTAACATGCAAGCCCAGGGAGGCCTTCAAGGCCAGAATGCGGCGCAGCGCGTCCTGGAGGCGTTCCTCAGTGATGACGCCGTTGCGGTAGCCGTCCAGCATGTAGCCGAAATCTTCCGCGGGGTTGCGGAAGAACAGGAACATGTCACAACCCGCGGCGATCGCTGCAGGCACCAGATCGCTGCGCTTCATGGCCTGAGTCATACCGATCATCTGCGAGGCGTCGGTCAGGATGAGCCCGTTGAAACCAAGCTCGCCACGGAGCAGGTCGCCGAGGAGTTCCGGAGCCAGCGTCGCGGGGAGCACCTCGCCGTCGGCCGTCTCCGGGCGGAAGCGCCGGGTCAGGGCCGGGGCACCAATGTGCCCGGCCATGATCGACTGCACGCCGTGCCCGATCATCTCGCGGTACACATGCCCGTACGTCTTGTTCCACTCCTCATAATCCAGAGTGTTGTAAGAGGTGACCACGTGCTGATCGCGCTCGTCAATGCCGTCGCCAGGAAAGTGCTTCATGGCGCACGCAGTGGGAGATTCGCTGATGCCGTCGAAGTACTCCTTGGCCCGCTCCACCACAACCTCCGGCGTGTTGCCGAAGGAGCGGGTGGAGATGACAGTGTTGCGCCAGTTGTAGTGGATGTCCACAATGGGTGCGAACGCCCAGTTGCAACCCAAGGCCGCGGTCTCAATGCCCGCGATCTGGCCCATCTGGCGGGCAATGGACTTATCCGGATGCGAGCCGGCCTGCAGGTGCGTGGAGACGAACGTACCGTCATCGCAGCTGCCCGCACCACCCATTTCCGGGTTGGAGGCAATCAGCAGCGGGATTTTCGTCTTCGACTGCGCGTGGCGAATGTGTTCCTGCACCGCTCCCGAGGGGCCCGGCCGGTAACGCATACCGCCCACGTGGAACTTCTCCAGCACCTCATCGAGGTACTCCGGGGCGTAGCTGTTGTTGTGGTTAATGAACAGCTGGCCAATTTTTTCTTCCAGCGTCATCGAAGCAATCGTCGACTCCACCCATGCCACGCCCGCATCGTCCAGATTGAACGGTGCGGCACGCAAATCCACTGCATATGTCATTGCTTCTCCTGTGTTGCTGCTTTGAATGCTTTGCTGCGAGATGGTTCTAAGAGATTTTCTGCAGACGGACGACGGCGTCACTCACCAGCGCGGGGACCGGCGCCGAAATGTCAATCACCACGGCACGTTCGTCGGCTTCCAGCGGCTCCAAGGTGGCCAATTGCGAATCAAGTAGCGCCGTGGGCATGAAGTGCCCGGACCGCCCCTCGAGCCGTGAACCGAGAACCTCGCGGCTACCGTCCAAATGGAGGAACACCGTATCGGGCGCCTGGGCCCGAATGGTATCGCGGTAGCTGCGCTTAAGCGCTGAGCAAGCCACCACCAGTCCGTTGGCTGAGCCGGCCAACTCCTCGCCGACGATCTGAAGCCAGGGTGCCCGGTCGTCGTCATTCAGAGGCGTCCCGGCAGCCATCTTGGCAATATTCGCCACGGGGTGGAGAGAGTCTCCGTCTACGAAGGGCAAGCCGAGTTCGTGTGCCACGAGGGCACCGATCGTCGTCTTTCCGCAGCCGGAGACTCCCATCACCACAATGTGCTGTATCGCTGGGGTTGGCGCGTTGACTGCCTCGATCACCAGTCGTGGACCGTTCCGTCGACCAGGCGGTTGTACGGCAGGTAGGCCTGCTGGTACGGGAACGCAGCTGCGGCTTCTTCGTTGAACTCGACACCGATGCCAGGTTTGTCTCCCGGGTGCAGGTAGCCGTCCTTGAATGTCATGGACTGCTGGAAGACCTCGTTCGTGTTATCCGAGTGCTGCATGTATTCCTGGATGCCGTAGTTGTGGATGGCAAGGCCAACGTGCAACTGGGCGGCGAAACCGATCGGAGAAATATCGGTGGGACCGTGGAAACCGGACTTGATCTGGTACTGGGCAGCGAAGTCCATGACCTTCTTCAACGGGGAAATGCCGCCGAAGTGGGTGGAGGCTGCGCGCACGTAGTCGATCAGCTGTTCCTTGATGATGGTCTGGTAGTCATAGACCGTGTTGAAGATTTCACCAATGGCCAGCGGCGTGGTGGTGTGATGGCGAACCCAGCGCAGGGCTTCCTGGTTTTCGGCCGGGGTGCAGTCCTCGAGCCAGAACAAGTCATACGGTTCCAGTGACTTGCCCAGCTTGGCTGCCTGGATCGGGGTCATGCGGTGGTGGCCGTCATGGAGCAGCGGCAGTTCGGGACCGAATTCGTTGCGGACAGCCTCGAACACAGTGGGCAGGTGACGCAGGTAAGCGCGGGTGTCCCAGTCCTCTTCCTGCGGGTACGTGCCACGGCCGGCAGGCTCGTAATCGTAACGCTCACCCGAGGCCTGGGCCTGGGCAGCAACACCGTAGACAGCCTTGATGCCCGGGACGGCGGTCTGGATCCGGACCGACTTGTAGCCAAGTTCCAAGTGTTCGCGAACCGAGTCAAACAGCTGGGGAATGTCAGCACCTGACGCGTGGCCGTAGGCACGCAAGCCGTTGCGTGAGGCGCCACCGAGGAGCTGGTATACCGGCATGCCGGCGATCTTGCCCTTGATGTCCCACAACGCCATGTCAACAGCGGCAATCGCGGCCATGGTGACCGGGCCACGGCGCCAGTAGGAGCTGCGGTACAGGAACTGCCAGGTGTCCTCGATCCGGTGCGGATCCTTGCCAATGAGGAGCTGGGCAACATGCTCCTTCAAGTACGCGGCCACGGCCAGCTCGCGCCCGTTCAGGGTCGCGTCACCGATGCCCACAACACCCTCATCGGTCGTGACCTTCAAGGTCACGAAGTTGCGGCTGGGACTGGTGACAAATACTTCTGCGGAAACAATTTTCACGAGGGGTACCTTCCAGGAGTTTCAGTGAGAAATTCAGAATTGATGAGGAGTTGCCGTAAGGCTAAGAGTTGTCGTCAGAATCGCGACGGTCAAGAGCGTCTGCAAGCCGGGCTGCGCGGCGTGCCTGGATCTCGGCGACGATCTCCTTGTGCTTGGCGTCCGTCAAGGGATAGACAAGCATGACCAGAAGTGCCAATATCGCGAACACCATTGGCAGCAGGCCTGCACCTGCACGGATTCCTAGGATTGCATGGTCAGTTTGCTCGGCGGCGCCTGCGGCGTATCCGCCCCAGGCGAGGGCAAAGGCGGCCAATGCGCCACCAACGGCCTGGCCGGTTTTGCGGGTGAAGGAGAACAGCGCGTAGGTGATTCCTTCGGTGCGGATGCCTGTCTTCCACTCGCCGTATTCCACGGTGTCAGCTTCGAGGGCCCAGACCAGCATGTTGACCAAGTAAAGGCCCATTTGTGTCACCATGACACCGGTGAAAGCTAGCCACACCATGCCAGCCGGGGCAAGGAAAACCACGAGGCCACCGAGAGCCATCAGTGCCGCGCCACCGATGTAGATGTTTTTCTTACCGAAGGACCGCACCATGCGGGGAAGCATTGCGGCCATACCAAAGGTGAGGAAGATGTTGATGATGGACATGACGGCGTACAGCGACAGCGAGCCCAGAACGTCACGGAAGTAATAGATCTGGACCGTTCCAAGAGCCAGCTGGCCGGTCAGGAACAGGAAGGAACTGATGCACAGCATGAGAAGCGGCTTGTTGCCCTTCAACGTTTCGAAGCTCTGCTTCATGGAGACGTTGGCGACCTCACGCACCACGCGTTCCTTAGTGGAGAAAACGGTGAACATGTACAGCCCGGTTCCCACAACGGCAAAAATCACTGTCAAGGTGGTGAACAACGGCTGGAGGTTTTCTCCGCCCTTCATCAAGGGAGCGATGAAGATACCCAGGAAGGAGCCCACAGCGACGGCGCCGATGGTCCGGGCGCTGGCCAACTTGGCGCGCTCACCGGATTTCTGAGTCATGGCCCCGGCAAGAGATCCGTAGGGAATGTTCACGAAGCTATAGGCAAGACCAAGCAGCGCGTAGCTGATGTAGGCCCACAGCAGCATGCCTGTTTCCCCGATCTGGGGAATGGAGAAGGTGGCCACGCTCAGGAGCAGCAGTGGCACCGAACCGAACATGATGTAAGGGCGGAACTTGCCAAGCTTCTTGTGGTAAGTCCTGTCCACCATGCGGCCTGCGAAGATGTCAGCAAAGGCGTCAAAGAATCGAACCACGAGCAGCAGCGTGCCGGCTGCTGCAGCACTGATGCCTGCTACGTCTGTGTAGTAGACCAGCAGGAACATCGTGGCTGTTGTGAAGGCCAGGTTGTTGGCAGCGTCACCGGCGCCGTAGCCCAACACGCTGATCTTGGACAGTACTCCCGTGGCCGGCGCTTTCGCGCTCTGGCTGGTTTGCTTTTGATTCATGGTCAATGCGGGCTCCTTTACCCAAATCCCTCGCAGGTGCGCTGCGCTGGACAATTCCCATTTCGCCGGTCCCAGATGGCCCTTCGGTGGACCGCTACAGGGTCATCCCCCAACGGGGACACCTGCCGCAGCTGGTACGCCGGCGTGTGAGCTGTATTACCTACTAGTTAACCAGCAAAGACAACAAATGGCAACCGCTTGCCATAAGTTTCTTTAAGTTTCTCCCCAGCGCTTCCGCCACCCGCTGCTCCCCGCTTCGCTCTTCCCCCTATCCGAGACCGCGAAAGGTGAGTAGTGAGCAATGTTTACGCGCAACATTGCTCACTACTCACCTTTCGCGAGAGGAGATGGAAGGTACCGCTGCGGAATTACTCCCCCGTGCTCAGATTCTCGATCTGTGCGGCAATTGCTGCCAGGGCGTCGGCCTGCCCGGCTAGCTCCACATCCAGCACGGCCACCAGAGCCTTGAGGTCAGCACCGGTGCCCAGCGCCAAGGCAGCCTGCAGATCTGACGCAGCAGAATCCGCAATGGCAGCACCGGTGGTGTGGGACTGACGCAAGAACGCCACCCAAGCAGCGATCAACCTGGCCGCGCCGGCACCGGAGCGCCCAGCGCCCAGCTCTGCCTTCAGCACCGGAACAGCACGCATGCGCAGCTTGCTGGAGCCATCCATGGCAATCTGCGCCAAGTGATGAGCAATCCGGGCGTTACCAAAGCGCTCCAGCAGGGCCGCCCTGTACGCCGGAATGGCCAAGCCCTCGGCGGGCAGGTTAGCCTCCGCCTCGTCCCAGAACTCAGTGATCCAGGCGGCACAACTCGGGTCGGCCAGAGCCTGCGCCACTGTGGTGTGTCCCCTGAGCTGTCCGGCATAGGCCAGCAGCGAGTGTGCGCCGTTGAGCAACCACAGTTTGCGGTTCTCAAAGTGCTCGATCTCGTCCACAAATACCGCGCCTGCACTGGCCCAGTCCGGGCGTCCGGCCGGGAAGTCTCCGCTCAGTACCCAGTCGCTGAAGGGTTCGGTCACCACCGGTGAGGAGTCGGCGTAGCCGCATTCTGCCTGCACCAAGGCGATCTCAGCCTCTGTGGTGCGCGGGGTGATGCGGTCAATGGAGGTCCCCACAAAGCTGACATTCTCCGCGACCCAGGCACCCAGCGCCGGATCTACCACGTCAGCCAGGCCACCAATAGCGGCACGGGCGGCCGTTGCGTTGTTGGCCAAATTGTCACAGGAGACCACGGCGATAGGACCGGTTCCGGCGGCGCGACGAGCCACCAAAGCCTGGACCAAGCGGCCCGCTGCGCTAACAGCGGCAGGTGCGTGACCGGCGTCGTGAGCTTCCTGAGGGTCCTGTGCGGTGATGATCCGTAGCGCATCAATGTCAGATTGGACGGTGGGGTTGGTGAAGTCCAAGGTGCCGTCGGCCGCCAAGTTGTAGGCGGCTTCGGTGATGGTCAACGTGACCATGGCGGTACTCGGAGCAGCAACCAAGCGAGACAGGGCGGCGACATCTGCGCCGTCGTGAGCCTCCACAATGCTCGTTATCAGCTCAAACTTGTCACCCTCGGCGCCACGCTCAATCAAGGTGAACAGCCCGTCCTGGGCGGACAAAGCGGTGGCGGCGTCGGGGCGGCGGCCGGTGAAGGCGGCAATCCCCCACTCCGGCGCGTCACTGGCGTGCTGCGTATACCAAGCCTGGTGGGCACGGTGAAATGCGCCCAGGCCCAGGTGCACGATGCGCACGGGAGCCGCGGTTCCGGCGTCGGCGGTGGCGCGGTTCAAAGGGGTCATGGTTGTCGGTTCGGTGCTCACAGCTTGAAGGCCCTTCGGGGTGCGGAGTCGACAATATCGACGATGATTTCATGCGCGCGTGCTTCGCTGACGCGGCGCTCCGCCACAAGGCGGGCCAGGAAACTTGCCTCAATGCGGCGGGAGGTGTTGTGGCGGGCCGGAATGGAGCAGAAGGCCCGGGTGTCGTCGATGAAGCCCGAGGAACGGGAGAACCCGGCGGTCTCGGTGACGGCTGAGCGGAAACGCAACATGGCATCCGGTGCGTCCAGGAACCACCACGGTGCACCAATGAAGACGGACGGATAGAAGCCTGCCAGTGGTGCGATTTCTCGCGAGAAAACGGTCTCGTCAATGGTGAACGGGATGAAGTGAAAGCCGGGCGCCGTGCCGAAGTCCTCCAGCATGGGGCGCAATGCTTCGGTGTAGCTGACCGCGAACGGGATGTCGTGACCGGTATCAGCGCCGAACTTGTTGAACGTCTCCGTGCTGTGGTTGCGGAAAACGCCGGGGTGCAGGGTCATGACGAGGCCATCGGAGACTGACATGCGCGCCATTTGGTACATCATGTGGGCTTCGAAGACATCAGCATCTGCTGCGGTAGCTTCGCCGCGGCGGGCCTTTTCAAAGAGTTCCGAGGCTGCCGAATCATCGAGGCGCAGGGTCATGGCGGTGCGGGAACCGTGATCAGCGGAAACGGCGCCGTGGTCCACAAAGTACTGGCGGCGATTTTCCAACGCGCGGATATAGCCGGTGTAGCCGGTGAGTCCGTCACCGGCAACGCTGATCAGCTCCTCCACCTTTTGGCTCCAGCCAACGGCGGCGAACTTAATATAGGCATCGGGGCGGAAAGTGGGCAGAACTCGTCCAGCAAAAGTGGGGTCCTTGGCAATGGCCGCATGGGAGGCGAGGTCATCCAGGGGATCGTCAGTGGTGGCCAAAACTTCAATATTGAAGTCCTTGAACAACTGGCGCGGCAGGAATTCCGGGCTCTTCAGCTTGGTATCAAGCTCATCAAAGATGGCATCGGCGTTGGCTTCATTGAGTTCAGTGCGCAGGCCAAAAACATGCTCGAAGGAATCGCGCATCCAGTAGCCGGAAGCTGTGCCGTCAAACAAGGGCCAGGCCTTGACAAATTCACGCCAGGTTTCGCGGGGCTCCACGGACGTGGTTCCGCCCATGCGCAGCCTATCCAGAGTGACGCCGTTGGCGTGAAGCAGGCGAGTGACGTAATGGTCCGGGCTGACCAGCAACGTTGCCGGATCAGGAAACGGGGTGTCCAGCTCCAGCATGGACGCCTCAACGTGGCCATGCGGGGAAATGATGGGAAGGTTCTCTACCCGAGCAAGAAGATCTCGAGCAATGGCCCGAGTTCCCGGATCAGCCGGCAGAAGACGGTCGGAGTCTGCAGCCAGGGACGGCTGTGTCCCGGCGACAGAGGTGGCGTTAGCAGCATTCGCGGAAGTGTGTGACATAGATCAATCGTCCATGGGTCACGAAAGTTTGTCAACCGGTTGCCAAAACTTGCCAACAATTGTTTAGGCGGGGCGTGCGGCTCCTGTTGAACCACGCAGGACCAGCTCCGTGCTGAGCGCGGCGGCGGCTGCCCCACCGGTCCCTGCACCACCCTGACCAACAGCACCTGGTCCAGCTGCGTCAGCTCCAGCGGAACTCTCCACGACGCCAGCCTGATCGCCAGGAACAATGAATTCCAGCAATCGTCTCAGCGCTGTCACCCCGAGCTCATGCAAAGGCGATTTGATGGTGGACAGCGGCGGCGTGGTGAAGTCCGAGCCGAAGATATTATCGAAACCCAAAATGCTGAGCTGATCTGGAATGCTAACGCCAGCACCCTGCAGCTCGCGCATCAGACCAATGGCCATGAGGTCGTTGTAGCAAAAAACCGCCGTGGCGTCACCATCTTTGACCACCGCTGCGGCACGGCGGCCACCTTCAACCGTAGGCATCCCGGATGCCACCTGCGAAAGTTTCATGCCATGCCAGTCACAGCGGGCCTTGATGGAATCCCAACGTCGAGCGGACATCCATGACCGCTCCGGGCCGGCAACATAGGAAACCGACGTGTGACCCATAGCAGCCAAATGACGGACGGCTTCGGCCACGCCAGTCTCGGTGTCGGCAACGATGGATGCCACCCCGTCAACCCTGCGGTTGATGAGGACAACCGGCTTCTTGGCGGCCAGTTCCTGGATTTCTGCATCGGCGAGGCGGGGGCTGGCCAGAATGAGCCCGTCCACTGTTGCCAGCATGCGCTTGGCTGCTGTCATCTCATGTTCTGCAGATTCCGTGGATTCGGCCAGCATCAAGGTGTAGTCCCGCGATGCTGCAGCGGTTTCAGCACCACGAATGATGTCGAAGAAGGCGGGGTTGGTGATGTCCGAGACGATCAGGCCAACCGTTTGGGTCCTGCCTGTGGGCAGCGCCCGGGCAAAGATATTCACTTGGTAGTTCAGCTCTTCGGCAGCATCAAGGATCTTCTGTTGCGTCTTGGCGCTGACCCGCCCGGGCTTACTGAGCGCGCGGGAGACGGTCGAGGGATTGACTCCGGCGAGCGCTGCGATGTCGTAAATAGTCGCCGAGGCTTTACCCGATCGAGGCGTGGTGACGGCTCGCCCGGGAACAGCGTCAGTCTGGTTCGTGTCAGTCAAGAGAATCCTCCGCAATTGGTTGCCAAAATCATCTTAACCCAGTATGCGGCCGGAACTGCTGAAGACGGCTCAGGCCATGTCCAACAACGCCTGCCTCGTCACGGCAAACTCCGGTGTACCTCCACCGGCTAGCCTCACCACTTCCGCCACTGCCAGATCTCCGATCCGCGCCAGTTCATTGCCCAGAGACCCGGCAATGTGTGGGGTGAGGGTCACGTTCGGCAGTTCATAGAGCGGATCGTCATCGGGCAGGGGCTCCGGCGCTGTGACGTCCAGGACCGCGTTGATGCGCCCGGCGAGCAATTCCGCACGTAGCGCGTCATGGTCAACCAGAACGCCGCGGGCTGTGTTGATAAACGTTGCCCCTGCCGGCATGAGCGAAAGTTGCGGGGCCCCAATCATGCCAACCGTCGATGGCAACACCGGCGCATGCAGGGACACTACGCTGCTACGGGTCATGAGCTCATCCAAGGACACAAGTTGCCCGCCCATCCCGGCCGCTTCAGCTGCCGTGATGGTGGGATCACAAAGCAGAACCTCGAAGGAGAACGGCTTCAAGAGTTCCATGACGAGCCGGCCAATGCGTGAGGCGCCAATGATGCCAATAGTGCCGCCGGCATTCCCTAGCCCCGGCGCGATCATGTCCGGCACGTAGCGGGAACGTTGTGCACGCAGTTTGTTCTGTGCCCCGGCAGCATCCTTGCCCGCCAGCAAAATGTACGCGAGGGTGTATTCGGCGACAGGGACACCATTGGCCTGTGCCGCCGTCGTTACCGTGATGCCCCGATCCCAGCATTCCTCTGCCACATGCGCCTTGACGGTGCCGGCAGCATGGGCGATCAGTGCCAGAGCCGGACTTGCCTCAAGCACCTCCGCATCAATCCGCGGGGACCCCCATCCGGTGATCAACGCCGTCGTCCGCGCCAGCACAGCGCGCGCCTCTACTGAATCAAACTCCGTCAGGACATCCTCGTGGACAACATCGGCGACGGCGCATAGCCGCTGGCGGGCTGCGGGCCCGAACAGTCTGTCTCGAAGTTCATTGCTCGCCATGGCAAAGGCTATCTGCGGTCGCTTCGGAACGAGATCTGCGGTCATGATGTGGTGGTTTCTCTTTTCGAATCGGGGATACAAACAAAGGCCGGTCCCACCATCATGGCAGGACCGGCCTTGGTTCAATTGCTGAAGCACATTACGCGCGTTCGGCGTACTTGCCTTCTTCTCGAATGCGATCGTTCAACAGGCCAAGGAACTCGTCCTCGTCGAAGTCGAGGCTAACTTCCTCGCCTTTCCAGCTGGACAGGTGGATGGCGTTGGCCAAACGGACGCCCTTGATGCCATCGGAACCCGGTGCCAGCAGCGGGGTGCCGTCCAGGATGTTGGCAGCAAAGTTTTCCAGGACGCCTGCGTGCTGGGCACCCCAGACCGAGTCGAACTCCACAATCTCGGTGGACCGGTAGTCATCCATATTCAACTGGCCCATGAAGAGCCTGCGGACATCGTCCATGCCCATGCTCTCGCTGATCTCGCGTTCGGGCTTCTTCAGACGCGTCACGGTGGCGGTCTTGGAACCTTCGACGACGATCTTGCCCTGGTCGCCCAGAATCTCGAAACGGTCGGTGCCGATCATGTCGTGCGTGGCGGTCACGAAGGTGCCTGTGGCGCCATTACCGTAATCCACCAGCGCGGTGACCTCGTCCTCAACGGCAATGTCGCGGCGGAAACCGTAGGAAACCTTGGCGAAGACAGACTTCGGCACGCCACAGATCCACTGCCACAAATCCAACTGGTGGGGAGCCTGGTTAACCAGGACGCCGCCGCCCTCGCCGCCCCAGGTTGCGCGCCATTCACTGGAGTTGTAGTAACCCTGGGGACGCCACCAGTTAGTAATGATCCAATTGGTGCGCAGGATGTTGCCGATTTCGCCGTTGTCGACGATCTCCTTCAGACGCTGGTACAGCGGGTTATTGCGCTGGTTGAACATGATGGCAAAGGAGAGCTCCGGCTTGCTCTCGGCAAACGCGTTGAGTTCAGCAACCTGCTTGGTGTAAACACCAGCCGGCTTTTCCACGAGGGCATGGATGCCGCGCTTAAGTGTCGCAATACCCATTTCGGGGTGCAGGAAGTGGGGAACACACGTGACGACGGCGTCAACATCGCCGCTGTCCAGCATGGTCAGGTAGTCATCGTAAACATTGACGTCCGGGTAACTTGCTGTGGCGAGTTCACGCTTGGCCGGGTCGGTGTCCGTGATGGCGCCAATCACCATGTTCGGAACCATGCCATCGGTGATGAACTTGGCGTAGGCGCCGCCCTGCTGGCCGAGGCCAATGATGCCAATCCGTACTTTCTTACTCACTGGTATTGCTCCGTTTCGTTGCAGTAATTCGATGTGTTTCACGTTGGGCCCACGCATGTCAGGTTCCCCGGCCGAAGCACGAGGTTGGGGAGTGGGTTGGGCCCACGCTTGCCAGGTTCCCGCAAATCGCGCCAGCGATTTACGGGCCGGCAAGTGGGGACTAGAACAAGTCTCCAAAGCCCATGGTGGTGAGGTTGCGGTGCGAGGTCTCAAGGACGTCCCAGACGGTACGTCCGTAGAGTTCATCCTGTTCAACCAGCAGGTACTGTGCGCCTGCAGCCTGGGCCGCCGGAACGATCGACGGGAAGTCGAGGTTACCCTCGCCCACCTCGGCGAACTGGACCACATTCTTGAACTCGGTCATGAAATTGGCGAAGTCACCAGTTTCCAAATATCCCAGTGCAGACTCCGGCAGCATTCCGATGCGGTAGTCCTTCAAATGCACCATGGCCGTGTTGCCAGCGTATTTTTCCAAGGTGCGCACGGGATCCAGACCGCCGCGCTGCACCCAGTGAACATCAATCTCCAGCCCCATGGAAGGCGAGTTCTCGTTGATGATGTCCAGCATGTATTTGCCGTCAAACTTTGCAAACTCGATGTGGTGGTTGTGGTAGTACAGGCTGATGCCGCGTTCCTGGAGGCGTTCGGCGTAGCCGTTGGTTTCCTTCGCGAAGTCGATGACGGCATCAATGCTCGTCATGGCCCAAAGGGCAGCATGCCAATGCGCAGCAGATTCGTGTCGAGACGCTTGGCGTCGTTCACGATCTTGTCAAAGTCTTCCTTGAGAGACTCGCCGGGGCGGCCCACCGGCTTTTCCATCATGACCGAAAGGGCGGCAATATCCATGCCTAGTTCGGCCTGTGCACGTTCCAGTTCGGAAACGTTCTTCTCGTCCATGGGGACCTGAGAGATCTCCACGGCGTTGTATCCCAGATCGCTGACCTTGCGGAGCGTCTCGAAGGCGCCCACTTCCGCAAAGCTGTCCTTGAGCATCATTGCCTGTACACCGATTTTTGCCACGATGTTCCTTTCTAGTTCCGGGCCCTGTGGGGCATGTCCCGGTGGTTGGTGCAGCTGGTGAAAATTCTGTCTAACGGCTACGCGGGGATTCCGCTTGCCTCTTCGAGCTGCTGCGCAGCAAGGAGTTCGTGCCGGTCGTTGCGGCGCTTCGCCTGACGGTCAGGGTCAGGGACCGGCGAAGCCAGCAACAGCCGCTGGGTGTAAGGGTGCTGCGGGTCCCGGGTGATTTGGTGAGAGGAACCCTGCTCCACAATTTCACCGTGGTACATGACAGCCACACGGTGGCTGATGTGCCGCACCACATCGAGATCGTGCGAGACAAACAAGTAGGACACGCCGGTGTCACGCTGAATCTGCAGGAACAGATCCAACACGACGGCCTGGGTCGAGAGGTCCAAGGCGCTGACGGGTTCATCGCACACGATCAGCTTCGGCGACAGTGCCAGGGCGCGGGCAATCGCCACACGCTGGCGCTGCCCACCACTGAACTCACGGGGAAGCCGACTGAGCGCATCCGAGGGCAGTCCAACCTGGTCCAGCAGCTCCTTGACTCGCTTGCGCGCCGCGGCCGGAGATTGCCCCTGCACCGTCAGCGGTTCGGCGAGGATGTCGCCGATTTCCAGGGAGGGATTCAGCGAGGTGTAAGGATCCTGAAACACCACCTGGAGGTCACGGCCCAGCGCACGACGCTGCTTGCGGTCGGCTTGGGTGATGTCGTTTCCGTCAAAGACCACGGTGCCCTTACTGATGGGCGCCAGGCCGAGAATTGCCCGTCCCAGTGTGGTCTTGCCGGAGCCGGATTCCCCCACCAGGCCCAGCGTTTCACCGGGCTTGATGTGGATGTTGATGTCGGTCAACGCGCGGAATGGCTTGCGCCGGAATCCCTTAATGGGATATTCCACATCTAGGCCGGAGACCGTGAGGAGATCAGCACTGGATGCTGAAGCCTTTTCATTGAGGGCGCTCATTAGAGTGTCTCCTTCTCATCAGACTCATCTTCGCGGGCAGCTGCCTCAGCGGCGGTGACTCCAGCCGAAACCAGCATGGTCATGGGTTCCTTGCCCTCAAGCATGGACCCAAGGAGCTTTTGCGTGTAGGGGTCCTTCGGGTTCCGAAGGATGTCGCGGACGTTTCCTTCCTCAACCATCCGGCCATCCTGCATGACCGCCACACGGTCACAGAGGTCTGCCACAACACCAAAGTTGTGTGTGACCAGGATGACCCCGACGTTGAGTCGCTTCTGCAGGTCTCGGATCAGGTCCAGTACATCGGCCTGCACGGTAACGTCGAGGGCTGTGGTGGGCTCATCAGCAATGATGAGGTCGGGTTCGCAACTGATGGCTCCGGCAATCAACACACGCTGGGCCATGCCACCGGAGACTTCGTGCGGGTAGGCGTCAAAAGTTTTTTCCGGGAACCGGATGCCGACGTCGTCCAACAGCGCCAAGGCACGCTCGGTGGCTTCCGATTTGGAAATCTTCAGCACACGCATCATCGGTGTCACCAGCTGGTAGCCAATGGTGAACGCCGGGTCGAGGTTACTCATGGGTTCCTGCGGGATGTAGGAGATCCGCTTTCCCCGGAATTCACTCAGTCTGGACTGGCTGACCCGGTCGTCGGTGGGAGCCACCGTGTATTACCGTCAAACTGGATGCTGCCCGCAACGATGCGGGCATTCTCGGGCAACAGACCAAGGATGGAGAAGGCTGTCTGGGACTTTCCGGATCCAGATTCACCCACAATGCCCAGCACTTCACCACGGTCTACATGGAAGGACACGTTGTCAACGACCTTCTTGATGGATCCGTCAGCCTGGGGTACCCCACACCGAGGTGGGAGACCTTGACCAAGTGATGTTCGGTGCCGGCTTCGACTGCTGTTGTCTGTGCCCGGCCGGGTGCGGTGCGACCATTTGACGCCTGGACAGATCCGCGCTTGGCCGGTTTGATTTTCTCGGCGTCTTCCAGGGCATCGCGCACGGCGTTGCCAAGAAGTACTAGGGCGCCGATGGTGGCACCGATGGCCAGTGCGGGCCAGAGCAGCAGGCTCGGGTTGAGGTAGACGTTTTTGAAGCCTTCGCTGAGCATAACGCCCCAGGTGGCCACGGAGGGATCGCCCAGGCCCAGGAATTCCAGCCCTGACTGGATGCTGATGGCAACACCACAGACAATAGCCGTCTGAATGATGATGGGTGCACGCACTACGGAGAAGATGTGGCGAGAAATGATGGCCCAGTCGCTGAGCCCGGCAACACGGGCGGCGTCTACATAGAGTTCGTTGCGTACCGACTGCACTGCCGTTCTCGTCAGCCGGAAATACCCGGGACTGATCAGGATGCCGAAGGCAATCATCGAAATCCAGACGGACGGACCAAAGGCCGCACGCACTGTCAGCAGGACAATGATGCCGGGCAGCGCCATGAGGATGTTGACCACCCAGGCGGCCACGCCGTCGAACTTGCCAGCGTAGTAGCCAGCGATGAGTCCGGCGGGTAAACCAATGCCCACGGCAACGGCAGCGCACAAGAGGGCGGAAAGCAAGGTAGTGCGGGCGCCAAAGACCAGTCTGCTCCAGACGTCACGGCCTACGCTGTCGGTGCCGAGTATGTTGGTGGCATCCGGGCTGGCGAGGGCCTTGCCGACGTTGGCAAAGTTGGCGTCAAAGGGAGCCAGGAGGTTGGCGAAGATGGCCAGTAGAATCATGAAGGCTAGGACCACCACGGCGACAAGGCCCAAGGGGTTGCGCAGGATCTTCTTGATGACGTGGGACCGGACAACCGTCCCCTTCTGGCCAATGTCGCTTTGATCGGCCAAGACCTCAATTTCACTCATGAGACACGCACCTTGGGATTGAGCCAGCCGTTGATGAGATCCACCAGAAGGTTGACAATAATGACGATGATGACGGTGTAGATGACCACACCCATGACCAGAGGAATGTCTCCCATGGTTGTTGAGGTCACTGCCAATGCGCCCATGCCGGGCAAGGCAAAGATTTGTTCAATGATGACCACGCCGCCGAGCATGCCGATGAATTGCAGGCTCAGAACGGTCAGTCCGGCCGGCGCGGCGCTGCGCAGGACGTGCTTGAACAAGATCTCTCTCTCACTGATGCCGCGGCTGCGCAGGGTCCGGACGTAGTCCTTTTCCAACTGCTTGATGACGGCGCTGCGGATTTGCTGCGCTGCACTGGTTACGCCGTTGATGACGATGGCCAGGACGGGCAACGTCAGTGACGCGACCCAAGCTGCGGATCCGGAATCCGGGGCAATGCTGCTGGTGGCGGGGAAGAGTTGCATCTGGATGGCCAATAAAGTGACCAAAATGATGGCCATGACGAAGCTGGGGATGGCATCGCCAACAACCGCGGCGCCTTGGACAACCCGGTCGATCCAGCCGCGCTTGACGGCCGCCGCCATGCCGAGGGCCGTGGCAATAATGGCGATGAAGATGATGGAAACAACCACCACGGTCAGGGTGATGGGCAGGCGTGTCATCAAGGCGCGAGCCACGGGTTCGGAGTTGAACCAGGAGGTGCCCAAGTCACCCGACAACGCCTTGCCGGCCCAGCCGAAGAAGCGGGGAAGCAGTGGCTGATCGAGGCCAAGTTCGATTTCCTTGGCGGCAACCTGCTCCGGGGTGGCAAACTCGCCGAGGATGCTGCGGGCGATGTTGGCGGAGGAGTAGTACAACAGGAAGTAGGTAAGGCAGGAAACGGCGGCCAGCACGACTATGCCGGAGGCGACCTTTCGCAGAATAAACGTAACCATGAGTCGCTCCAGTGCGCTGGTCAGAAGGAAAATGGGTGCCGGGGGCGGGAACTTCCCGCCCCCGGCAGATTCACTCCGCTACTTTGCGGGAGCGTAGTTGTAGATTGACGGAATAGCCTGCTGAAGCTGCGGCTCAACCGTGATTTTCTTGTTGGTAAAGTACATCTGGTTGATGCGGTAGAGCGGTGCAAACCAGGCGTTCTCGGTCACGTACTTGTTGACCGCCTTGGCTTCCTCGGCGCTCTTGTCGCCACCGTTTTGCACTGCATCAAGCATGGTCGCCAGCTCAGGAGTGGTCGACTTGAAGGGGTTGTACAGGGCAGAGGTGGAGATCATCTGGTTGATGGCAACCCACGGCTCGGCCTGGTAAAGCTGGAAGTAGAATGCTGAGTACTTGCCGCCGGCAACGTCGGGGACAAAGTTGGCCAGCGGAATGGTCTCAATCTGAACCTTGATGCCAATGTCGCCCAGCTGCTGCTGAATGACTGCCAGGATGGCCTCGAAGCCAACGATGGAAGGCAGTTTCAACGTGAAGCCCTTGGCGAAGCCTGCCTCGGCAAGGAGTGCCTTAGCCTTGGCCGGATCATAGGGGTAGCTGTTGTCCAGATCCGGCAGGTACGCGCCGGATTCGGGCCCAAATACCTGGTTGGTCGGGGTACCCTCACCCAGCAGCTGCTGGCTCAGGATGGTCTTGCGATCGAAAGCGTAGTTGATGGCCTGGCGGACCTTGACATTGCCCAGTTCCGGGTTGATCTTGCCCTCCCGGTCCACGAGGAGCAATCCAGCCCAGTCCACCTGACTGCTCGTGAGGGTCATGCCGGCAGCTTCTGCCTGCTTTCCGGTCTTGGGATCCAGCAAGGTGGCATCGACCTGACCCGAAACGATGGCGTTGGTGCGCGCCGTGGCGTCCGCCAGGAACTTCATGGTGATCTTGTCAAACTTCTGCAGATCCTTGTTCCAGTAGTCAGCACGCTTGGTGAAAACGTACTGGGAACCCTTGACCGTGTTCTTGGTGTCCAGCTGGTACGGGCCGGAGCCGTCCGGAGTCGTCTTGATGGCTTCGGTTCCTAGGGCCTTCGGGCTGGCAACGAGACCAGCCGCCAGGCTGAGGTAGTACGTGAAGGCCGGGTCGGGGGCGGTCAGCGTGATCGCAACGGTTGAGGGGTCAACCACGGCCACGCTGCCCATTGAGGCCACCTGGTAGGCATCGCGGCCCTGGGCCTTCTTGAAGTGGTCCAGGTTGGCCTTGACTCCCTCGGCGTCGAGCTTGGTTCCGTCAGTGAAGGTGACGTCGGTGCGCAGCTTGAGGGTCAGGACGGTGTTCTCGGCGTTGTATTTCCACGATTCTGCAACCATGGGCTCCAGCTTTCCGTCGGGTGCACGGCGAATCAACGTGTCATAGACGGCCTGGTAGTAAGGCATGGTGTGGCCAATGTGGGCATCCGTGGGTTCGAAGGACACCAAGTCCTGCAATTGACCAATGGTCAGTGTCGTTGCGGGAGCGCCGGCGTTACCGCCACCACCACCGCCGCCACAGGCTGTCAGGGCCAGCGCCGCGGCAGTAAGGACTGCCATGACTGTAGATTTTGGACCAAACTTCATTGTTGGCTCCTTGTTCGTAAGAGTCGAATCAAAAGGGTTGGGGGGAAATTCAAACTCAATGTGTCTTGCGCCACATTTGATGTTGTATGGAATACGCTACTGGGGTTGCAACGTTTTGGCAACCGATTGTCATAAAAAGCCTAAATTTGTTACGTAGGCGAGACTAAAGCTTGAATTTAAGGGAAATTTGAACGCTCAACGGTGGCAAACGGTTGTTATTGATAACAGACCCGATCGCCGGATGAGGGCGGGAAAGGGCCGAGAAATCTGGCCAGTGCCAGCGGGGAACCGCAGCCGATAAGGCAAGCTACAAACGCCTAGGAGACTTCGCTTAGCCGGTTTGGATAGCTTTGCGCGTAGACGTCTTTTATGATCCGCAAGGTCTTCAGTGCCTCAACGGGATCAATCCAGAACGGACCATCGTGACCCAATTGCTCATAGAAATCAGCAATATACAGCTGATGTGAGACGCCCCAATAGTCCCGTCCCCCAGAGGAAGCGCGGCGCTCTTCAATGAGCTCCACGCGCCCATCATTATGGGTGATCACCAGGTCGCCGCGCAGTTGCAGGGTGGCTTTCTCCGCCACAATATCCACCGTGATGGGCGCGTTGACCGAGTTCGCCAGCGTGGCATAGAAGACGCTGCGGACGCCATTGGCATGCGTGAGCACAATTTCAGCTGTGTCCTCCACATCAATGGCTCCGCCCAGCGCATGCGTCGCCGCATGGCCGGAAACCTGCATGACCCCGCCCATCATCCATTGCAGCAAATCGAGGGTGTGGATGGCCTGGTTCATAAGCAGCCCGCCACCACCGCCAACCCAGTTTCCACGCCACGGCCGGCTCTCGTAGTACGACGCACTCCGATGCCACATGACGGTTCCCGAACCACCCAGAACAGCCCCAAATTCGCCGCTGGCGAGCCGTTGCGCCATGGCCTGCACGGCCTGGTTATAGCGATTTTGGAAGCAAATCCCGATCCGGGCGGTACTGGCGGCCGCAGCGGCAGCCAGCCGTTCGCCGTCGGCCATGGTGCTAGCCAGTGGCTTCTCGCTGATGACATTGATGCCGCGCTCCAGCGCCGCGATGGCCGGATCGGCGTGCTGATTGTGCGGTGTACAGACGTGGACGACGTCGGGCCGCACCTCCTCCAGCAAGGTCACCACGTCCGCGTACCCCGGTACGCCGTGGGCTGCGGCCGCCGCCGCCAAGCGGTCAGGGTCGGTGTCACAGACTGCCACCAGCTCGGCGCCATCGATCGCGGCAAGAGCCTCGAAGTGAACTGTGGCAACATCGCCGCAACCGATGATGGCAACTCTGGGCATGGTGACTCCTTTGTCGGGTGGTGATCACTACAGGAACGTCAAATTACTGGTGGCACAAAATACCAACGGCGGCGTCCCTGACCGGACGCCGCCACTAGGCTTGGTTCTAAGAAAGCGTGATGCCGATGGCGTCAGTTGCCGAGCGGAACGCGCGGGCTGCCTCGCCAAAGGCCTCGGGACCGGAGAAACCGCCCAGTTCATGCTGTGCAGCCAAGTGCGGCTCAAGGGAAGCAAATCCTGTGTAGCCATCCTGACTCAGTGCCGTGAGGGTTTCGACGAGCTGACCGTCCCCGCGACCGGTGGGCACTACTTCGCCACTGCCGGCAATAGCGTCCTTGACCTGCAGGTATTCCAGGTACGGGCGGAGCATCGCGTAAGCGTCCGTGTAGGGTTTGACGCCCACCTGCACGAAGTTGGCGTTGTCCCAGGCTGCGCGAAGTGCCGGTGAATTGACCGTCTCCAGTAGGTCCAGAACACGTTCCGGGGTGTCTCCGTAGATGTCTTTTTCGTTCTCGTGAATCAAGATGACGCCAGCCCGTTCGGCTTCAGCGGCCAGCAGCACCATGCGCTCCATCACGGCGTCGCGAATATCTTCCGGGCTCTGATCCTCGGCGCGGAAGTAGGAGAACATGCGAATGTAGCGGGTGTCCAGCACCTTGGCCACGGCGATGATGCGGCGCAGACGGGTGACCTCATGTTCGGCGGGAAGGCTCACGTCCACCTTGCCAATGGGACTAGCGACGGCGGAAACCTTGAGTCCCGCTTCATCCAGAATTGCCTTCAGTTCTGCGAGCTGGGCGTCGTCGAGTTCCACAACATTGGTTCCCCACGCGCTCCGCACTTCAATGTGCTTTGCGCCGAGTGCCAGCATGACAGCGGCCTGAATTTTGGGATCGGGGTCAATTTCGTCGCCGAATCCTGAGAGGCTCCACGTCGGGTTATTGTCGTTGCTCATGGTTGTCCTTACGTAGTGCGGCTCGATGCGATTGATCCGGATGCAAACGCCTTGCGGCCCCAGCATCGGTGACTCACTTCACAAATACTCCTCTGTGAGGAAGTTTAGTCGCGAAACAACTTAATGACAACCGATTGCCATTCTTGGCCAAAAACCGTATTCTTGCGACAAGGGACAGTGCTGTCCATCACATTCCTTGTCTTCGTCGGCTACACCGCGCCGCATTCCCACACACTCCACCCCACAAGGACGTGCCTCATGAGTGCTCTACCCAGCACCAACGCCGACGGCGAAACGCGCGCCACGGCCAAGAAACCTGCCACCATTCACGACGTCGCAGCGCTTTCCGGTGTTGCCGCCTCAACGGTCTCGCGCGCGCTTTCCACGCCGGGCCGGGTCAATTTCCGTACTCGAGCGCGCATCGAAGCGGCCGCCACGGAGCTGAAGTACGTCCCCAATGCCCAGGCAAAGGCCCTGAGCTCAGGGCAGACCAAGGCTGTTGCGGTGTTGGTCGCGGACATTACCAACCCGTTCTACTTCGACATCATTCGCGGCACCCAGCTCCAACTCAAGGCTGCCGGCTACACCCAGTTCTTGGTGGATACCGAGGAATCGAAAGAGGTGGAGGTGAACACCATTGAGCAAATGATGCAAATGGCCGACGGCGTTATCCTCACCGCCCCGCGACTGAACGACGAGGCTCTGGTGTTGGCCGCTACGAAAATGCCACTGGTGACCATCAATAGGGAGGTCCCGGGCATCCCCTCCGTATTACTGGACACTCCCACCGCTACGAATCAGGCGTTGGACCACTTGATCTCGCTGGGCCATTCACACATTGCGTATCTGGGTGGGCCTGGGTCCTCCAGCTCGAATATTCGTCGCTGGGAAGCATTGAGTACCGCCGCGCAGGAACGGGGTGTGCAGATGGATCGATTGGGGCCATTCGCTCCACGAACCTATTCAGGCGACGCCGCGGCCGACGCCCTGGTCTACTCCGGCGCCACGGCCGGAATTGCCTTCAACGACCTAATGGCGATCGGGATGCTCCAGCGGCTTGCGGCCCGCGGGGTGAGGGTACCCGAGGACATCAGCCTTGTGGGCTGCGATGACATTTTTGGTGCCGATTTCTGCAGTCCCCCGCTGACCACTGTCACTGCGCCTGTGGAGCAAGCTGGACGCGTGGCTGTCACCATGTTGCTGAGTCGGATCAATCCGGGCGTAGGCACACTCCCCCGCAGCCAATCCGTGTTGCCAACCCACTTGACCATCCGTGGATCCACCGGCCCGGCACCCTTGCGTCCCTGAACGGCGCGTCCTCACTGTTAATTCGTTGACCGGCTGCTGTTCATCCGCTGATCTGGTGGTGGCCGGGCTGAGCCGGTGCACTTCCTGACAATATACGCAGCACGCACCCTCCTGCGTGCGTATAAACAAATTCCACTTTAGTTATACGCACGCCACACCCGGCTGAGCTGCGTCACTGTCACTGCACCGCATCTGAACGCCAGCTGGCTGCGTATAAACAAAGTGCTGCGGCCGTGCGCTGACACGACAACTCACGCGGGTAAGGAATTGATCCTGTCCATGGTCTGCCGCACCCAATCCAGCATCAGCTCGGGGCGCTCCAGAATCATTCGAGCGGACACACGCAGATGCCACATGCCCCGGACAGTCAACAAATTGTCCCGCACCATATCAGTGGCCCAACCATCTGGAGTGTTATGGTAGGCGGCTCCGTCCGTTTCAAGACCAAGCAGACCATCTATCCAGAGGTCCAAATGTCCAACGCCTTTTTGGAAATACTGGGACTGAACGTTGTACCCCGCAAGCCGTAGGTAGTACCTGGCGATGGTCTCGACAATGGACATTGACTGCGGGTCGAGCATCGCAAGGATGTTACGTCCCCGGGCATCTCTATCCCGTGAAAACTCTGCGCGAAGAGCAGGAATGTTGCAATGTTTGAGCACCACCGCGGATTCCATGGCCAGGAGCGCATCTAATTCCGAGCCGCACTGAATACACTGACGCAAAATTTCCATGATTGTTTGTGGACCGCTGACGCGATGCACCACGCAGCCGGAAATAGCTTGACCATGAGCGGCTGCGACATGGATAAGTGCCGGTTCTTGGATCACCCACAAGCCGAGTTGTTTAGCCTTACTCAAACAGGTGCGCCGAGCTTGATACCCGGCCAGCCAAATATCCAACGGGTCGGCGCCGGGAACGGCAAAATACCCCCGTCCGACTTTGACAATATGCCCGGCCTCAGTAGCCTGTGCCAGCCCCCAGTCCGTACATCCGCGGGCCAGCAAATCTTTACGCCGGGCGACCTTCCCAAGACGTTCAATTTCGGCAACCACGGATATCGGTTTCCCACCGCGCACATGAGTCATGTCCCATCGTGACTCCCCCGGCCACGCCCGTGGAAGACCCACATTAAAGGTGTGGATAACCGGTGCCGTTTCCGGGGTGTGGAGGAATCAATCAGTTTGAGCTGACACGCCGTTGTCCCGCCCACGTGCGGCGTTCCCCCAACAACCCCCACGCCAAGAAGCAGCTACCAGCTTTGCGGCAGCGGCCGGCCTTCCTCATATCCGGCGGCGGACTGCACCCCCACAATGGCCCGCTCACGGAACTCCGCCAGCGAGGAGGCACCCGCGTAGGTGAAAGAGCTGCGCAGACCGGCAGTGATCATATCCAACAAATCTTCAACTCCTGGACGCACTGGGTCCAGGTACATCTTGGACGTTGAAATACCCTCTTCGAACAATCCCTTGCGAGCGCGCTCAAAGGCCTGATCTCCGGCGGAACGGTTCTGCACCGCCCGTGCCGAGGCCATGCCAAAGCTCTCCTTGAACTGCCGGCCGTTGGCGTCAACTTGCAGATCACCCGGACTTTCATAAGTACCGGCAAACCAGGAACCGATCATGACCTGGCTGGCTCCTGCCGCCAGGGCCAGGGCCACATCTCGCGGGTACCGCACCCCACCGTCGGCCCAAACATGGGCACCCAAGTCGGCAGCCGCCGTCGAACATTCCAAAACGGCCGAGAACTGGGGCCTGCCCACAGCCGTCATCATGCGGGTGGTGCACATGGCGCCGGGGCCAACGCCAACCTTGATGATGTCGGCACCGGCTTCAATGAGATCGCGCACACCGGCGGCGCTGACAACGTTTCCGGCAGCCACTGGAACGGAAGGCGAGAGGGATCGCACAGCCCGCAGCGCTTCGAACATCTTTTCCTGATGACCATGCGCGGTATCCACCACCAGTGTGTCCACCCCATAGTCCAACAACGCCGCAGCCTTCCCGGCCACATCGCCGTTGATGCCAACGGCCACACCCAGGCGGAGTCGGCCAGAATCGTCAACGGCTGGCCGGTATATGGTGGAACGCAGGGCTCCGAGCCTAGTCATGGCACCCACCACTTCGCCGGAACGCAGCACGGGGGCAAAGTCGGCACCCGCAGAATCCAAGACGGCGAAGGCCGAGCGCAACGCGGCATCCGTGAGCTCCTTGGCCGCGGCAAAGTCCAGATCGCCCGTATCGGCCTGAGCCCGAATGTCGTCAAAGGGCATGGCGTCCAGGGTCAGCACGTTCGAACGCATCACCGAGGCCAGAGACGCGAACCTGTCGGCACCTTCGCAGTCCGCGCTACGCACCACGCCCACAAAGTTATTCCCGTCAACCACCACCACGGCGTTGTGGGAGCGCTTGCCCATGAGGTGCAGGGCGTCGATGACGATGTCGCCGGGGGTCATCAGCAGCGGCGTCTCAAAGAGCGAATCACGCATCTTGATCCATGCACTGACCGAGCCCAGTACATCCAGCGGCACGTCCTGTGGCAGGATCGCTATCCCACCACGCCGGGCCACGGTCTCGGCCATGCGCTTGCCGGAAACCGCAGTCATATTCGAGACCACCAGCGGGATGGTTGTCCCGGTGCCATCATTACTGGACAAGTCCACATCCAGGCGTGATGTGACGGTGGAACGGGATGGAATCAGAAACACATCCGAGTAGGTCAAGTCTGTGGCGGGCTGGGTCAGAAAACGCATGGCACTCCTACATTGCTGCGAGCCGGCAGCCAAGGCCCCGGCGGACTAAAGCGTTCTAAAACGGACTAGCAAAACTAGCCAGCTCAAGGGCCGTCTAAGGTGTTGTCCGCGTAAGAGTCTAGTCACGTTTGTGATGCCTTTCACCGCAAAATTGCTTCATTTTGGCCGCTGCCTAGGGCGCGCCGTGACACAGATTGGCCTAAGGGCTAAATTGCTTACTAGACTTACCCGGGGAAGGGGTCTGTTGGACCCCACCAAATATCGAATAGGCTTCGCACTTTTGCGCCGTCAGTACCCGCCAGATTCGGGTGCCGTCGACATGCGCAGGCAATGCACAGCGGGCAACAAGAACTCATGGAAGAGGCGTATTAAACGTGCCAGAGCAATCCATCCACCGTCTACCAGAAGAGTTTGGCGGCAACGAGTGGCTCGTCGATGAACTGTATGAGCGCTACAAGGCCGACAAAAATGCAGTGGACACAAAGTGGTGGCCACTCTTTGACGGTTTCGCAGCCGATGACGCGGCAGGCAACGGCCGCCACACCGCCAACAATGCCTCCCCTATTACCGCCCAGATTCCCGTAGTCGCGGCACCTGTTGCCCCGGCCGCACCTGCGGCAAACGCACCTGCGGCAAGCTCGACGCCGGCCCCCACCGCCGCTGCTCCGGCAGCTCCCGCCGTGGCCCCGAAGGCACCGGCCGCACCGCGTCCTCCCGCTCCTGCCAAGGATGCTGCACGCACCGGCACCACCCCCATTCCGGCCCAGCTGCCCAAGTCCGCTAAAGATGTCTCGGTACCGGAAGAGGCTGTCAAGACAGTGCTTCGCGGACCGGCCAAGGCCATCGCCGCCAACATGGTCTCAAGCCTGGAAGTTCCCACGGCCACCAGCGTGCGCGCCATCCCGGCGAAGCTGCTCATCGACAACCGCCTCGTCATCAACTCCAACCTTGCCCGCGCCCGTGGTGGCAAGGTTTCCTTCACGCACCTGATCGGCTACGCCGTCATCAAGGCGCTGGGCCAGTTCCCGTCGATGAACGTCTACTACGAAGAAATCGATGGCAAGCCCGTTTCCGTGCAGCCTCCCCACGTGAACTTCGGCATTGCCATTGATATGCCTAAGCCGGACGGCACCCGCCTGCTCATGGTCCCGAACATCAAGAAGGCCGAGACACTCAGCTTTGCCGAGTTCTGGCGCACCTATGAGGACCTGATCAAGCGGGCCCGCGCAGGCAAGCTCACCGCTGATGACCACTCGGGCACCACGGTCTCGCTGACCAACCCCGGCGGCATTGGCACCGTCCACTCGGTGCCCCGCCTGTCCAGGGGCCAGGCCGCCATCATCGGCGTCGGTTCCCTTGACTACCCGGCCGAGTACCAGGGTTCCAGCGCAAAGATCATCGCCCAGAACGCTGTCTCAAAGATTCTGACGCTGACCTCCACCTATGACCACCGCGTCATCCAGGGTGCCGGCTCCGGCGAGTTCCTGAAGAAGGTCCACCAGCTGCTGCTCGGTGCCGAAAACTTCTACGACGAGATCTTCGAATCCCTGCGCATCCCTTACGAGCCCGTCCGCTGGAGCGTCGACCTGCAGGTTGACCCGGCCGATGAGATCAACAAGGTCGCCCGCATCCAGCAGATGATCCACTCTTACCGTGTGCGCGGCCACCTGATGGCAGACACCGACCCGCTGGAATTTGTGCAGCGCAAGCACCCCGATCTGGACGTGCTCACGTACGGCCTGACCCTGTGGGACTTGGACCGCGAATGGCCCACCGGCGGCTTCGGCGGCAAGCCCAAGTTGCTGCTGCGCGACATCTTGGGTGTCCTGCGTGACGCCTACTGCCGCACCACGGGCATCGAATACATGCACATTCAGGAACCGGAACAGCGTGAATGGTTCCAGAACGAGCTGGAGCACCCCTACTCCAAGCCGAGCCGCGAAGAGCAGCTGCGCATTGTGTCCAAGCTGAACTCTGCCGAAGCGTTTGAGACGTTCCTGCAGACCAAGTTCGTTGGCCAGAAGCGCTTCTCCCTGGAAGGCGGCGAATCCCTGATTCCGCTGCTGGACTCCATCATTTCCGATGCTGCCGACGACGGCCTGGACGAGGTCGCCATTGGCATGGCGCACCGCGGCCGCCTGAACGTGCTCACCAACATCGCCGGCAAGACCTACGCACAGGTCTTCCGCGAATTCGAGGGCACCCAGGATTCACGTAGCGTTCAGGGCTCAGGCGACGTCAAGTACCACTTGGGTACCGAGGGTACATTCACCTCCGACGCCGGCAACGAGACCAAGGTTTACTTGGCTGCCAACCCCTCACACCTGGAAGCCGTTGACGGCGTCCTCGAGGGCATTGTCCGCGCCAAGCAGGACCGTCTGGACCAGGGCGAGAACTTCCCCGTTCTGCCCATCATGGTTCATGGCGACGCTGCCTTTGCCGGCCAGGGCGTTGTTGCTGAAACGTTGAACCTCTCCCAGCTGCGCGGCTACCGCACGGGTGGAACCATCCATGTTGTTGTCAACAACCAGGTTGGTTTCACTACGGCGCCGTCGTCCTCGCGCTCCTCGGTGTACTCCACCGACGTTGCCAAGATGATCCAGGCTCCCGTGTTCCACGTGAACGGTGACGACCCCGAAGCTGTGGTTCGTGTATCTCAGCTGGCTTACCAGTTCCAGCAGCGCTTCCGTAAGGACGTTGTCATTGACCTGGTCTGCTACCGCCGCCGGGGCCACAACGAGGGTGACGATCCCTCGATGACCCAGCCGCTGATGTACAACCTGATCGAGGCCAAGCGTTCAGTGCGCCGCCTGTACACCGAGGCACTGATCGGCCGCGGCGACATCACTGAAGAGGAAGCCACGCAGCTGCTGCGCGACTACCAGGAACGTCTGGAACGCGTCTTCGCTGAAACGCATGCCGCTCAGACTTCCCCCATCCCGATCATCACCAAGGATTCGCAGGCCGTTTCGGATCTGGAGCGCCCCATCGCGCAGCAGGCCGACTCAGGGGTCAACGATCCCCAGATCACCGCCATCAGCGCCGACATGCTGGCCCATATCGGTGCAACACACTTGGCCATCCCCGAGGGCTTCGAAGTGCACCACAAGCTAAAGCCCTTGCTGGAAAAGCGCGAGAAGATGTCTCGCGAAGGCGGCATCGACTGGGGCTTTGGCGAGCTCACGGCCTTCGGTTCGCTGCTCATGGAAGGCGTTCCCGTCCGCATGGCCGGCCAGGATTCACGCCGCGGCACCTTCGTGCAGCGTCACGCAGTATTCCACGACCGTGCCAACGGCAACGTGTGGAACCCGCTGACAGAACTGAGCGAAGACCAGGCCAAACTGTGGATCTACGATTCCCTGCTCAGCGAATACGCGGCTATGGCGTTCGAATACGGTTACTCCGTTGAGCGTCCTGACGCTTTGGTAGTTTGGGAAGCTCAGTTCGGTGACTTCGTCAACGGCGCCCAGACCGTCATCGATGAGTTCATTTCCTCCGCCGAGCAGAAGTGGGGCCAGCGTTCATCACTGGTCCTCATGTTGCCGCATGGCTACGAAGGTCAGGGCCCGGACCACTCCTCAGCTCGCATTGAGCGCTTCATGCAGATGTGTGCCGAAGAGAACATGATCGTTGCCAACCCGACCACACCGGCGTCTCACTTCCACCTACTGCGCCGTCAGGCCTACCGCCGCCCGCGCAAGCCGCTGATCATCTTCACCCCGAAGCAGCTGCTGCGCTTGAAGGCTGCCGCCTCTTCGGTGGAGGACTTCACCACGGGCGGCTTCCGCCCCGTGATCGGTGAGCATGCAACGGTAGAGAACAACGCCGTCGACCGCGTCATCTTGGTCTCCGGCCGGCTGTACTACGATCTGATCGCAGCACGCGATAAGGCTGAGGACAACAAGGTTGCCATTGTCCGCGTCGAGCAGCTGTACCCGTTGCCGCTGGATGAGATCAAGGCTGAACTTGCCAAGTACCCCAACGCCGATCTGGTGTGGGCACAGGACGAGCCCGCTAACCAGGGTCCGTGGCCGTTCATGGGCCTGAACCTGGCTCCCGAACTGGATCAGAAGCTTTCTCGGGTTTCACGTCCGGCCTCGGCATCCACGGCCACCGGTTCCGCCAAGAACCATGCGGTCGAGCAAACGTTGCTTGTCAAGCAGGCTTTCGAGCGTAACTAAGCCAGCCTAGGTGCCCGGTCTGTTTCATCAGGCCGGGCACCTTTTTTAGACTTTCAATTTTTGTAAACGAAGGAAAAGGGGAGCCGTGGAGAACCGGGACCTGAGAATTGTAGCTGTGGGCGACGAATTGGTGGCCGGTGTGGGCGATCCCCGCGCATTGGGCTGGCTGGGCAGAGTTCTGGCCAGAACACCCTCGGATGTCATTTCCATTGAGCCCTATGTTTTGGCGTGCCCTCGCGAAGGCACCGAGGCATTGGCTGGGCGCTGGCTAACCGAGGCCGGACGCCGATTCGACGACTCCCACGAGAACCGTCTGGTCATTGGCCTGTCCGGCCGCGACATTGACTACGGCTTGTCAACGGCCCGGAGCCGGCTGAACTTGGCCAACATCCTGGACGGCGCCACCCAGCTCAGCGTTCCGGTGTTCGTGGTGGGCCCGCCTCCGTCACTAGATCCAGCTCTGAACCGTAAACTGGCCGAACTCAACGCAGCCTTTGCCGATGTCACCACACGCCGCAAGCACCACTACGTGGACACGTTCACGCCGTTGCAGAACCATGAACAGTGGCGTAACGATGTGGCTGCGAATGCTGGCTCTCCCGGTCAGGCAGGCTACGGCCTGATGGCGTGGCTGGTGCTGCACCGCGGTTGGTACCAGTGGCTTGAAATCCCTGAAGCTCTCTAGAACAGCACCTTTTCAGCGCCGCTCCCCCTCGAGTGTCCACATAACGTACGGTTCAGGGACGTATTGTGGCTCCATCCGTACGTTATATGGACACTCGTGAGCTGAACGGGCACTCAGTTAGGTGCGGATGTGTCACCTATGCGAAACTATATGAGGATCGTTTTTAGAGATCTCAATTTTAATGATTGGAGGTAGCTATGTCGAAGCGTTCACGTAAGCGTCGGGATCGTAGGAAGAGCGGCGCTAACCACGGTAAGCGTCCCAACACGTAAGTCTTGACGTATCAAAGTAAAAGCCCGTTCTGCCACCATGGCAGGACGGGCTTTTGCATGTCCTCACCCCGCCAACCCCGAACGCACTAGCGTGACTAGCGGCCCACTATGATTAAACACGGAAAATAGTGTTTTAAAGATAAGGTGGAAACACAGCATCTCCCCCGCCTCGCGAGAAAGCCTCAAATGTTTGCCCTTGTCCTTCTCACCATGTTGCCGTTTGTCTGGTTTGGCATGATCACTGCCATCTCGTTCATCGAGACTCCCCTGAAATTCAAAGCCCCTGGCATGACCCACGCATTGGGGGTGGGCATTGGCAGGTTAGTCTTCAAGGCTCTGAACATGGTCGAAGCTGCCATCGTGGTTTTGATGGTGGGCGCCTGGACGCAGCGACAAGATCTGGTAACGCTGCCCATCGGCATCCTCTTGTCACTGGCCATCCTGGCCTTGGCATTGCAAACAGTCATTCTTCGCCCGGCCATGGCAAAACGGACCAGGGCATTGTCTGAAACGGCCCTACGTCCCTCCGGAAGCACTGCGGTGCAGGCCAAGGTGGCTACAGCTACCCACATTGCCTACATCGGCTCAGAGGCGCTAAAAGTGGTTACCTTGCCCATCGCGGGCATTCTCATTGTCCTCGCTGTGGCAGCGTAGGTCCGGATGGAACGCTTGGCACGCAACTCCGGCAGAACGGCGTCGAACCTTAATGTCTACACACCAAAGGTGACCGGTCCGTTAGAGACGAAAACAGGGGCGGGACAGGCCGTCCCACAAGACCATGACCTGCAGGACATCGCCACCCGGCAGGACATCCTGACCTTGGTGGAGACGTTTTACACCAAGGCGTTCCACGACGACCTGATCGGGCATATTTTCACCGACGTGGTGCATATGGACTTAGCCGCCCATATGCCCATCATGGCGGATTTCTGGCAGACAGTGCTTTTCAAGGCGGGCTTGTACAAAAGGAATGCGCTGAAAATCCACTTCGATATCCATGCCAAGGAGCCATTGACTCTGGAGCATTTCAACCGGTGGCTACAGCTGTGGACCAGCACCGTAGATGAGCTGTTCGCCGGCGAGAAAGCCGAAATGGCGAAAGTTCAGGCACACCAGATTGCAGGATCCCTTAACCGGCGCGTGACGGGCAGACCAGCCAGCCAGTACAGCACCATTTCCCTGCGTCCAGAGGCTCTGAGACCGGACGCACTGCGTCCAGAGGCGCTGAGACCGGAGGAGTTAACAGCAGACGACTAAACGGCTGCGGGGCGGCCTTCGTGCAGGCGTGCCAAGATGGCTTCCTTGAGGGTCTCAGGGGCTGCTTCCTTGCAGGAACGCTTCACCACGGAGCGAATGACGCATTCGAGGTCATACTCGTGTGAGCAATCGGCGCAGCCGTCAAGGTGTGCCTTGATCTCGCCGAGGTCCTCGCGGGACAGCGAACCGTCCAAGTATTCATAGATTCGTACGATGCGTTGATCGTCGCAATCGCCCAGGCTCTGGCAGTCGCCCATTGTCATTTCTCCGTCTCAGTTAGTTGGTCGGCTTCCTTGAGGTAGCCGCGTTCCACGGCATAGTCAGCCAACATGTCACGCAATAGTTTTCGTCCCCGGTGCAGCCGCGACATCACGGTGCCAATGGGGTGTTCATGATTTCTGAGATTTCCTTGTAGGCAAATCCCTCGACGTCAGCGAAGTACACGGCCAGCCGGAATTCCTCCGGGATGGCCTGCAGCGCATTCTTCACATCTGAATCCGGCAGGTGATCCAGGGCATCGGCTTCAGCCGAACGCAAGCCCTTGGACGTGTGTGATTCCGCCCGTGCAAGCTGCCAGTCCTCAACGGTGTCCGCATTGGACTGCAGGGGCTCGCGCTGACGTTTGCGGTACAGATTGATATACGTGTTGGTCAGGATCCGGTACAGCCAAGCCTTCAGGTTGGTACCCGGCTTGTACTGGTGGAACGCTGAAAAAGCCTTGGTATAGGCCTCTTGCACCAGGTCTTCGGCGTCGGAAGGATTCCTAGCCATGCGCATGGCGGCCGAATACAGCTGGTCAACGTACACCATGGCATCACGCTCAAAACGCGCGCGCCGTGCTTGCGTGGTCTCATTGGCAACATCAACATCTGCAACGTCCGTGCTCACAACCTCGGGGTAGTGGCAGGTTCGGTGCTGACGGTTTGCTCAGGCTCGGAAGTGTTCATTACTGACGAGTCTATGCGCACAGTAAGCTTCACGTCGCTCGCCTGAGGCACCACAGGACTCAGTGTCTGCATTGCCGCCTTTCCGTTCATGAGTGGTCTCGCATTCGGTGCCCCTTCAAGGGACCCGCCGCTAATGATGTAAACCGGGTAACGGCGTGGGATATTCCGCAATGACCGCATCGGCAGTATCAGTCGTGGGAGACTTGTACACAGCATGTGCCTTCCGAGGGCCGGCCCTGGCCGCCCACGGAGGGCTGAACGCACCACTATAAGGAGGCCTCCTTGACCATTGTTCGCGCCCTTGCCCGCCCTATGCTGGCGTCATCATTCATCTTTGCCGGCTTGGACCGGTTGCGTCACGCCGATGAGACAGCCACACAGCTGTCCGCGGTTCTGCGTCCGATTAGCTCCGCCCTGCCCATAGAAGCCAGCGAGAAAACCCTCGCCCGCGTGCTGGCCGGCGCCCAGGTTGGGGCCGGCGTCTTGCTGGCAGCCGGCAAGTTTTCCCGGCCCGCCGCCGTCGTCCTTACGCTGACCGCCGGACTGAACACAGTGGTGGAGTACCGCAACGCGAACACAGACACCAAGGAGAACCGCTCCCACCGCCGCAACCAGCTGACCAAAACATTGGTCTGATTGGCGGCGCGCTGCTGGCCAGTGTTGATACCGCTGGGCGCCCTGGCCTGGCCTGGCGCACCGAAAAGCTGCTCGCGAGCGGCAAAAAGAGTGCCAAGACCCAATTGAAGAATGCGGACAAGCAGGTCCGCGCCCTTGCCCACGATGTGACAGGACAGTAAGAATTCATGACCAGCGCCCATTGGCCCGCACCGTTTTCCGCAACACCCTTGGATGCCACCGTCACCATTCCGGCATCCAAATCGCTGACCAATAGGTATCTTGTGCTCGCAGCCATCGCCAATGGTGAATCCCGGCTGCGCGCGCCGCTGCAATCCCGCGATTCCGACCTCATGATCGGCGCCCTGCGTGCTCTGGGCGCCGGCATCACCGAGGTTCCCGGTAGCGGCAACGTCCCGGATTTGCTGGTCACCCCCATCCCTGCTGACTTCTCGGCGCCTAGCGAGGGCATCGTGGTGGACTGCGGCTTGGCCGGCACTGTCATGCGCTTTGTGCCGCCGCTGGCCGCGCTGATTTCCGGCGCTGTGACGTTCGACGGCGACCCCGGAGCTTTGGTGCGTCCCATGGCTCCCATTGTGGCCGGGTTGGCAGGGCTTGGGGTACGTGTCGAGGACGGCGAGGATGGCTTCTTGCCGTTTACCGTCCACGGCACCGGCGGCGTGGACGGTGGGCATGTGCAGATTGATGCAGGCGCATCCTCGCAGTTCATTTCTGCCATTTTGCTGGTCGCCGCACGTTTTAGAACACCGCTGCACCTGGAGCACATTGGCGAGTCTGTCCCCAGCGTCGACCACATTTCCATGACCGTTGAAATTCTGCGGTCCATGGGTGTTGCCGTGGACGATTCCACCCCCAAGCATTGGATCGTGGAGCCCGCTACCCTTGCGGCCTTTGATGTTTCCCTTGAACAGGATCTGTCCAATGCGGGTCCGTTCCTGGCTGCTGCGTTGGCCACCCGGGGCACTGTGCGCATCCCCAACTGGCCCACCAACACCACTCAGGTGGGAGATAAGTGGCGCGAAATTCTTCCCCAGTTCGGTGCCACCGTGACGCTTGAAGATGGTGTGTTGACGGTGACCGGCGGTGCGCAAATCCGTGGCGTGGATATTTCCGACACCTCTGAACTGGCACCGTCCACTGCGGCCATCTGCGCCTTGGCGTCAACGCCGTCGCGCCTTCGTGGAATCTCACATTTACGTGGCCATGAGACGGACCGCTTGGCCGCTCTTGTTGCAGAGATCAACACTCTGGGCGGCAACGCCGAAGAGACCGAGGATGGGCTGATTATCAACCCCGCTCCCCTGCATGCTGGCGTATTCCACAGCTACCATGACCACCGTATGGCCACGGCCGGCGCCATTATTGGACTGGCTGTTCCCGGCATTGAAGTGGAAAACATTGGCACCACGGCAAAGACCATGCCGGAATTCCCGGCCATGTGGGCACAAATGGTCGCTCAAACGGCCGAACCATCCCCTGGGGCGGACCCCACTGCGGCGGTTGAAGCAGAGGCGTAGAACATGGCACGGGATTACAGTAACTGGGACGAATCAGACGTACGCGTACGAGCCAACAAGAAAGGCAGCCGTCCGCGCACCAAGGACCGGCCAGCACATGAAGACGCCGTCATTGGCCGCATCATCACGGTTGACCGCGGCCGTTACACAGCAATCGTGGATGAGAATCTGCCCACGCAGCGCATCCTGATTGCCGCCCGAGCCAGGGAACTACGCCGTAACCCGGTGGTGGCCGGGGACTTCGTGGCACTGGTGGGAGATACCACCGGCAAACCCGATTCCCTCGCCCGGCTGGTTCGCATTCAGGAACGCCGCACGCTCTTGCGCCGCAGTGCCGACGACACCGATCCTGTGGAGCGGGCCGTTGTAGCCAACGCAGACCAGCTGGTTATTGTGGTGGCTGCCGCCAACCCGGAACCTCGTACCGGCTTCATTGACCGCGCCCTCGTGGCTGCTTATGACTCCGGGATCGCCCCTTGTTGCTCATCACCAAGACCGATATCAAAGACCCTTCCGAGCTGCTGGCCAACTACGAGCACCTCGACATGACTGTCATCATCAGCCGCACGGCTGCGGATGGCGCCTCCGGCATTGATGCCCGCAGCGACGACGGCGATTCCGCACTCTTGGCTGGCGGCGCCGTGGAACAGCTCCATGGTTACCTGGACGGCAAGGTCAGCGTTCTGGTGGGCCACTCCGGTGTGGGAAAGTCCACCATGGTCAACGCCCTGACCGGTTCTCAGCGTGCCACCGGCGGCGTCAATGCTGTTACTGGCCGCGGTCGCCATACTTCTTCATCGGCGCTGGCACTGAAGCTGCAGGATGCGCAGCCTGGCTCGTGGATCATCGACACCCCGGGTATCCGCTCCTTCGGTCTGGCACACGTGGACCCCGACCGGATCTTGCAGGCTTTCCCCGATCTGCAGCCCGGCACCGAGGACTGCGAACGCGGATGCAAGCATGACAGCGCCGCGGTCAACTGCAGCTTGGACCCTTACGTGGCCGCCGGGCACGCGGGCGACGCCGGACCGGCCCGCCTTGCGTCGTTACGCCGCCTCCTGGGCACGAGCGACCGCACCGAAGGCCGTGCCGCCGAGAAGGAACTGGGCATCATCGAATAATCCCCACCGCAGGCCTTCCTCCTGCCGGCCGTCCGCATGACGTTCGGGTCGTCTGCACTATGCGCACAACTCGCCCCGGGTTCTGCGCATAGGTCTTTATGCTCGCCACATACTGCGAGTCCCGCGCATAACTTTCGGCCCGAGAACTTATGCGCAGCACTCGCGGTCAGCGCTGCGCATAAGTTCACGAAAGTGGCGCTGACAGCTGTTGGAGCTAAATCACGATAGCGTGAACATATGACGACCCCACCCCAGACGTACAACGATGACCTCCGCCTGGCCCATGTCCTGGCTGACAGCGTGGACTCACTGACCATGTCCCGCTTCAAGGCCTTGGATTTGACCGTTGAGACCAAGCCGGATCTGACACCAGTCACCGATGCCGACAAGGCCGCCGAGGAATCCATCCGCAGCCAGCTGGCTCGGGTTCGCCCGCGCGATGCGGTGCTGGGCGAGGAGTTTGGCAGCAGCGGCCACGGATCCCGGCGCTGGATCATCGACCCCATTGACGGGACCAAGAACTTTGTCCGCGGCGTCCCGGTCTGGGCAACGTTGATTGCTCTGGTTGACGACGGCGTCCCCGTGGTTGGGCTGGTCAGTGCACCTGCGCTGGGCAAGCGTTGGTGGGCGGCGCAGGGAACGGGCGCCTACATGGGCAAATCGCTCGCCGCTGCCACCCGCATCCGCGTCTCCAACGTGGCCGAACTCAAGGACGCCTCGCTGTCCTACTCATCGCTGACAGGCTGGAAGGAACGTGGCAACCGCGACGAGTTCATCTCCCTCACCGACGATGTCTGGCGTACCCGTGCCTACGGCGATTTCTGGTCGTACTGCATGGTTGCCGAGGGCAGCGTGGACATCGCCTGCGAGCCCGAACTGAACCTCTACGACATGGCCGCCCTGGTCCCGATTGTGCAGGAAGCCGGCGGCCGCTTCACCTCTCTCGAAGGCGCCGAAGGCCCGTTCGGCGGCAACGCCTTGGCCACCAACTCCATCTTGCACACGGAAGTTTTGCAGCGCCTGAACCCGAATTGGGATGACCTGCTGGGCTAATCCCCAACTCCTCCCGCTCGCAAGCTCGCGGCGGGTCCCTCGCGGCTGTGGGCCCAAGTGACTGGGAAGTTGTGGGCCCACCCAACGGCTGCGGATCCACGCACATAACACAGATGAGTTAAGAACGACGGCGGCCTCCCGCCGTCGTTCTTTGTTTCCCCGGCCGCAGCGCTTGCCAAGGTTTGCGAAACGAAACGTAATAGATGCACCAGCAAAAATCTTGGGTTACTCTTTTGGGCATAGGTCACGAGTGCCAGCGCTAAACCCCGGTTTGCTGGCCGGCAACCCTCCTTTCGCGGCGGGGTGCCCCGGGTGACGACCTGGCCAGACCTGTTCGGTCATGGCAAGCGCGGACTTCTTGGCACCCCCAAAAGGTCCAAGGTGACAAAGGAATTTCTCATGAGCACTGCCGTTTTGGACCAAACCCAACTTGCTGACGCACCCCTTTTGCCGGTGGTAGGTCAGGATCTATCCGCTCCCCTGATCCAGGGCGGGCACGTGCGGTACGCAAATCTGGACTACGCAGCCTCGGCCCCGGCCATCGAAGAGGTTGCCGCGCACCTGAACGAGGTCCTGCCGTACTACGCGAGCGTGCACCGCGGGGCCGGATTCGCCTCGCAAGTCAGCACCTCGGTCTATGAAAATGCGCGGAAGATCGTGGCCAACTTTGTCGGCGCCCGTGACGATGACACGGTCATTTTCACCCGCAACACCACCGATTCGCTGAACCTATTGGCCGGCTGCGTGGAGTCGCTCCTGAAGCAGCGCGGCTACGCCGAGGGCCGTTCCAACGTCCACGGCGAGGTGCTGTATCTGGACATTGAGCACCACGCGAACCTGCTGCCTTGGCAAGCACTCCCCCACCGATCCGTGGTGGCCGCCAGTTCCATCGCCTCCACACTGGCCCGTGTGGAGACGCAGCTGCGGGCCGGCAATGTGCTGCTGCTGGCCGTCACCGGAGCCTCCAATGTCACTGGCGAGGTGCTCCCCGTGGCGGAACTGGCCGCTCTTGCGCATCGCTACGGCGCCCGGATCGTGGTTGATGCCGCCCAGCTGGCTCCCCACCGCCGCATCAACGTGGCCGAAACCGGCATTGACTACGTGGCCTTCTCTGGACACAAGTTGTACGCTCCTTTCGGCGCGGGGGTTCTGGTGGGACGCTCCGACTGGCTCGACGCCGGTCACCCGCACCTTGCCGGCGGCGGGGCCGTGAAGGATGTCCGGCTCGAGTCGATCATCTGGGCGCAGGGGCCTGCCCGTCACGAGGGCGGCACCCCGAACGTGCTGGGTGCCGCAACCCTCGCCAAGGCGGCCACGGTCTTGTCCGCCTTGGACGCCGACGACTGGCACAACCATGAGCAGAGCTTGCGCGCCCATCTCGTGGCCGGGCTCAACGAGGTCGACGGCGTCACTGTCCACTCGCTGTTCGAGGACGCCCACACGCATCCGGAGTGCGGCAGCATAGGTGTTGTAAATTTCTCGGTCACAGGGTACGACGCCGGATTGGTCGCCGCCTATCTCTCGGCTGAACATGGCGTTGGGGTCCGTGACGGCAAATTCTGCGCCCACCCGCTGCTGAACCGTCTGGGCTTGCCGGCCGGCTCACTACGGGCGAGCTTTGGGGTGGGGTCACAGTTGGAAGATGCCCGGCGCCTGATTACTGGTGTCCAGGCGTTGTTGCGTGACGGTCTGGGCTGGGATTACGTAGTAGATGCCGGCCGCTGGGTCCCCGTGAATGATGACCGCAGCTACCCGCAGTGGGCGCCGAACACCCCAGGTACCGCCGGCGCGGCCCCCTGCACCACGGACTAATCCGCCTACCTCCCGCCCCATACCGCCGCGAAAGGTGAGTAGTTGCTAATGTTGCGCCCGAACATTAGCAACTACTCACCTTTCGCGGCGGCGGAGCGCGGGCGGGAGGGTCACGGTCCGGCGGAGCGCGGGCGGGAGGGTCTCAAGGGGCGGTAAGGTTGAACCGCATTATCGGGACAATCTTCAGGAGCACCATGGCAGGCACCGGCGGTCCGGTCTTTGACGCGCAGCGTCGCCAACACATGGCCACGGCCTTCCTTGTGGGCGGGAATCACTATCACAAGGTGCGCCCCGGTTACCCGCAGGAGTCGCTGAGCTGGCTCGAGGATTCTAGCCCCCGCCCAGTCCACGACGCCGTCGATATTGGCGCTGGCACCGGTAAATACACCCAGCTTTTGGCACAGCGCCAATGGAGCATCACTGCCGTGGACCCGTCAGCAGACATGCTGGCCCAACTTGCCGCAGACCTCCCAGCGGCCACGACCATGGTCGGCACCGCGGAAAGTCTCGAGCTGTCAGCGGAATCCATGGACCTGGCTGTGGTTGCCCAGGCGTGGCATTGGTGCGACCCGCTCGCCGCAAGCACCGAAATCGCTCGCGTTCTGCGTCCCGGTGGCGTACTCGGGCTGGTATGGAACCAGCTCGACGTCGGACTTCCCTGGGTCCATCGATTGGCGCGGATCATGCATGCTGGCGATGTCCACAAGCCTGACTTTCGCCCCACCATTGGCCCCGAGTTCACCGCGGCAGAGGCCCAGGAAACACACTGGGCTCAGCAACTCACACCGGAGGGCATCATGGAGCTGACCAAGTCACGCAGCTACTACTTGAAAGCCAATGAGCAGGTGCGGGACAAGGTCATGAGCAATCTGCGTTGGTACCTCTTTGAGCACCTGGGCCACACCCCTGGCGAAGCGATGGAATTGCCCTACACCTCCCAAACATGGCGGGCCACGAAACGCTAGCGGCGCCGCAACATTGCCCAGGTGCACTCGACAATGTTCCACCGTGCCCCTATTATTTCGGTATGCCTAAATATTGGTTTTAGGCATATCGAAAGGTGGAGTTTTGCTCGATACAGCCAAGGTCAAGGCAGCCCGCCAACCACGCGGCGGCTTTTTACTGCTGCTCGGTCCGGCCTTCGTGGCGGCAATTGCCTACGTGGATCCCGGCAATGTCGCCGCCAACCTCACCTCCGGTGCCAGCTACGGATACCTGCTGGTTTGGGTCCTGGTGGCAGCCAACATCATGGCCATGTTGGTCCAGTATCAGTCTGCCAAACTGGGCGTAGTGACCGGGAAATCACTCCCGCAGCATCTGGGCGAACGCTACACCACCACCCACCGCCGGTTGTACTGGCTCCAAGCTGAACTCGTGGCGATGGCCACCGACCTTGCCGAGGTGGTGGGCGGCGCCATCGCCCTGTATTTGCTGTTCCACATCCCGCTGCCACTGGGCGGGTTGATCGTGGGCATTGCCTCCATGGCGTTGCTGAGTGTGCAAAACCGGCGGGGCCAACGCCACTTTGAATCCGTCATCATTTTCCTGCTGATCATCATCACCATCGGATTCCTTGCGGGCCTGGTACTCAGCCCACCCGATCCCGCCGGAGTCGCCGGCGGGCTGATCCCCCGCTTCGACGGCGCCAACAGCATTCTGCTTGCCGCGGGGATGCTGGGCGCCACAGTCATGCCGCACGCCATCTACCTCCACTCACAATTGGCCAATGATCGCCACCCCGACGCCCGGAGCACCCCGGAAAAGCTCAAGCGAATCATCAAGGCCACTCGCGTTGATGTGGTGCTGGCATTGATACTGGCCGGCGCAGTCAATATCGGCATGCTGCTACTGGCAGCGTCAACCCTGAACGGGGTCTCCGGAACCGACAGCATTGAAGGCGCCCATGCGGCCGTGGTGGACAGCCTGGGCCCGGTCATTGGTGTGGTGTTTGCCGTGGGTCTGCTGGCCTCGGGCCTAGCCTCCACCTCGGTGGGCGCTTACGCCGGAGCCACCATCATGCACGGGCTCCTCAAGGTGCGCATCCCGTTGCTGACCCGCCGGGTAATCAGCCTGATTCCGGCCATTATCCTGCTCTCAGCGGGCGTGGATCCAACATGGGCGCTGATTGTTAGCCAGATCGTCCTGAGTTTCGGCATCCCCTTCGCACTTATACCGCTCCTGCGGCTGACCGCCAGCAAGAAAATCATGGGCGTGCACCGCGACGGCGTCCCGCTCCGCGTGGCTGCGTTGATCAGCGTAGTCCTCATCGTTGCTCTGAACGCGCTCCTCCTGTGGCTGACATTCACTGGGCAGGCCTAGCGGGTAGGCTGGAGGACGTGAAACACACTGCCACTTCTTCCAGCATCGAAGACTACGTCAAGGTCATTTATGCCTTCACCGAATGGCAGGACAAGCCCATCACCTCCTCGGTGCTGGCTACCCGGCTCGGCGTTGCCAACTCATCAGTTTCGGAAATGGTGCGCAAGCTCAAGGATCTGGGTCTTGTTGATCACGAGCCTTACAGCCCCATCCACTTGACCGCTCAGGGCCTCTCCCTGGCCCTGTCCATGGTGCGCCGGCACAGGCTTTTGGAGACGTATTTGGTCCAGGAGCTGGGCTACACCTGGGACGAGGTGCATGACGAAGCCGAGCAACTCGAACACGCTGTCTCCGATCACTTCATCGAACGCATGAGCGCCAAGCTCGGCCATCCTGTGCGCGACCCGCACGGCGACCCCATTCCCGACGCCCACGGCAACATCACCATGGTCCCCTCGCACCGCCTCGATGAGCTAGATCCCGGCCATGCCGGTCGTATTAGCCGCATCAGCGATCACGATCCCGAGCTTCTGCGCCACCTTGAATCACTGGGCATCGGCCTAGATACTCAACTCACGGTGGTGGGCAGGCCGCGCTTCGGTGCCGGTCTGCAGGTACGTCTGGACCTCTCAGGGAACGACGCCGGTCCCCAGACTTTGGGCGATGAAGTTGCGGCCTCGCTGTGGTTGGCATCCGTGGGCAGCCACACTGAATGTACGGTGCAGGAACTCACCGGAGGCTCGCTCATGAGCCCACACTCAGTACAGTAGCCTCCACTCAGCACAGTAGCTTCAGGGCCCCAGCTCAGGACACGAGATTCAAGACAGCAAGCTCAGCACACTGAACGTGGCGCCCTGGCGTTGCTCAGCGGGCTTGGCGGGCCACATATCCTGAGGCAGCAAAATACCCCACGGAGAAGACGGCCATCAGGGTGCCCAAGACCGCGGCGTTGGCGCCAAACAGGGCCACGGCTGCCAGCAAGAAAAGCGCTGTGGCAACCCAGAGGACCACGGCCGGCTTGAGACGCCGTTCGCTTCGGGGCGCAAGAAATACTCCCCACAAGACCACCACGATGGCAGGAACACCAATACCCAGGACCATGTCCCACGGGCTTTCCTGCCTGAATCCCCAGAAGACAAAAGCAGCCAGCATGGCCACTTCTAGGGCAAAGCCCAGTACTCCAAGACCCGCAGTAATAGCTGGACCCTTTCCAACTGCTCCTGCGGCCCGCCTGCGAGCAGGCGGCGCAGTAACAGGCGGAGCAGTAATGGGCGGAGCCACGGGCAGGCCCGCAACAGCCGGGGCCTCAACAACCTGGCTCTCAACAGCCGGGGTCTCGACAACCGGTGTAGCAACAGCCATGCCCGAAACAGCCGGCGTATCGACGACCTGGATTTCAGACGCCTGAGCCGACTCAGTGCTGGCCTGAGTACCTACTGTGGTGCTATTTTCCACGCTCGTCCTGTTCCCCGCGCTTGTCATGGCTTTGCTGGCTGTGCTTGGCCTGGTCGCTGTCCGTCACGCCTGGTCCGTCATGGCTGCACGATCCTTGCGCAAGATAAACCGTTGGACCTTACCGCTGGGCGTTTTGGGAAGTTCGTCCACAAAATGAATGCGCCGAGGATAAGCATGGGCAGCGAATTTCGTCTTGACGAGTTGCTGCAGCTCAACGGCCAAAGCTTCAGGATCGGACACCGGTTCGTGTAACACCACGAAGGCTTCCAGGACCTCGCCACGGATTTCGTCTGGTGTGCCAATGACGGCTGCTTCAGCAACGGCCGGATGCGTCACCAGCACAGATTCCACGTCGAAGGGACCAATGCGGTAGCCAGCCATGATGATGACATCGTCATCGCGCGAGGAGAAATAAATGCAGCCCTCGGCGTCGCGTCTGCCAGCGTCCCCGGTGACGTACCAAACGCCGTCGGCCGTGAAGCGTTCAGCGGTTTTCTCCGGCGCATCAACATAGGAGGTGAACCACATGAAGGGGCTATCCGCCACCTTGATGGCCACTCGCCCGGTCACCATGTCCGGGGCTGGTGTGTCGGATTCGTTGGACAACACCTCAACGCTCCAACCCGGCAGCGCCCGCCCCATCGAACCAGGCCGCAGCGGCTCGCGCAGACCATCAGCCCACGCGTTGCCAGCCACCATACCGTGCTCGGTCTGTCCGTAGTGGTCACGGACCTCGACGCCCAACACCTCGCGCCCCCAATCGATAACGTCCGGAGTCAGCGGCTCGCCGGCACTGGAGGCCCGGCGCAGCGTGTGGCCTTGGCCGGCCGTGGAGCCTGCTCGCAAGGATCGGTACACCGTGGGCGCCGCAGCAAAGTTAGTGACCGAAAATTTGTCCATCACGGCCCAGACCAGAGAGGCGTCAAAGCCTGCGGTAAGGAGCAATGAGCGCTGTCCGGCGGCCATGGGAGCCAGCAGCGCATAGTACAGTCCATAGGCCCAACCCGGATCAGCCATGTTCCAGAAAACATCCGCTTCGCGGACGTCCAAGCCAAATTCGAGGTACCCAACAAAAGAGGCCACTGCCGCCAGCGGAATGGGCACGCCCTTGGGAGGGCCGGTGGTTCCGGAGGTGAACAATTGGACTAGGGGGCCGGCACCGCCTACGGCGACGGATCCGGCGTCGTAAATATCAGTCAACGGGGCAAGACCGGAATACGCCCCGATCCCGGCGACCATCTCCGCCAGCGAGTGATCGTAACCGAAAGCATCACCGCGGGCCACAATGACAGGGCGGGAGGCGTCGGTGGGAATCTCCCCGGGAGGGGTCAGCTTGCGGCGCTGATCGGCGTCGCAAATAATCAGACGCGCGCCGCTGGCCTGAAGGCGGAAATCAATGGCGTCATGGGCGAAGGCCGTGAACAGCGGAACATTCACAGCACCCAGGCGCCAGATGCCCAGCAATGCAACAACCAATTCGGCCGACTTGCCCATGAGGGTGGCCACGTGATCTCCGGGCCGCACGCCCAAGGAGGACAAAGCGGCGGCGAACCGCATGGATTTCTCCCGCAGTTCGCCGTAACTGATGTCCACCGATTCCAGGTTGGCGTCAATGACCGTGAAAGCAATGTCGCCAGCGGGATGCCGATCGCAGAGCAGCACCGCGGCATTGGCTTCGGGGCCAGAGAAGGCGCCTAACAGTTCCTGCACACGTTCGGTCATGATCCGCACCAAGCTTTCCTCGAAGTCCGCCGTTAAGCGCAGCGCTTCATTGAAAAGCGCTGCATAGCGAGCGTACTTTAGCCTTCACAGTCCTTGCAGAAGAACATGCCGTTCTTTTCGCGGGCAACCTGGCTGCGGTGGCGAACCAAGAAGCAGGAAGAACAGGTGAATTCGTCATCCTGTGCAGGAATGACCTGAACCACCAACTCTTCGTTGGAGAGGTCGGCGCCAGGCAGATCCATGCCTTCGGCCGTGTCTGAATCTTCGACGTCAATATGCGCCGTCTGTGCACCGCCACGCTGAACCTGGAGCGCCTGAAGCGACTCTGTCTCGTGGTCTTCGTCCTTGTTGCGGGGTGCGTCGTAATCCGTTGCCATGCGGTTTTCAAACTCCTGAGGTGCTCGTGGTATTGGCGGGGTGTTTCAGCGCCCCATACTAGCCCTACAAGGCCGGATTTGGGCTCTAAATTCCCTGATGTTTTCCCACAGCATAGGGGATGGTGCGCAAATTTGTTGTATTCCCGGCGAATTTCTTGGAAATCTTCTCCCCCACTCCCTCTAATTGTGGCCATTCTCACCGTCGGCGAGCCGCCCCTCCACCCCCTACAGGGCCCCCGCAGCACTGACAAGGGGCATCAGGAATCGCCAGCACGGACGCTTCACCCTATTCTTGATAACACCATGGCAAACAACTCTTCCTCGCACTCCTCACTGAACCGCCGGCAAGTGGCCCAGGCCCTGAACATTCCGCCGGAAATGGCTGCCCGCAACGGCATCCCCTCGCGCATGAGTGCTTCCGAGGTTGCCGCCCTTGACGCCAACCCGCCTGCTTGGCTCGCCCAGTCGCGCGCCAACGCCACGGGCAAGCGCCCCATCTGGGTGGATCTGCGCTGTTACCTCTGCGACTTCCTCGAGGTAGCACGGCCCAAGAAGTGGTGGCCGGAATTCACCTACGTGATTTGCGATTTCCATGAGAACTCCGAGCTGCCTGATCCGCAGGCCGGGTGGCGGCGCAGCGAGTACGACGGCGTGGGCTCGCGTTTCCGTGGCATCGTCGATTCGCAGGATGACTAGGCAAGTAACTGTGCCCGTTGTGGAGTGTTTCCCTGCCACAATCACCTTTGACACCTTTGGCGTAGGATTGCGGCCGTGACTGTCCCGGCAAAATTCTTCCTGCAATGGCTGAGCTCCGTTGCTGGTGCCACCACGCAGGCGGCCGTGTGTCGTGCCGCCGGCATCAAACGCTCTACCCTGGCTCAGCAATTGGTGCGTGGGCGGGTTTCGCTGGCTACGGTTGCTGCTGTGAGCCGTTCCCTTGATCTGCCAGTAGTGGCAACCCTAAGCGAATTCCCGCACTTCGAGGACCTCTCGTCTGGGATGAAGCCACCAACCGAAGCTGAACTGCTCAGCCAAATTTCCGATGCAGATCTGCTTCAGGAAATTTTGAATCGCAATGGGGCCGCGGAGAATCTCACCGCTCCCCTGCCCGTGCAGTTATCACCGGGACACCATAAATCCTCCGTGCGCGCCTGGCTCGATGCGGTCGACAGCTCGGATCTTCGTGTGAAAGTTGCCCGGCAGGCGGCCATTGCCCCGCAAAATTTGTCGGCCCAAATCAGCGCCAATCGGCTCACCGCCGAACTTGCCATTGCGAGTGCCCGAATTGCCGAGGTGGGACTGACCAACGGGCTGGTTTCCACCGGCTTCTTGTCCCCCACCGAGGCGGGGTGGGTGCCGGGTTCTCGGGAAAATGCCCTACGCGGGACGCCTACCAGCTCGCTGGTCTCGCTAGCGTCCCATCGTTTGGATATCCTGAGCCGCATCCTGCGTCGTTCAGAGGAAGACAGTGCCGCGGTGCAAAGTGTTTGGGAGAACTTAGGATGACGCTCGTTTTGCAATGGACGGCTTTGACGGTGTGCTTGGCCTGCAGCCTCTGGCGTGTGCCTTCCCTGCTCAAAGGACGCAACCGTGGGCTTTCATGGGCATTCATCCTAGCGACGGTCAGCGTCGCGCTGAGCCTGCCGGCAATTTACCTGCCCGTTGACGCCTTGCTTGGGGGCATCAACTTGGCCAATGTCGTGTTGCGGCTCAGCATGTTTGGTGTCTTTTTCCTGCTGACTTCCAGGGTTGCCGCCGCCTATAATTCCCCTTTGGCTCGAACCCTCATCAGGGGGCCCTTGGGCGTGGCTGTTTTGGCGATTTCCTCACTGGGACTTTGCGTCAGCTATGTGCTCGCCGACGTAGACGGTTCCAGTACGGGACTGGTGGCCTTCACCAACCAGTCAGCCGTGACGGCGTACTCATGGTTCGGCGTTGCCTATACCACCTACGCCGCAGCCTGCGTGGTGGTGGCAACTGCGAAGGCGACGTTGTCGCGACGACCCGTCGTAGACCGGGCAGCAGCGTTCTTCTTGTTGGTTGGGTTTTCGTTGGTCTGTGCCACCGTGCCGTTGCGAATTCCGCGATGGGCAAACTGGCAGGCAGTGGACATCATGAACTTCACCGCGATCTTGCTTGTCGCCCTAGGTCTGGCACTTGTCTGGTGGTCCTTCATCCGCCGACCCATTAGCAAGAATGTGCACGCCTAGAATAGTTGTGGCTTTGGCCTCCGAACTAGACGTCTGAGCCCCTCAAAGTAGATGTACACATTTCCATTAGTATCTGGCATAATAATGAATGTGTGAACAAAGTTTGCCCAATGCGGTACACAAAACTTTGGGGGTGAGTGGTGGTCTGGCTTCAGTGCCGGCCCACCACTCAATTGTTTGTGCTGCGTTTCCCGTTCATCTAGACTCCACCCCACGACACTAAAAACCGCTTCGGGCCAGTACACTGATAGCGTTTCGTTTGACACTCTTGAGGTCTCCCTAACTGGGGCAGCCCTGACTCCCCGCAGTGGACGGGCAACAGGTTGTTCTGCATCAGCAATGGGGAAAAGGGGGTTTGCAGCGCATGGACATGGCCAAACTCCAGCGCAAAAATGTGCACCAGCTGCGAAAGCCGCGCCAAGTCAATTCACATCTGGTGATTGATCGGCCCCGGGTCGTCGAGCTGATCGAAACCGGTGCCGACGCCCCCCTTTGTGTTGTGCGGGCCCCCGACTGAGTGGCAAGACAACCGCGTTACAGCAATGGGCAGAAAAAACTAGTCGTCAAACTGCTTGGCTAATCCTGGATGAAGAGCTTTCCACCGTCGAGGTGTTCTGGCAGCAGTTACTCCAGACAGTCATGGCACCACAGGACCGTGATGCCAAAGCGGGAGGCACCGAGTCCGGTCACGCCGTCGAACCTTCAAAGGATCCTTCAACCGATCCGGTTTCCGACGTGTCCGCAGCCTTGGCAGGAGCAGCCCCACTGACGGTGATCGTGACGAATTTTCACACGGTTCAAGGTACCGCGTTTGAGAGGGACCTGGCCCGCCTTTTAGTCCGGACACCGGAGCTAAGTTTGATAGTGGAAACACGTTCCGTCCTAGAGATTGAAAAGGTACAACTTTCCACCGGGCTTGACGTTTATGTGGTCGACGCCGATGACCTCACGTTCTCGTCAGCAGAAGCATCTCAGTTTCATGAAGGTACCCCGCTCGCTGCCATCAGTGACGAGCTGAACGAACACTTCCAGGGCCTCCCAATAACCCATAGGACTGCCCGGCTGGCGACCCAGGGGTCCCTCGCCCCGGCAGCGAACCTTGCCGAGCACATTATCGCCCGTGTCACGGACATGGTACTAGTTGAAAGCGTCTCGGCGCGGGATCAGCTCCAAAAGCCTGCCGTGGCCCGGCTACTCACAGTCACCCTGCCCCTGAACCATTTCGACGCGGCACTCGTCCGAGCCCTTGTTCCCGACCAGGAGTTGGCGCCAAGCATCCGGATCCTGTTGGAAAACAACTTGTTGAGCTCAACCAACGCATCCCTCGGCATCCGATATAGCTACAGGCCCATCATCAAGGCTGCACTCACCCGCAAGATGGCAGCGGAGATTGCAAGCTGCAAGGCTCAGACGCTTGAAGCGGCCGCGGCTTTTGAGTTGGCCCGTAAGCAACATTCTCCGGCCTTCGACTACGCCATGACCAACAAGGACTATCGGCAGGGAACGAATATCCTCATCCAGTCCGGCTTGCTTCTGTTCGCTGACAGCGCCAAGGTTCTGCAACGCACACTTCCCCGGATCCCCAAGACCCAGTTAGTGAAGTATCCACTGCTGACAGTGGCCTTGGGCATCATTTACAACGGTGACCAACGTACCCGTTTCAAGGGCCTGGAACACTTCGCGTTGGCACTCTCTGCTACACAACTCCTGGGCAAGTCAGTGCCACCGGAGGAACGTGTAGCCATGGGCCTTGCGCGGGCCGTGGCGCTGCGCATGACAGGCCAGTTCAAGGTGGCGGCAGCAACATCACGCACCGCGCTGAAGAACTTGAACGAACTGTCCTTGGCTGACCGGGACAAGCTGCGAATCGTCGAGACGATCTCCTTGGGCCAGTGGGGTTTGACCCTGTTGCTGGTAGGCGATTTCAACAGTGCTGAAAAGGCCCTGCAACAGTCTGTGGCCACTGGTGAGATTGCGGATTCCCAACAGGCGCAGTACTTTTCCATGTCCTTGCTCGCTTACAGGCATGCCGTAGACGGGGATCTTCAGACAGCTGCCATGTTCGCACAGTTGGCCTCGGAGTTTTCCTTCCACACCACCGACATGGAGTTGTACCAAAAAACGCCGCTGGCCGTGGCGCTTGGCATGATTGAATTGGGCAGGTTGCAACCGGACGCTGCGGCAGAACATCTAAAGACGGTCATCTCGGAAACGGCAACCAGTGAATTCTGGGGCAGGCTGCGTGTCATCGAAGCGCATATTGACTTGCTGCGAGGACAGGCCGGCATCGCTGCTGGTCGCCTCACTGTGGTGCTGGGCAGGCGGAGGGATCTGCCCGCCCTAAACCCTCTGGATGCAACAGCCTTGCTGGTCCTTCACGCGGACTTGCTACTGACCGGCGGCAACGCCTCAGGGGCCGGTGCGGCCCTAGCCAAGCTCCCCTCTAAGAATCCCGCAGCGATCATCACCCGGGCCCGCCTCAGCCTTGCTACAGGCAATCCAGCGCAAACTGCGGAGCTGTTGAGTCCTAAGATTGCATTCACGACAGCCCTACAGTCCGTGGAGGCCCGGGTGCTCCTCACAGTTGCACGTCTGCATTTACTTCCCAAGGAATCCCTGCGCACCGATCTCGAAATGATTTCTGGTGCCATCACGGCATTGGCGAACCACTGGCCGCTAGTGATGCTGACCGCCTCCGACAGAGACCTGCTCCGCACATCCATGGAGAAAATGAACGTTCCTTACCCGGGCTCGGCCACCCTGCCTGAAGAAATCATCCCCGTGAAGCTCGAGTCCATCGCGCTCACTCGCCGTGAGTCCACTATCTTGGCGACACTTGCCACGACCGGTGATCGGGCGGAGATCGCGCGCATCAACTTTGTCAGCCTCAACACCGTCAAATCCCAGCTGCGCAGCCTTTACAAGAAGCTCGGCGTCGCCTCCCGCGAGGAAGCCCTGCTCGTGGCGCATCAGGAAAACCTGCTGAACTAAAATTCTGGGCAATTTCAGTCACGGGACTCATGTTGCTCTGCTGGACACGCCTCAACAGACACGTGCGGCCCCGCTTCCCTTTCGGGAGGCGGGGCCGCACGTGTCTCAGCTGGCTATGTGCCTAGTGCCGCGTCGTGGAAGCTCGACGTCGTCGTCCGGTCAGGACCACGGCGCCACCTCCCAGCATGGTCAGCAAAAGACCCATGGCCATCAGTACCGCACCGTCGAAGCCCGTGTTGGACAGCTCGTCGGTGGTCGCCGGCGTGGTGGGTGCCGAGGTGGGTACCGAGGTGGCGGGCACAACGGGGGTTGTGCTCGCCGGGGCGGGTGCCGGGGTGGTGGGTTCCACCGGAGTCGGAATCACCACGAAACCGAAGTCCATGCTCGGATCCCGGTCCCCATCCATCGTCAGACCAGTAGAAGTAGCCGTCCAGGTAGAAGAGGGGACTGCCCCGGGTTTCATTGACTCTCGGGGTTTAGTGTTTCTAGGCGGCTTCGAGGCCGGTATTCATTGTCTCAAACTCGATCGGTGTTAGCCGGCCAAGTCGTCGTTGTCGGCGTTTCCGGTGGTAGGTTTTCTCGATCCAGGTCACGATTGCCAGCCGCAGTTCCTGCCGCGTGGACCAGCGCTGCCGGTCCAGAACGTTCTTCTGCAGCAGCGCAAAAAATGACTCCATGGCGGCATTGTCAGCACACGCACCCACCCGCCCCATCGACCCAGTCAGCCCGTTGCTCTTCAGGGTCCGGACGAAGGCGTTGGAACGAAATTGAGAGCCACGATCCGAATGCACCACCGCCCCTGTGGCGACCTTAGCGACACCGCGTTGCGCAGAGCTGCAACGGCCAGAGACGCCTTCATGCGTGAATCAATCGAGTAGCCGACAATTCGATTCGAATGCACGTCCTTGATTGCGCACAGGTACAGCTTGCCCTCATCGGTGCGGTGCTCGGTGATGTCCGTCAACCACAGCCGGTTGGGTGCCGTTGCGGTGAAGTCCCGCTTGACCAGGTCGTCATGGACGGGCGGGCCCGCTTTGCGCGTCAGGCCGCGTTTCTTGGCGAACACGGACCAGATTCGCTGGCTGCTGCACAGGCGCTGGACCCGGTTCTCACCCGCAGCCAGTCCCTGGTCCTTCAACTCGTCAGCAATGAACCGGTACCCGAACGCCGGGTCGTCGCGATGGACATCTAGCGCGGCGTTGATCAGATGCGCATCAGCCCAATCCCGGTCCGTCACCGGAGCCGCCTTCCATGCGTAGAAGGCTTGCTTGGAGAAGCCGAGCACCCGGCAGGCCACCGCGACGGGGACTCCGTCCGCGGCAAGATCAAGGACCAGCGGGAACGTCATTTTGGGGGCAGCTCCCGGGCGAAGAACGCTGCGGCCCGACGCAGGATCTCATTCTCCTGCTCCAGCAGCCGGATGCGTTTCTTCACATCCCGCAGCTCGGCCGCCTCAACAGCGCTTACACCCGGGCGGGTGCCGTCCTCGATATCGGCTTTCTTGAGCCAGTTATGCAGAGTGGCCTCGGAGATCCCGAAATCCCTAGCGATCTGAGCGATCGGTGCTTCATGCTTGCGAGCCACGGAAACAACATCGCGGCGGAACTCGGCGGGAAAAGGCTTAGGCATATCAATATCCTTGCTGCAAGGAACGTATCCTCACAAGTCAGGAGTCAAGCAAAGCCGGGGCAGTCCCGAGTCGCCTTCGCGGTTTCCTTCAGTTTCAATGGTCGGGATGTACGGAGCCAAGGCTTCCTTCGACCCGTCTTTGTCGATGCTGACCGTGTAGGACTCGCCAGCCTTCAGAACCGGGAGGTCCACGAAGGTGTAAGCACCCGTATCATCAGTCTTTACAGAAACAACAGCCTTGCCGAACACATCCGTGACAGCCTTACCATTAGGACCCGTGATAGCCAGAACAACATCCTTGATACCAGGCTCACCCACGGACTGAAGACCGTCTCGGTTGGAATCAACCCAGACGTAGTCACCAACGGATACCTTCGGCAGAACGAAGCCGAGGTCCAGGCTCTGATCCCGGTCCCCATCCATCGTCAGACCAGTAGAAGTAGCCGTCCAGGTAGAAGAGTCGCCTTCGCGGTTTCCTTCAGTTTCAATGGTCGGGATGTACGGAGCCAAGGCTTCCTTCGACCCGTCTTTGTCGATGCTGACCGTGTAGGACTCGCCAGCCTTCAGAACCGGGAGGTCCACGAAGGTGTAAGCACCCGTATCATCAGTCTTTACAGAAACAACAGCCTTGCCGAACACATCCGTGACAGCCTTACCATTAGGACCCGTGATAGCCAGAACAACATCCTTGATACCAGGCTCACCCACGGACTGAAGACCGTCTCGGTTGGAATCAACCCAGACGTAGTCACCAACGGATACCTTCGGCAGAACGAAGCCGAAGTCCAGGCTCTGATCCCGGTCCCCATCCATCGTCAGAGCAGTAGAAGTAGCCGTCCAGGTAGAAGAGTCAACCTTACGGTCATCTCCCGCACCAGCAAGGGTCGGAACATACGGAGCCAACGCAACCTTCGAAGCATCCTGATCGATCGTAACCGTGTAGGACTCGCCAGCCTTCAGAACCGGAAGGTCCACGAAGGTGTAAGCACCCGTATCATCAGACTTTACAGAAACAACAGCCTTGCCGAACACATCCGTGACAGCCTTACCATCAGGACCCGTGATAGCCAGAACAACACCCTTGATACCAGGCTCACCCACGGACTGAAGACCGTCACGGTTGGAATCAACCCAAACAAAATCACCAACGGATACCTTCGGCAGAACGAAGCCGAAGTCCAGGCTCTGATCCCGGTCCCCATCCATCGTCAGAGCAGTAGAAGTAGCCGTCCAGGTAGAAGAGTCAACCTTACGGTCATCTCCCGCACCAGCAAGGGTCGGAACATACGGAGCCAACGCAACCTTCGAAGCATCCTGATCGATCGTAACCGTGTAGGACTCGCCAGCCTTCAGAACCGGAAGATTCACGAAGGTGTAAGCGCCCTTATCATCAGTCTTCACAGAAACAACAGCCTTGCCGAACACATCCGTGACAGCCTTACCATCAGGACCCGTGATAGCCAGAACAACATCCTTAATACCAGGCTCATCCTCAGACTGAAGACCGTCACGGTTGGAATCAACCCAAACAAAATCACCAATGGAAACGCTGGGCTTTACAATCACACCGGCGTCCCACGTCGGGTCAATGCCCTCAGTGGCAGCGAAGTCGAAACGGTAATCCTTGGTCAGAGCCACATTCGTGTCGTCAAGGGCGAACTTGACAGTGAGACCCGTCGCCGGATTAGCGTCAGAATCGTCGGCATCTTTGGCGTTAGCCTGTGCATTCGAGGTGGTGAAGTCGTAGATCGCACTCTGGGCAGTAGTGAGCTCGAACTTGATCTGGTATTCACCTGCCGGCAGCTCATCAAACATGTACCGTCCCGCAGCGTCGGTTTCTGTTGTGGCTACGGTCTTGCCGGCACCATCCAACAGCGTGACCGTGACACCTTCAAGGACTTCTGCATCGTCTTGCAGACCGTTCTTGTTGGCGTCCACCCAGACAAAGTCACCCACCGCGTAGCTAGCGTCAACTGGTTCGTTGGGGAAGGCTACAGCGTCAGATGAACCGTCGTTACCAACGACCACCTGAATCGTTTGTGTGGACAGCTTGTAGCCAGCCGGCGCCTTGATCTCCTTGACGGTGTACGTTCCGGGAGTAGCTACCTTCACGTTCTTGGTTTTTCCCTCGTCGTCGGTGACACGCAGGGCGCCATCTTCAACAAAGACATTGTCAACAACAACCTTCAGTTCGGCATCCAGGATCTGGAAGTGAGCTGCGGTATCGCTAATGACAGCTTCAGGATCTTCAGCATTGACCTTGGCGATTGACAGCGGGTAGCCGTTCGACGGCGTGATCGTTGCCTTCGTTGATCCAATGCTGTTGATGATCGCTTCGTCAATAGAAAAGGCCTTGATTCGAACCAAGATATTTGCGGCAGGATCGCCCTTGCTGGCATCCAGGTTGGTGCCTTCCTTTTGGAAAAGCACTACCTTTCCCGAGGGAGCAGCACCGGTGGGGTCCTCGAACCGAGCCTGGACGTTTCCGACCAGATCCTGCACTCCACGTGTCGGGTTAGCCCGATCGTCGACATGGTCGTCGGTAACGAAGCCCACGAACTCGAGACCCTCAGGGAGTACATCCACAACGTCAAAGATCGGGACACCCGTGTACTTACCATGGGGCACCAGGGCCACATTGTAAACAAACTGATCACTAATCAAGTTGCCCTGGGCGTCTACTTCGGCGCGCAGGTTCTGCGTCCACTCAGTATTGAGAGTGTCGCGGACGGTCTTGCGAATTTCGGCTTCATCACCGTAAGTGGTGGCTTCCATCCGCACCTCGGACCAGAACAGGGCCTTGTTGCCTTCACCGAAGAGCGTCGCCTTGTTCTTGATCCGCAGTGTCTGCTTACCGGCGATGGGCTTGGATACCAGCGTTAACGTCAGTTCAAACGCCTTGTCGATTCCCCATTCGGTTACCTTGGCAATTCCAGCATCATTCAGTGCGATGGCAAGGTTTCCATCGCCGTTCAGCGTCACATCAAAAAGCTCTCCGCCCATGACACGCGACCCGGCATACTTGGCGGCAATTGCTGCCTTGACGGCGTCAAGGTCGGAAATGTCATAGATGTTCGTATCAACGTAATCAACGATGGAGCTCTTCGTGAGGTCAATGCCCTTGCCGGCGCCCACCGTGAACTTGTAGTCAACCTTGATGGATTCGCCTGGCTTGGCAACCACATCCTTGTTGACCGTTTCCTTCTTGAAGTAGTCAGGAGCGTTGAATCCGTCCGCGCTCTCCGTATAAGAGAAGAGGAAGGCCTCCCTGTTGAACCCGGTCTGCTGTTTTCCGAGCCCATTCGAGTAGCTCCACTCGCCCCTGTTGGTGAGTTTTTGCTTCGTTTCACCCGGGACGGCGGTCCCCTCTTTATTAAGCCCGGTCACTGAATTGATATGAGCCTTCACCGCCACAGCGGAGATTAACGCGTTGTCCTTGCCCACATTGATGAAAAGTGACTGACCGTCCACGAAATACTTTCCAACGTACTCGTCGCCGGCAAACACGGCCGCAGCCACGGGGTCGATCTTCTCCAGATCGATGCCATTGGAGGTGAGGAATGCGGCATCGGCGGTATTCCAGCTGGCCTGCGCCGGCAACTTATCGGAGATGACAACATTGGACGTCAGAGTTTTCAGCACATTGCTGCCGTCCCACTGGGTCAGGTTGGTATTCAGCGTATAGGTGACATCCGCGGGAGGAACCAGCGAGCCGTCGGTCTGGGGCTCAACGTCCTTATTCAACCAGTTAGCATCCTTCGTAAAGGCCGCGCCTACGCCTGGACCTTCCACTCCGGTAACTTTTCCACCAATGGAAACTGTCGCTTCCTTAGTGCCAGAATTCCCAAAAGTGACTGTGTTTTTCAGGTTGACGTTGTAGTTCCCGCCAGCAGGTCCCGTCACCTTGTCAGCGGCGGCCTGCAGCTGTGCTTCTAGGGCCACACGGGCGGCCTCATCGGCAACGTGGGCAGAGTAGTTGATGGTCGTCATCGACGACGCCGGCAGGTCCAGCTGGCCGGAGAAGGTGTTGTTCGCAATGGTTGGCGCGAACGCGACGTCACCGACGGCCTTGTTCAGTCCGTTGGTATCCCACGTGGTTTGGGTTCCGGTGAAGGATCCCGACTTGTACGTCATTCCGGCAGGAAGCGCATCGGCGATGATGTATCCGGCCTTGGCAGCCTTGGTGTCGACATTCAAGGTGTATGTGATTGGAGCACCGATGACACCGGTAGCAAGTGTTACTTTGCCGCTCGCTGCGTTGTAACTGACAAACCGTCCCAAGTTGCCATTGTTGGAAACCGACTTCGACTGGTAGTCGTTGACGTTAGCGAAGTCATCGCCGTTATTTTTGATGATGACATCGAGTGACTTCTCTTCGCCGTCTACGGTCCATACGATTTTCTCCTTGGAGCTGCCGTTAACCTGATTCATGCTGAAGTTAAAGGAGAGCAGACCCTGTACGGTGTCTGGCAGCGGATCCTTGAATTTCACAAGAACCTTGTTGGAATCGCTGGGGTCCTTCGTGATCGACTCGATCTGCTCATTCCCCGCGGGTACATCACCGAGGGTGACGTTGGCTCCCAGGCTGATGGTCACTGTGGAGCCTGGCACTACATCCTGGCTGTATTGCATGTTCATGGTGACCACCTGGCCTTCGCTGACCACGGGAGTACCGTTGTACGTTACACCCCCAACCGTGACAGTTGTGGTGATGCCGGGCGTTGCCGCGGCGGCCTCACCGGTTCCAACACCAATGAGGGATGCGAAAGTCAATGCGATAGCAATCGCACCGGCCAGTGCAGCCAGCCACCCCCTAGCAAGCTTGTTTGTGCCATTTCCTGTTAGGGACAACGGCACCGCCTCTGGTCGTCCTTCGTGCATTACTAATTCCCCTCGTATCAACTTGGCGATGAAAGCCCGGGTGGGAAAGCAGCTGTCCGACTGGTTTGCCACCACGAATTCTTTCGTCATTTCGCGGACCGGGCCGCGAAATAAATCACAGCAGTCCACCAAGAAGCATCCCATCGGCCAGGGCAGGACTAGCCAAAAGGACAATAATTCACCCTGTCAATTAACCCCGAAACCCCCTATATATGATGAGGCTCACTGAAAATGTGGCAGGACCGCCAGGTCACCGTGACAAGCAAAAGGGCAAAGAAAAAGGGCAAAGAAAAAGGACCTGTCCCTCGCCGCAAGGGCAAGGAACAGGTCCCAATAGGGATGTGGAGATGGGGAGAATTGAACTCCCGTCCGATGTTGTGTTGTCAGGGCTTCTCCGGGTGCAGTTTGCAGCGGTTTTTCTCGGCCCCAGCTATCTCGCAAACAAGTAGCTGCCAGGCCCAGTTGTAAAAGAGTCCCCTAAGCGCCTACAACAAGCACTTAGAGCAGTGGCCCTCTAGATGACGCCAGTATCCGGGACGAGAGCATTCCCGGGCTGACGGACTGTCTTACTGCTTAGGCAGCAAGAGCGAAGTCAGTGCGATTTGATTCAGCACTTGTGTTTTACAGAGATCGTTTACGAGTTAACCCTGTATCCTCGACCCGCTTCACCTGTCTCGACTAACACCGTCGAAACCGATCATCCCCTATTGTTTTTTCAAATCCACGTCCCGTGCCCGGGGGCAATAGTTCGTGGACTATCTATGCTAGCGCATTGCAGGCCGGTTATATTCCCCGTCACTACCCAATGTCACTAGTCGATGAGCCCCTTGGTCGCTTTGGCCTCCAGGACGAGTAGCGCGGCCTTATCAATCTTGGCAGCAAAGGCAGGATCGGACTGGGCAGCCTGGACCATCCCGGAATACATTTGCGGCAGCAGGGCGGAGTTGGTGCACAGCGCCATGGTGCCTCCCGCCGCAAGGAAGTCCACGCCGCGTTGCCCCACGGGCACTTCCGAGACTTGAACGGCGTCGCAAATGTCATCGCTGACAATGATGCCGGTGAAGCCCAGATCACCGCGCACCATTTCCTGCACAATCACAGACGAGAATGGGGCCATGGCGTCGGGATCGATCTTGGGATACCACGCATTAGCCATCATGAGCCACGGCACCCCGGCGTTCACGGCGTCGCGGAACGGGGCTATGTAGGGGTCCAAACGCACCGTGGTCTCATCCGTCACTCCAGCGGCGACATCGGTATTCAAGGTGACACGTCCCAGCCCTGGGAAATGCTTGATGGTGGGTTCCACTCCGGCAGCCATCATGCCTTGGGCAAAGGCCAATCCATGGCTGGAAACGAACGCTGGCGTGTAGCCATATTCCCGGCCAAAGCTGCCAATGGGGGCATTCAACGGGGCAAACTCGGCACTCGGCACAGTATCCAGGACGGGGGCCAGATTCACGTTCACGCCCACGGCCGTCAGCTGCTCTCCCCAACGGGTAGCATCGTCGCGAAGAGCCGCCGGCGTAAGCTGACCCTGCTCAATGGCTTGAGGCATGTCATCGAATCCGGGGCCACGCATGATCTGCACAAATCCGCCTTCCTGATCGGTCGCCACAAAAGGCCGCACCCCATCAGAGCGTGAGCCGGAAATATGCGCCACAACACCGGCCACTTCGGCCCCAATCCCGGCCACCCCTGCCATGCTGCGACCCTTCATGAACACGTTGCCCACTTGCAGGGTTTCCAGGGCATACAGGGAACTCTCATCGGTCCCGGTCACGGGCGATGACACCATGAGCACCTGGCCCACCCGTTGCTCCAAGGTCATGGCAGCCAGTTTCTTGGCGGCTAGGCTCTGAGCCGGAGCGGACGACGCCGGAGCTGGGCTTACGTTCGACGGCGGGACCGAAGCGCTGGTTGAGGATGTGGACGGGGCACTCGGGGGTGGAGCTACGCTGGCCGGCGTCGGGGACGCCTGCACTGTGGTGGTGCCCGAGGTGGAGGCGTTCACCACCAGAGACACCATCACCGCGATGACTACCACCGCGGCCGCAATGAGCCACCAATGCCGGCGAACCAACGGCGAAGTCACTGTTAGTCCCGCTGGTGCAGGTGGACAGCGTTTAGCTGGTCCATCTGCTCGTCGGTGAGTTCATCTAGGACTTTCCGTTCCCGATTGTCCGATTTGGAGAAGCGCAGGAACAACAGGATCAAGACGGGCAAGTCCATGATTTCGGCAATGAACCAGAGCCAGTCTCCCGCAAGTTGCTGGTCCCTCACGACAGACGGGAACCACTGCGGGCGGGCAGCAGAGACGGCCGCCGCGCCGTCAAGGATGTTCGGACTGAGGCGCATCAGCAGGCCGGGGATGGCGTCACCGAGCAGCTCAATGAAGGCAAACACAAACTGAAGCATGATGATTGCCGTGCTGATCCGCGTCTTTTCCTCCACCAGAGGCAACACCATCAAGAGCCCCAACAGGGGAATGACAATGCTCAGCAGGCCTTCAAGAAACGGGTTCATGCGTGTGATCCCGGCCAGCGGGGTCAGCATCATCGACAGCACCAGCAGTCCCACCATGGGAGCAACGGCACTGTTGGAAAACAGCTTCAGGGGCCGCCGTGCCGCTGCACCGAGCCAGCTGCGTAGCCTTCCCTCACGCATGGTCAGCCGCGCTAAACCTAGGGGAAGTCCTAGCGCCATTCCGGCGGGTACAACAAAAAGCAGCAAGGCGATCCGGATTGAAAATGCCCAGCGCAGGTCAGGGGAATTCGTTCCCAAGAAACCAAAGTTGATGACGGCGTACAGGCCCAGACCGAGCCCAAAGAATGCCGCAATGCGCCACAATGGCCAGCGGACGCCCATCGTGGCGGCCCTGGCTAAACCCAACGAGTACAGTCCCCCCGCGGCAAGCATCAGGCCCAGGGCCCACGGGTCCAGGCTCCAGGTTCCGATGAATTCGCTGAGGGGAGGCATCAGCCGCGGTTCTTCTCACGCATGGCACGCAGCGCCTCGCGGTTGTCCTGCTGTTCGCGCAGTGTGTGGCGCTTGTCGTAGTCCTTCTTGCCCTTGGCAATGGCGATTTCAACCTTAGCCCGACTGTCCTTGAAGTACAGCTGCAGCGGGACGATCGTGAAGCCGGATTCACGGGTCTTACGATCGATTTTTTCTAGCTCTTCACGGTGCAACAGCAGCTTGCGACGGCGACGGGCCGTGTGGTTGGTCCAGCTGCCGTTAAGGTATTCGGGGATGTAGACGCCCTCGAGCCACAGCTCGTCATTGTAAAACGTGGCGAAGCCGTCAACCAATGAAGCCCGGCCTTCGCGCAGCGACTTCACCTCGGTACCCATCAAGACCAAACCCGCTTCGAAGGTGTCCATGATGTGGTAATCATGCCGGGCCTTGCGATTGGCGGCCACAACCTTCAGGCCACTTTCCTTAGGCACAGCAGGCTCCTTCATAGATAGTTGGCTGCCGCAGCGGCAGCGCAAGCAACAAGTCTAGCAAGTACAGGCCCGGCCAACGGTCATTCAACCGTCAACCGGACCTGCCATGACCTAAGCCGCGCTCCGCGCAGTCATCTAAGTGACTTGCATGTCTTGCCGCAGACGATGGTTTGTTGGGTGGGTTGTTACAGGAGCGTCATAGGATCTACCGCAACGCCATTGAGCCACGTTTCAAAGTGGGCGTGGCAGCCCGTGGAGTTACCTGTTCCTCCAGAGATGGCGATCAGCTGGCCCCGGCTGACCTGCTGTCCGTTAGAGACCTGAACACTGGTGTTGTGGTAGTAAGCAGTCAACAGGGCATTTCCTTGGATGACACCGTGGCTGATCTTCACGCCCCAGCCACCGCCCCAAACATCCCATCCCGCCATGACCACGGTGCCAGCAGCTGCCGCATAAACGGGGGTTCCGCAGGTAGCTCCAAAGTCAATGCCGGTATGCACGTAGCCGCCGGTGCCATTGAAATCGATGGTTCCTGCGGGGGTCTGCCGCCAGCCAAAGCCGGAAGTGATCGGCACATTCACTGAGAACGGGTGTTGCAAACCAAAAGCTGAGGGGTTTCCCGGTGCAGGCGGCACGTAGGGCGCTGGCACGTAGACCGGCGGCACGTAGCTGCTTCCACCACCGGAACCGGCGTTATTTTGGGCTGCGGCCTCTGCTGCGGCTGCCGCAGCGGCCGCCGCCTGTTCGCGGGCAACCCTCTCGGCCTCAGCCTTTGCAGCTGCCGCAGCAGCTTCGCGTTCCTTGCGCTGAATCTCCGCAATTTCTGCAGCAACGGCAGCTTTTTGCGTCTGTACTTCCTTCAGCTTGGCCTGAATCCGCGGCTTTTCAGCTTCCAGCTTGGCATTCAGTGTTGCCGAGTCGGTGATGAGCTTGTCAACGGTTGCCTTCTTCGTGGCCGCCGCATCACGTGCCGCTTGTTCGGCGAGCAGTGCTGCGTCCGCCTGCGTTTTCAGATCCGTAATTTCAGCTTCCACGGCAACCAGTCGCGCTTGTGCGTTTTGGTTGGTGGCCTTCTGTGCCGTGAGCTGCTCCAGCGCGGCAGTCTGGCTGCGCAGAGCCTGCTCCGCCAAATCGATGGAGTCAGCCAAGTTGGTGCCGGAGTCGGTACCCAAAATCAGAGTCAAACTGGCGGGCAGTCCCCCGGCTTTGTAGGACTGCGCGGCAATCTGGCCGATCATGTCCTTAGTCTCGGTTGCCTTCTTGGCATCCGAAGCAATTTCAGCGGTGATCTTGTCTTTGTTCTGCTGAGCAATGTCGATCCGGGCCGCCAAGGAGTTGACCTCTGCGGTAGCTGCGCTGACTCGGCCCTGAGCATCTGTCAATGCCTGTTGGGCCCAGGAAGTTGTCCTTGGTACGTGACCAGATCTGCGGCCGATTTGGCAAGACCGGTGTCAACAAACTCCAGTGAAGCCTGGACGTCATGAGCTTGCTGTTCCAGGGCGCTGGCTTTATCGGCCAGATCGTCGGCCTGGGCTGGTGGCACCAGACCCAACAGGCCCACAGCCAAGAGTCCTACAACCACCGCACCGAGGCGGTGACGCAGTGAACGAAAGCCGGGCACGGTACGCCCAAGCCGGGGGGATTTCACGGTTCCAATTCCCCCGCTTGATTTCGAATTCATGCCTTGAGCTCCTTGAAGATTGACATCAACAACATCAGTCACATGGGTATCTTGACTAACAAGACCCCTACCTACCTTACACTTTCAGGTTTTTGCGCAAGGATACGGCTGACGATACGCCAGCCAGGACCACGCCCAGCAGGATCAAAATCGGGTAGATCACGAAGGCGTCGCCAGTGGAAATATAGGGCGTTCCCGAATTAGATGCGGCCAGGTAGCCACCGAAGAAGAAGTGCACAATTGACCACACAGCGCCCGATGCCAACAACGCCCCGATGGTGGCGGCAATGACGCCTTCAAGCACGAACGGCAGCTGAATCACTGTTCGAGAGGCGCCCACCAAGCGCATGATCTCAATCTCTCGGGTACGCGATTGCGCAGACAGTCTGATGGTGGTGGCAATAAGCAATGCCGCGCAAACAGTCATGAGCGCCGCAACACCCACCGCAACATAGGTGGCAATGTTCATCCACGAGAACAGCTTGTCCAGCACCGTGCGCTGATCCACCACTGAATCCACCCCCGGAGTTGCTGCGAAGGTCTCATTGATGATCTGGTACTTTTCCGGATCAGTTAGCTTGATGCGGTACGAGGATGGCAGGTTAGCCGCTTCCACCGAATCAACCATGGGCGAGTTCGCGAACTGCTCCTGAAAATGACCCAGAGCCTCCTTCTGGGATTCAAAGGCCCACGTCTCCACATACGGCTTCACGGCCGGCGATTTCAGCAGGTCCTCGATGGCCGCCTTCTGATCGTCCGTGACGGGCCCGGAAATGCAGTTGGTGTTGGCTGGCACGTCGGTGCACAGGTAAATGGTGACCTGAACCTTGTCATACCAAAATCCCTTGAGCTGACCGATCTGCATCTGCAGCAGCCCGGCCGTACCCACAAACGTCAGCGACACAAAGGTCACCAGAATTACTGAAATGACCATCGTCAGGTTACGGCGCAAGCCGCTTCCCAACTCGCTCATAATGAAGGCAAGTCTCACTTTTTGTTCCCGTCATGCTGGTCGTCCGTCGTGCTACCGGCCGCTTCACCCAAAGGCATCCGAGGCTTGCGTTCAAGTCTTGGCGGCATGGTTTCCTCCGAGGAGGTGTCCTCGCCTGCTGACTCGGCACTGACTGCACGACGACGGCGGGTCATGGGTTCGGCGTCGTCCGTCTTGGGCAGAACTACTGAGGGAGTCGGCCCTGTCGCTGACACCACAGGAATCGCGGAGGTATACAGGGCTGTGGCCTCATCACGAACCACTTGGCCATCGCGCAGCTCAATGACACGCTTGCGCATGGTGTTGACGATGTCGTCATCATGCGTGGCCATGACCACCGTGGTGCCGTTTTGGTTGATCCGGTCCAAGATATCCATGATGCCGGCGCTGGTGATGGGGTCAAGGTTTCCCGTGGGCTCATCGGCCAGCAGGATCCCAGGCTGGTTCACAATGGCGCGGGCAATGGCCACACGCTGCTGTTCACCACCGGAGAGCTCGGTGGGCGTGCGGTGACCCTTGTCCTCCAGGCCCACCAATTCCAGAACGCGCGGGACCTCGGACTTGATGGCCGCACGGTTCTTGCCCAGCACCTGCATGGCGTAAGCAACGTTGGCGAAGACCGTCTTGGTCTGAATGAGGCGGAAGTCCTGGAACACCACGCCAATGCCGCGGCGGAATTTAGGCACCCGCCAGCTGGGCACATTGGCCACATTTTGTCCGGCGACGTAGATCTGCCCGTGTGGGGTTCGGTATTCGCGCAAGATCAACCGCAGCAGTGTTGACTTGCCGGAGCCGGAGGATCCCACGAGGAATACGAACTCGCCGCGTTCCACATCGAAGGAGACGTCGTCGAGGGCGGGCTTGTCCTTGCGATCGTAAGCAATGCTTACATTTTCAAAACGAATCATGACTTTTCGTTGCCCGGCCAGCTAGTTCCACTGGCATGCTGGCAGCCGGGCAGGTGTTTGGGGGATGAAACCGCCAGCTTAATGACTATAGGCTTCGGATCCGGCGATTGCTTGTTGCGTGGCGGTGTGTCGAGACTGGGGGTTGCTGTGAATCTGCGGGTCTATTGCCGGTTTCGCTGACTTTCTGGGCTACGGAGCGTTAGGGGCCTTGGGGTTCACACTTGGGCTGGTGTTCGCCCCGAGATCGGTAGTTCCACAGCGCAATTGGTGGCTAAGTACCGATCTCGGTGTGTGAGCGTGGCAGACTGCGCTCGGTGTGTGAGCCTTGCAGACTGCGGCAGTTTCCAGAAATCCGTGACACGCGGAGCACCCCTAACGGCCAGCAGCTACAGATTGATCCGGACGAATGGGGGCGTTGATGAGCTCGCGGTCGTAAAGCACCTTGGCGTTGCTTTCCACTATTAGATCGTTAGCGATCTCATTGCCTGTGCGCTTGTCGATGACACGGCGGTGCACCTTGTTGCGCCGGTACACCTCACCGCCCACTTCCTGGAAGTAGGACTCCGCTTCCTTCACGTGGACCTTCACACCGGGTGCGCCGTTGGACCGCAGCTCGCCCCGCAGATACTCGTCTGTCACCGAGACACGGAACTGGAACGTGGACGCCGTAGGGTTATGCACCCGGTAGTCCAAGTAGTTGTAAACAATGGAAGTTCCGGTGCCGAAGGGAATCTGCCGGTTGAAATCCGGGAACAGGTCAATGCCCCCGTGATGGTGGTGTTCCACAATCTCGAGCGGGCTGTGCAGCACCATCCAGTGCAAGAGGTTGGTGAACTGACATAGGCCCCCGCCAATGCCGGAGGCAGGACCGTTGCTACTGACGGTCATGCCCATCTTGTAGCCCTTTTTCTCCGAGCAATGACCCACCAGATGCCAGAATGAAAAGGTCTCACCGGGTTTGATGAGGATGCCGTCAATGTGCGGCGCGGCGAGGCCCAAGCTGACAGCTTTGTTCTCCTGCAGGAGCAGGTCAACGTTGCCCAGCTTCCGCCGGATCAAGGAGTTGTGCTTGTAAATGACCACCGGCAGGTCTTGCTGATCCCGGGACGTTGCCAGCGGTGTTCGGCGGATAAGGTCCCGCACCGTGCGCTGGAGAATTTGCCGCTTGACGGCAATGGCATAAGTGAACGGAGAAATATCCCCAAAAAGTTTCCGCTCCAACGTGGCAAGTCCCCCAACTACGGCAATCGAGCAGATTGCCACCCCATGCAGCACGGCTGTTCCGAAGAATTCCGGTGGCCGTGACAGCTTAACGCCAGCAACTTTACTGCCCGGGATGAGCCAGCCAAGCATTGTGCATCATTGTGACGTTACAGAGGAACTACTGCTGCTTCTCAGCGTTCCTGTTGTCCGCGCGCCAGCGAATGCCGGCATCGATAAAGTCATCAATTTCGCCGTCCAGAACGGCTCCCGCGTTACCCACTTCGTGTTCGGTGCGCAGGTCCTTGACCATTTGGTAGGGGTTGAGCACGTAGGAGCGCATCTGGTCACCCCACGATGCCTTGACATCTCCTGCCATGGCCTTCTTCTGTGCATTTTCTTCAGCCTGCTTCAGTAAGAGCAGGCGCGACTGCAGCACACGCATGGCCGCTGCGCGGTTTTGGATCTGTGACTTCTCGTTCTGCATCGACACCACGGTGCCAGTGGGAAGGTGCGTCAGGCGCACAGCTGAGTCAGTGGTGTTCACGGACTGGCCGCCCGGTCCTGAGGAGCGGAACACGTCAACGCGAATATCGTTGTCCGGGACCTCGATGCTGTCCGTGGACTCAATCAACGGGATCACCTCGACAGCGGCAAAGGACGTCTGGCGGCGCCCCTGGTTATCAAAGGGGCTGATGCGCACCAGACGGTGGGTGCCGGCCTCGACGCTCAACGTACCGAAGGCGTAGGGAGCCTTGACTTCAAAGGTTGCGGACTTCAGACCGGCCTCTTCAGCGTAGGAGGTGTCCAGGACCGCAGTGGGGTAACCGTGGCGTTCGGCCCAGCGCAGGTACATGCGCAGCAGCATTTGTGCGAAGTCGGCAGCGTCCACTCCACCGGCACCGGAGCGAATGGTGATGACGGCCTCTCGGTCATCGTATTCGCCGGCCAGCAGGGTCACGATCTCCAGATCGGCCAGCGACTTCTTTAGCGCTGTGAGGTCTTTGGTCGCTTCGGCGATGGAATCGGCGTCGCCCTCGTCTTGGGCCAGCTCCACGAGGACCTCTAGGTCATCGATCCGGGATTCCAGAGTTCGCAGCTTTTCCAGTTTGGACTGGGCGTGGCTGAGTTTGGAGGTGACTTTCTGCGCGGCGGCGGGATCGTCCCACAAATTGGGTGAACCTGCCTGGTCCGACAAATCCTCAATGTTTTCCATGAGCTTCTCCACTTCGGAGACCTGCTCGATGGAGGTGTAGGTAGCGCGTAGCGCCCGGAGTTCTGCGGGAAAGTCAATCTCTGCCATGATATTCAAGCCTACGGCATCGGCGGGCATCTATGGGGCGGGCCCACCCGAGCGCCCCGCAGCAAGCGACGCCACGGCCAGCAGATCTCACAGGACCAGATTGGCGCGCGCGGTACTCACCACACTGATACTGATCCCTCCGGGCACGAGGAAGTTAATAAACATTGGATGCACGACGGCGCTCATGCCCACCACCGCTGTTCTTCCGTCCCCCGCTCCAGTGGCAGAGTCAAGGACAATCCCGCCCAACCCCTCCGGCTCGCCGATTCCAGCAAGGTAATCTAAGGCGGCACCTTGGACAGAAGACCCTGTCAGCAGGGTTCCCGGATCCGTGGATGCGCTACCTCCACTGAGTTCAAAAGTGTCAGCGGCTGCGAGCGCGGCCCCATCGGCAATGGACAACAATTTCTTATGCCCCAAGTAGATGCTTCCTGCCGCTGCCACCACGGTGATGACGAGCAAGGCGATTAGGACGTAGCCGATCAACAGGATCATAACGTGGCCGGACTCCTGCGCAGCTGTGGCCGTTGGCCCCGGTTTTGGGGTCAGCCTTAGGTTCCTAGTTAGCCTCATAGTTAGCTGGTTTGTTGGCTGGTTTGCCGGCTCGTTTCGAACGGTCATTTGAAACGGCCCACCTTTTGCATGGCGCTGGATTCCACCGTTGCGGCCGTCGCGTTGACCCCCGGCAGCGCACCCACCACGGGCAATTCCACTCGAAGCTCAACATGAGCACGGACGGTGGCTCCCGCTGTGGCACAGCCGGGGTCGCAGCTGATGGAAAGTACCGCCGCGTCGGGATCAAAACCCATATCCTGAACGGCCAGACGAACAGCCTGTTCTGCGGCTTGATGTGCTGCCGGGAGGTCCTTGTGCAGCACGAACACCTTGGCTGCCTGATCCGCCGCACCCACGGCGGCGTAGGCTCCGCCCTGGATCTGGCCCACCGTGAGGATCAAATAGGCCACAGGAACCATGAGCAACACCGCCAGAAAAATGAACTCAACAATGGCACTGCCAGTTTCCGGGCCATGACCAGTTCCGGCGCTGCCACTGAGCGCTGCCCCACCGTCCGGCCGGGTTTGGTGTTCATCGGGTGATGACGGCATGTCCAGTCATCTCCAAGGACCGTGTTGGGCCGAAGAATCCCAGCAACGGCAGCGGCGCGTTGATGGACACTTCGAGGATCTCCAGACCATCCTGATTTTTGACGCTCACGGACACGTCCTGCACATAGTTCGGGCCGAGTGCCCCATCCATGAGCAGGATGGCCCGGGCCCTAGCGTCTTCGGCGGACCGGTCCCCCAATGCCCCGTATCGGGCCGCGGATGACGCCGCATCCGCCATGGTGTTGCGGACATGCAGTACTAAGGCCAGCTGAAGCAGGGCCACAAAGATCACTGTCACCAACGCACCCACCAAGACAAAGTCCACAACAGCAGCCCCGCTGTCACCAGAGCGCACCCGCAGAGGAGACTGCCCGAGGTTAGGCGAGCGCATCAGAACAGCGACTTGTGATCGACCTAGGGCTGGACTTGCTCCATGGCTTGGTTGAACAGTCCTTGAAGTGCAGGTCCCGCGATGGCCAGTAGCCCGGCCACCAGGACTGCGCTCATCAAGGTGATGAGTACCCATCCGGGAACGTCTCCGGCGCTTCGGCCTGTTGCTGGTCTGAAAACGATGAGCAGGGACCGCCGCCGGCCATGATCTTCTCGCACCTGCCGCTGATACCCCTGGCACTTCCGGTACCCGTGGTCCACCAGGTACATACAAGCTGTGAACAGCGCCGTTGCCGCCCACATCGCTTTTTCGATGACGCGCATGATGTTTCCTTTCCAACTGCTGTTTTTCTAATTTCAGTGAAGCTTTCCATGAAGCGCTGTGGGAGCTGTTGTGTGTGTCCATTTAGAAACCAAACTGCAGCAGCGCCAGGCCAGGGAATACGGCGAAGACCACCGTCAGCGGCAATACCCCGAAGATGAGAGGAACCATCATGCCGATTTCCTTGCGTCCTGCCGCTTCCATGAGTTCGCGCTTAGCCACATCCCGTACGTCTTGAGCTTGAGCACGCAACACATCGGCCAACGGGGTTCCCCTGTTGATCGCGACACTGATGCCGTCAACAAATCGTGCCAGTGCCGGCACATTCACTCTCTCCGAGAATTGATTCAGTGCCTCCACCAACGGCATCCCTGTACGGGTTTGCATCAGGACCGTTCCAAATTCGTTGGAGAGCACCCCTGACGATGAGCGCGCCACACGATCCAGCGCGCTGGCGGCGCTCTCCCCCGCGCCTACGGCTAATGCCATGAGCTCTGCCAGCGCAGGGAATTCAGCCAACATCCGGGCCTGTCTGCGTTGGATCCTGACGCTGAGCAGGTAGTCGTACAGCAAATATCCACCCAGCATGGGGGCCAGTGTCAGGAATACCGCACCCATGAGATTCACGCTCCCCTGCCACAGCAGAAACAGGGACAACAGCAGACCGGCGGCGAGACCGGAACCGGCAAACATCAATTGGGCTGCACGAAACTCCAGCGCGCTCTCCACCCGGCCAGCCTGGGCTAGCCGGGCGTTGAGCCCGTGGACACTGATGTTGATCCGGCCAAGGCGCTGAACGGCGTCCTTCATAACCACTCGAGCTATGCGTTCTAGCGGTCCGAAGAGCGGCCCGGACTCGTCACCGTCCAACAGCCGTGAGCGGCTTGTCGCCGTGCGTAGTTGGGGTTCCACTCGTTGGGCAAAGCTGGGCTGGCGCATGACAGGGAGCCGCACCATGATCAGCCACAGCCCGGCCCCTAGGACGAGCCCCACGCCGGTCACCACCAGCAGGTGCCCCGTCATTGCAGTACCCGTTGTTCCTCGGGCAGCGCACCAATGCGAAGCATAATGCGGTAGCAAAGTACGGAGAGCACCAGCCCTCCGCCAAGTACCACCCAGCCCGCAGCAGAGTTGTACGCCTGGATTGCTTCAGGACGAGTGGCCATGAGCATCAGAACAATCCAGGGCGCGGCCACGGCCAGACGGGCTGCGTTGACCGTCCACGACTGCCGTGCCTCCAACTCGCTCCGGGTTCTGGCGTGGTCTCGCAGGAACTCTGAGAGGGTTCCCAGCAGCTTGCCCAAGTCAGAGCCGCCCACATCACGGGTGAGCCGTAAAGCCTCAATAATTCTGTCCGCCACAGGATCCGCCAAGGACGATTTGAGTCTTTGCAGGGCACTTTCGAAGTGGCCGCTAGCCCTGTAATCAGCTCCAAACGCCGTGAACTCCTCACGCAGCTGGACAGGGCCCTTGCTGCCCAGCTGAACCAACGCCTCAGGAAGAGACAGCCCAGCCCTGATAGCTGAGCGTAAATGGTCCACCACGTCAGGCCAGAGATCGCGCATGAGGGCCGCCCGGCGTCGTGCCCGCATCTGCAGCAACGCAAACGGAAGATAGGCACTGAACAGGCCAAAACACAGCGCTATGGCCGGCGCCCCGGTCAGCACGAAGGAAATCAACACCACAAGCACGGCAAGCACCGCCGTGCTGAGGATCAACGAGGCCGGGCTCACCTGCGCAACACCAGCTTGGTGGAGCAACGTAGCTACCTTGCTGCGCCGTCCAGGCAAGGGGGTGCGCGGGGGTGTACTCCAACACGCCGTCCAGATCATGAACATGCCCAGCCCGGCCAGTAGACCCACCACCGCGGACATCAGGATTCTCCCATCAAGGAGGCCACGTTGTAGCCCGCCGCGGCGAACTTTTCCGGGGCAGGCATGGCGGTTTCTGAGGCTTCCAGCCGCCCATTGACGGTTTCAAAGACCAAGCTTGATTCGATGATGCCGTTTTCCACGCGGCGCCCCAAGGCAAGTATTTGACCCACTGATCGCCGGCCGTTGGGTGCCCGGACGCAGTGCACCACTAGGTCGATGCAGGCCGCCACTGTTGGCAAGACGAAGGCAGCAGTGATGTTTTCGCCAGCTAATAGTGGGAGTGTGCAGATCTTGACCACGGCGTCGTGCGCTGAGTTGGCATGCACTGAGGCCATCCCTGGCAAACCACTGTTCAAGGCGATCAGCATGTCGAGGCTTTCGGCCTCGCGCACCTCCCCTACGATCAGCCGGTCCGGACGCATACGCAGAGCTTCTTTGACCAGTCTCCGCAGCGGGATCTCACCCATTCCTTCAAGGTTGGGTTGGCGGCATTGCAGACCCACCACGTCCCTGAGAGGCAGTTTCAACTCGAAGATCTCTTCAACTGTCACCACGCGCTCACGTGATCCGATGCCGGCGGCGAGGCAATTGAGCATGGTGGTCTTACCTGCTTGCGTGGCGCCGGAGACCAGTATGTTGAGCCCGCTGCTGACGGCCGCACCAAGAAACCTTGCCGCCTGAGGGGTCAGAGATCCCAGTTCGACCAGATGGTCCAGTCGGCTAGCCCGGGCGGTGAATTTGCGGATGTTCACTGCCCAGTGCTTCTGGGTGATATCTGGTATCACCACGTGCAGGCGGCTGCCGTCTGGAAGCGCAGCATCAACAAAAGGACTGCTCAAATCCAGCCGCCGGCCAGAACTCTTCAGCATGCGTTCGACCAGGTCACTCACCTGCTGGGCGGTGAACTGCAAAGTGGTGAGCTCAGATTCACCGTGCCGTGCGACAAACACCTGGTGTGGGGCATTGAGCCATATTTCTTCAATGTCCGGGTCCTCAAGGAGGGGCTGCAGAGCCCCGAAACCTGCGACGGCGTTGAACACCGTCCGTTTGGCATCGGCAGCTTGGGAAAGCGCTGGCACCGCACCGAGCAAAGACCGCTCACCGTAGTCGTTGACAGCTGCATCGACCAAGGCACGGACTTCCGGGCCTTCCCGCAGCGGGTCGAGGCCTCTGCGGCGGATGAGTTCACGGACTTCATCCTCAACTTGTGCCAGCGCATCCAATCAGACCACGTCCGCCCCTTTGCGGTGATCACCTATGCCATTTCTCAAGAGCTTAGCCCTGCAGCTCGGGGGCGCGATAGGGGCAATTTTTCAACCTGTGGATAAGTGCCCTCTGCGGCTGCTGACTATTACTGCTTGACGGCAGCACCACGGCGCCCCTGACAAGTCACTTGCGCGGAAGCAACCGGTATTCGCACGAATAGACATATCCGAAATTAAATGAGCACATCAGATAATCTATGAGCATGACCGCGCACTCCATTTACCTCGTCGCACCGTCGGGGAACCCCAATTTTGGCGATGAATTCATTGCAGCGTCATGGCTGCGATACTTGGCCAGGACCCAGCCCGACACGGAAGTTTATTTGGACTGCCCGCACCCCGGGCTGGCCCAGGTTCTTTTTGCCGGCCTGCACCCCAAGTTGCGTGTCACCAATACTCTTGGAGGGCCGTGGCAGATTCTGCCGGGCTCGCTCCGGCGGACATGGACGCCCGTGTCACCGATTTGGTCAAGAACCTGGGCTCGCCTCACTACGATCTTGGTCTTCTGCGCCTGCGCCAGGCCGGTTCCCTGCATCTTTTGGGCGGGGGCTACATCAACGGAATGTGGCCGCAACACTATGGCCTGATTGCCGGCATGCGTGCCGTGCGCGAAATGTCAGGGGCGCGCTTGTTTGCCACCGGGCTGGGGCTCATGCCTTTTGACGAGCAAGGCAGCATTGACGCCGATTCACTGTTCAATGGTTTCGAATACGCCAGCGCGCGGGACGACGCCAGCGTACGCACTTTTGGCGTTGGTCCGGGAATTGATGATGCATTCTTGGGTGCGAGCGCAGAAATGGGGCGAAATTCGCTAGCTGCTAGCAGTTTGTGCATCTGCATCCAAAATGACACATCCGACGACGGCTATCTGGACCAAGCTGTGGCGCTCGCCCGCGAACGCATTGCAACGGCAACGGCAGCCGGCCGCAGCGTTCACTACTTTGAAGCCATTCCGGGCTCGGACAGGACCGCATTTGAACAGCTTCGGGACCTGATCCCAGAAGAAAACTTCATCCCGTTTTCCGAGATTTGGCTCAACGGCCTGCCTCTGACGGCCAGCCAAGAATGGTTGACAACCCGTTTCCATTTCCATGTGCTGGCTGCCGCGGCTGGCGCCACAGGCACTGTGATTGGCGCCAAGGCCGGCTACTACGATGTCAAGCATCAATCAGTGCTGGACCTCGGCTCTGGTTGGAGTTACGTGGACGCCGGCGGAATCGTTTCGGCGCCCACAAGCAATACCCTGCGCCTAAATCTTCCCGCCCTGGTGGCGCGCAAACTGGCTGAGGCTGGGAAGCTTTACCCTGAACCGCCACCGGCCCAGGTAGATGGCTCGCTGGGGAAGAGTCTGCTGCGCTCAGTCAAACGCCGGATTGGCGCCTAACTACAGGGGGTTGCTACGATCTGTAGGCCGACGGGGTTCTCGCGATGCCAGCGCAAGCGGTTTTCATACGTTTGCGCCAGGCTGCCGTGTGCGGACCAGTCTAGGTTGGCAGGGCCGCATCCACAAAGGGTAAGTTGAGGCCTAGACGCAGACCGGAACACTTGAGCATCCTTGCCACCAAGTCCCGAACCTTTCGGCCGGTGAAGCTGACGCCCGCCAACTCCGATTCTCAGCGCTGCCCCACCAGTATCTGAACTGGTGAGTTGATCCAAAACACTTCCATGACCGGATCATCGAAGAATTACGCAAGCACGCTGGAGCCAGCCGCCGCAATGAACATGGCAGCGTCGCGTCTTTACCCATTCGCCAAAATCGAGGCTGCGCCCAGCAGGGACCGTTTGCCATAGTCGTTGGGGGCTGCGTCAACGGCGTCCCTTACCTCGGGACCTTTGGCTAAGCGGCTCAAACTGCGTGCCGCCGTTCCCATGGATGTGGCCTTCACCCAGCTCGAGAACTGGGCAAGACATCTGAGCCCGGGAGTCTCCCGGACAACAAAAAACTCGCTGTCCGCAGTTGCGGGCAACGAGTTTTTTGTTGGTTCTAGCTGGTGATCGCCTTCGCGTAGATGGCCTCATACTGGGAAATGAACGCCTCGCGCCCGCAGTGGTCCACGCAAATCGCCCGGATCGCAGCAGGATCGTAGGAGTGGAAGTTCTCCTTGATGTACACCATCGCCTGGCCCAGCTCTTCAATATTATCGATGCCAGCCAGTACGCCGTTGGTCTCAACTATGGCGTTTCGCCCCGCCCATGTTGCCGTTGAAACCAGCGGCAGGCCGCAGGCCATGGCCTCCCAAAGGACTGTGCCGAACGCTTCAGCAACACTGGGCAAGACAAAGACGTGGGCGGAGCTGAATTCGGCAACGATGTTTTCCCGTGCGATAGCGCCCACAAAGTCGACCTTGTCGGCGACGCCCTGTTGCGCAGCCAGGGCCACCAGCCCGGACTTGTGGACGGAATCGCCGGCAATTCGCAACCTGACATTGTCAACGTGGCGGAACTGCTCAGCAAATGCTTCGATCAACCTGTCCACCCGCTTGCCGGGGTCCAGATGCGACACATGGCCGAACGTGAATGGGCCGTCCGGGATAGTGCGGGTGGGAATGTTCTGGAATTGGGGGCTCAGAAGCCCTGGTACGTACTCCCATTTGTCCCGGTCAATGCCGTACGCCGTGTTGAGCTCCGGCACAAAGCCACGCGCCACGGCCACCAGGGACGACGCAGCCATTGCCGCCCGGCGCCCATGGACTCCGTTCCATTTTTCCTTGAGCCTGTCCATGGACGAGGGCCTGTGTTCGGTGACTATGAAAGGTATCCCGAACTCATCCGAGAGTGCATGGGCCACCACCCCGCCAGGGAACATAGCATGGGCATGAAGGACATCAGGCTTGCCGTTTTCGCGAATATACCGGGTCAGCAGCGTCCGCCATGCATGCAGGATGACGCGCTCATTGCCGCCGGGAACCTTGGGAAATGGCAACACCTTATCCAGACGGTAAGTGTTGATGCCAACCTCAACACTGTGGCGAATGCCAGCTGACTTTCCCCGGATTTGGGAGGGGGAATATATCGGAATGCCCTTGACACTGATGACGCCGACCGTGTGTCCGGCATGGACGAGTGCCTGGGCTTGCTCGATGAAGAAACTGCCGGAGAAGTCAGTCGGGTCAGCTGGATACCAGGAAGGTACAAATAGTACGTGCATTTTCTAAAGTGCCCTTTTTCTGTTGGCGCCGGTCTGTGACATTCTACGCGGGGACGCGGAACCCTTTTGCTCGTATCCGCCACACCACTGCAAGTGAGAGAATTACCGTATGTCTTTAGTGTCTCCCATCCTCACCCGTCGCCAGTGGCGCTCCCATTCCATTTCCGATTCCACAACACTCTGGGTGGTGGGCGATGAAAGCTGCGACGATCAGCTTGTCCGGATCTTGGCCCGCGAAGGTGGACTCGTAGAGGGGCTTCGCACGGTTACGGGCCACTACGCGGCGCTGGTGCTCACGGATCATGAGGTCACTCTCATCGAGGATCCCATCCGCAGCTTCCCGCTGTTTTACTCGGTCGACGGCGGTGTCGTGGCAGTTTCCGATGATGCCTTGGCACTTGGACGTACGGGGGCTGACTACGCGGCCGACTACGACTCCCGCATTGAGTTCCGTCATTCAGCCTACGCAGCGGGCCCCAACACGCTCTACGCGGGAGTTTCGCAGGTTCAGGCCGGAGAAGTGGTCTCGGTCAGCCGTTCGGGGGACGTCACTGGTGTTTTCCACCGCCGGGTGGAATACTCAGGCCTTCACATCACCGACACCACTGCCGTGGACAAGCACTTCACCGCCGCCCTTGACGCGACCATGTCGAGACTGTTGGCCCATGCCAACGGACGCCAATTGGTGATCCCCCTCAGCGGCGGACTGGATTCACGGCTGCTCAGCGTTTACCTCAAGGACGCCGGCTACGAGAACGTCGTGAACTTCACCTACGGCACGGGCAGGACCTCTGAGGTGCTCATCAGCGAAAAGGTGGCCGCGGCACTGGGGCAAAAGTGGTTGTTCTGCCCCTACGTGGAAGAAGAGATCCGTAGCAGCTGGGACACCGCCGAGACGGCTGACTTCATCAAGTTCACCCACGCAGGGGCGTCCCTGCCCCACGTCCAGGACTGGTTTGCAGTCCGCTGGCTCAAGGAGCAGGGGCTGGTCGACGACGATGCCATCTTCCTGCCGGGCCACACCATTGTGGGAAATATGCATGACGAGGAAATTCTGGATGACCCCAACGTTTCCCGGGAGCAAATCAAGGATCTCATCCTGCACCACCACTACACCCTGCAACCGGACAATGGTGCCGTCTACAAGAATGCCCGGCTGCTCAATACCATCGAAGCATTCCTGGACGAAATTGGGTACGACGGCTCGGTGGAGTCCCGCCTGACCGCGCTGGAATACTGGAACGTTCGTGAGCGCCAAACGAAGTACATCAACAACTCGGTGCGAAACTACGAGTTCTTTGGCTACGCTTGGGCGCTGCCCATGCTGGACCGGGAGGTCTACCTTGCATGGGGCGACTTGCACCCCAACATCACACGCAACCGTGACTGGTATGAGGGTTACGTCAATCGCCGCTATGCCTCGGCAACGGGCCAGGACTTGCTCACTTTTGCCCCGAGCAACGTGTCCAAGGGCAAACGCGACGCCGTCAAGGCAGTCCTGCGCAGCGTGGGGCTGCTCAGCCTGGCCGAGCGCACCATTACGGCCAGGGCGGTGCAAAATCACCCCATGGGATTCAATTGGTTCATCAACGGCATGGGTTCAGCCCAGCTCTACAAGTTCACGCGAAGTGGTGGCAACCTGCTGGGAGCCTATGCCGATGAATTCCTGACAGATACATGGAACAGCCAGTGCCGTATTTTCACGGACGCCAACACGCCCAGCGGCAGCTGAGGACGTCTAAGCCACAAACGTTGCGAAAGTAGTGGTGGCTGAATCCTCCAGCCGCCATGCACCCTCCGTTACCCCTGCCCCATGGCCCGCCCGAGGGCTTACCTTGCCCATGTTTCCACATTGCCGGTATTGCTCATGCCTGCGGCAAATCAGTTTGCATATTGGGGCAGGTGCCCGTGGGAGACTTCCAGAATTTGTTGCATGGCTTCAAATTTTCCCAGCGTTGGGCTGGGTGTTTCGGCACCCTTGTCCGTCACGCTCATCGGCGGAGGCGCGATTGCCGCCCAAATGGCCCATGTGCGGTGGTCCCTCCTGGCTCTTGTGCTGGCCATACGCAAGTCTGCCCGTCACCATTGTGGACCAGGAATGCCAGGCCAAGCTCTTCCGATGTGAAGCATGCTGGCAGGCTGGCAACCGCGCTCGCGTATCAGCGGCCCCGGTGTGTGCCCAAACAAATTTGGGCCCCCACGTTGTCAGCGCGGGGGCCCACAACCGGGACGTCACTAGTTACGATTCGTAGCCCTGCGGGTTGTTGAACTGCCAACGCCAGTGGTCTTCACACATCTGCGCCAGGTTTCGGTGGGCCGACCAGCCCAGGTCTGCCAAAGCAGCCGACGGGTCGGCGTAGCTCACAGCAGCGTCGCCGGGACGGCGGGCAGCGAACTCGAACGGAATGGGCTTGCCCGCCGCTTCACCGAAGGCCTGAATGACCTCGAGCACAGATGATCCGTTGCCAGTTCCCAAGTTCCAGCGGAAAACACCTGCATGCCGTGGCAGGTAGTCGAGCGCAGCCAAGTGCCCGGCAGCCAAGTCCATGACGTGGATGTAGTCGCGCACGCCGGTGCCGTCGGGAGTCGGGTAGTCGTTGCCGAACACCATGACCTTCTCCCGGCGCCCCACCGCAACCTGGGCCACGAACGGCAGCAAATTGTTCGGGATGCCGCGGGGGTCTTCACCAATGCGTCCGGACGGGTGGGCACCCACGGGGTTGAAGTACCGCAGCAGTGCAATCCTCCATGCGGAATCGGCGGCACCCAGGTCGGAAAGGATATCCTCGATTTGCTCCTTAGTCCGCCCGTAGGGGTTCGTCGCGTCGAGTGGCATCTTCTCGATGAGCGGGACCTCCTCGCTTGCACCATAGACAGTGGCGGAGGAACTGAATACCAGCGTACGAACCCCGTGTTTGTCCATGGAAGCCAGCAGGTTCAGCGTGCCCACGACGTTGTTCTGGTAGTACCTTAGAGGTTCTGCCACCGACTCCCCCACAGCCTTCAACCCGGCAAAGTGGATGACGGAATCGAAACGCGAACTTGCAAACAACGAATCCACACCGGAGGCATCCAACAAGTCGAGTTCAACAAACTCGGCACGCCTGCCCGTAAGTTCCTCAACCCTGCGCAGGGACTCGACTGACGAGTTTGCCAGATTGTCCAGCACAACAACGCTGTGACCGGCTTCCAGTAGACAGAGAACTGTGTGTGAACCTATATATCCGGCGCCGCCGGTAACCAATACCTTCATGCACTCCAGCCTATCTGTATGTCTAGGCCCCCAGTAATTTGCGCAGCATCAATGGTCACCCCGGAGCTAACGGAGCACCCCTAGATTGACTCCTGCGAGGAACGGGGCAATCTTCATGCCTGTTCCCATGTAGAACCAAAGGCTGCCATTGTTGTTGATTCCCACCAAATCGTTTTTTCCGTCGAGGTTGGTGTCACCGACACCTAGAACTGTGTCGTACGCGGTCCATCCTGAGCCGCCGATCTTGGCCGGGCCCCGCAACCCCGTTCCCGATGCAAAACTTCCAGTACCGGCCCGAAACCACAACGCACCTGCGCCGTCAACTGTGAGGATATCGTTCCTCCCGTCGCTGTCAAAATCTTTCGAGCCTATGAGTTTGTCGGCGGCACCCCAGTTCTGGACCACCAAGTTTTTGGCCGGAGCGAACCCGTTGCTGGCACTCGAAACGGAACCAACCCCGGCGTAGAACCAAAGTGACCCATCCCCGCGGGTAGCCATTAGATCCGCCTTGCCGTCGCCGTTCATGTCCCCGACAGCAACGACGTCCTTATAGGAGTTCCAGTACGTGCCAATTTTAAGCGCAGGGGCGTAACCGGAACTATTAGCAGACACTCGGCCGGTGCCTGAGTAGAACCACAGGGTCCCATCGGGACGAATCGCCAGCAGGTCTGGTTTCGAATCACCATTCAGGTCTCCGGCCCCAATGACCGTCATATAAGCGTTCCAGCTGCTACCCACGGCAATGCGTGGCTTGTATCCGCCGGAGCGGTTCCCCGGATATTGCCAAAGCGAACCGTCGTGGTCAATGGCCAAGAGATCCGGCACTCCGTCGGAATCCAAGTCGCCGGCTGACAACACCTGCTTGAATGAGTTCCAACCCGACCCGCCTATTTGTTGTCCGGCACTGTATCCGTGGTCCCGCATGCCGGTTCCGGCATAAAAATACATGACGCCGTCGGGCCGTACCCCTACAACATCAGGCTTGCCGTCGCCGTTGAGATCTCCCGCGGCGAGAACGTCATGGAACTGGTTCCAGCCCGATGTGCCAATCTTCTCCGCCGTGGCATATACATTCAATGACGGTGCCCGTTGGCCAGTTCCGGCATAGAACCAGAGAGTACCATCGAGACGTGTGGCCAGAACGTCGGGAACCCCGTCGGAGTTGAGGTCGACACCACCGGAAATCTTTATAAAACTGTCCCAGCCGGAACTACCAATCCTGCTAGGGGTACCGAAGGCAACCCCTGCGCCATTTACGGTCCCTAAACCTGGAATGAGCCATAGTGTGCCATCAAGCTTCGTGGCGATCAGGTCATTCTTCCCATCGGAATTCACATCACCAGCGGCAACGACGCTGGTGTACTGTGCCCATGTGCTTGAGCCAATGACCCTCCCTGCCTCAAGCCCACTGCTTCCGCTGCCAACCACACCCGTGCCGGCGTAAAACCACATGGAGCCGTCCGCCCTGAGTGCCAGTAGGTCGCTGCGCCCATCACCGTTGACGTCGCGCGAGCCAATGATTTTTGTGTAGACATTCCATCCGGTACCAATACCCACCCCGGAGGCGAACTTTCCATTCCCGGATCCGGCATGGAACAACAGTTGCCCACCGTCTGTGACTGACACGGCATCGTTGCGACCATCGCCGTTGATGTCTCCCACAGCGATGGTGCTGACAGCACCTGTGGTGCCAGCAACGTCACTTTTGGTTGCAAATAACTTCAATGCGGACAAGGAACCGTTCCACACATTGGAGTCTCCGGCGAAGGGGCCCTGATCGGAATACTGCCACATTTTGTACCCCGACCAGCCGGCCGGCAATGGCTCCGGGCCCCAGGTATTGTAGGCGGCGATGTGAAGGCCGTTGGCTCCAAATGAGGCGTTGTCTCCCGTGCATGTTTTCCACCAGTCACTGGTGGTGTAAATCATGGGAAGCCTACCTGTTCGGGCCAGTATTCGATCAGAGAAGGCTCGAATCCACGAGACCATTTGGCCAGTCGACAGGTTGTAGCAACTATTGCCAAACTCACCATACGGGTTGTACTCCACATCCAGCAGGGGTGGCAGTGTCCACCCATCCGCTGACCACTGTCCCCCGTTGTTGACGAAAAAATCTGCTTGAGCAGACGCCGAGGTTACCCCAGGCCAGGCAAAGTGGTAGGCGCCCCTGACCATACCCACATTGCGTGAACCCGTGTATTGGCTGCTGAAATACTTACTCTTAATGTCGATGCCTTCGCTTGCCTTCACATAGGCAAATTTGGCGCCTTTTGCCGCTTCGGCGGACCAATCAATGGAGGGCTGGTACCCGCTGACGTCCATGCCCGGCACGCCGAATCCAGGCACCCACGAGCTTGAGGCCATAGGCTGCGCAGCGGAATAGGGTCGGGCAAGGCCCCTGAGGGCAGCTCCCATACCCATAAATGCACCGTTTTCTCCTGGCTTCGGCCTGGAGTTTTTTGGCACTGCGGGCAGCGCGGCCGGGCTATTATTAGGTTCCACTATCGGTGCCGCAGAGCTAGATTCAACTACCGGTGCCGCGGAGCTAGGTTCCGCTGCCGGTGCTGCGGAGCTGGGCCCGGCTGCGGGTTCGGGTGTGCTTGTTGGCGTCGTAAGCAGCGACGGCCGAGCCGAGGCGGTTTGTTGGGTGCTGGGCACGGGCGTTTCCGTCGCAAACGCGCCTGGCAGCCCCAACCCGGCCAAACCGATCACTGTGACCATGGCAATAGTAGCCCGGGCAAGGATACGGACAGGCCTACGCAGAGATGAAGTTCTCATTCGAGCAAGACAACTTTCGTGGTTCGACCTCATTCTTCGAAAGAGGCAAGCTTTCAGTATCCACTGAACCGATTCGGGTAGTGAGCACCCCTATGACACAGAGGCTACTAACCCTACTATTTTCTGGCCCAACCAGGTCAGTGAGTTGAAAATGCTTCAGACGTGTTGCTCAGCCACCTTAACGTCCCTCCGCAACCAAGGTAACGGCCGCTCCCGTTGCATTCGCACCTTCTCTTCCGACTAAACTTAGGCCCATGCGAATCCTTAGTGTTGTTGGTGCCCGTCCTCAGTTTGTAAAGCTCGCCCCCATTGCCCAAGCCATGAAGGGTTCAGCGGATCACCTGATCGCCCACACCGGTCAGCACTATGACGAGCTGATGAGCGATGTCTTCTTCAGGGATCTTGGCATCCCGGCACCTGACTTCAATCTCGGTGTCGGTTCAGGGAAGCACGGTGCCCAGACTGGCGCCATGCTGGCAGGTCTGGAAGAAATCATTGAGACGTCGGCCCCGGATTGTGTTCTCGTGTACGGCGACACCAATTCAACGCTGGCTGCCGCCGTCGCGGCAACCAAACTTCATGTCCCCGTGGCCCACCTTGAGGCAGGGCTGCGCTCCTTCAACCGCCGCATGCCCGAAGAGCACAACCGCGTACTCACCGACCACAGCGCCGACCTGCTGCTGGCACCCACCCAGGTGGCCATGGATCACTTGGCCACCGAGGGCCTAGGCAAGCGTTCAGTGTTGGTTGGCGACGTCATGACTGATGTTCTTTACAAGGTTCGCGAATCACTGGTCGGGAGCGGTGCGGCGCTGCCTGCCGGCTTGAGCAAGGGTTCCTACTATGTGAGCACCATCCACCGGCCAGACAACACGGACTCCCCGGAACGATTGCAGGCAATTATCTCCGAGTTGGCCAGCCTGGACAAGCCGGTCCTGCTCCTTGCACATCCCCGTTTGCGCAGTCTCGCTGAAAAGCATGGAATTGATCTGGCCCAGGGAGCCATCGTGCTCAGTGAACCCCTCGCGTACCCGCAGCTGATCAACGCTGCAATGAACTCCGCCGGTGTGGTCACTGATTCCGGTGGATTGCAGAAGGAAGCATTCCTTTTGCGCGTGCCGTGCACCACCATTCGGCCGGAAACCGAATGGGTTGAAACGGTTGTCCTTGGCTGGAACGTGCTCGTCAGTGCCGAGCTGTCGGTGTTGGCGGCAACCGTTCAACGCCCCGCACCCGCACCCACCGACGCAACCCCCTACGGTGACGGCCACGCTGCAAAGCGCACGGTTGCAGCACTGCTCAGTGCTTTCGGTTCCTGATGTCACATACCCGGCCCCGCAGCAGCATGCTGCCCACACCTCTATTCATGGGATACTGAAACAGTGAGTCGAACTTGGATTGTCATCCCGATGTACAACGAGGCAACTGTCGTCGGCGACGTGATTAGTGGCCTCCTACCGGTTTTCCCCCATGTCGTCTGCATTGACGACGGCAGCAGTGACGGGTCCCAGAACGTAGCCCGGGAGGCCGGTGCCCTCGTGGTCCAGCACCCGGTCAACCTTGGTCAGGGGGCCGCATTGCAGACCGGTATCGAGTATGCCCTGTGCGACCCTGCAACCACTGAGATCGTCACCTTCGACGCCGATGGCCAGCATCGCGTTGAGGACGCCTTGGCCATGGTGGCCCGGATTCGCTCCGGCGAGGCCGAGGTGGTGCTTGGCTCGCGATTCCTGGATGATCGCACCCAAGTGTCCAAGATGAAGCGGCTGGTCCTGCGCGTGGCGGCCGTGCAGTCCCGCTGGTCAACGGGCATGGCACTCACTGACGCCCACAACGGCCTCCGGGCCTTCGGTGTCGGCACAGCAGCAAGGATCGACCTTAAGCAAAATCGTATGGCACACGCCTCCGAGTTGATTCACCAGTTGGCTGAGATCAAGCCACGCTGGGTTGAGCACCCTGTGGAGATCATTTACACCGACTATTCCAAGGCCAAAGGCCAGTCGCTGCTCAACTCCGTCAACATCGTCGCAGATCTATTCTTTAGGTAGAACCATGCAGATCATTGTTCAGATTGTCCTCGTCCTCGCCGTCATCATTGTGTCCTTGGCGCTCATGCGCGGCGGCTCCAATGCCCGCCATCTGGCCATTCGGCGCATGATGCTTGTCCTCTTTGCCCTCATCGCGGCGTTCTCGGTATTCTTCCCAACCATTCTGACCAGGCTGGCACAGCTGCTGGGCATTGGGCGTGGAACCGATTTAGTCCTCTACGCGCTGGTGGTCAGCGTACTGGTCTTCATGGCCACGACGTACCAGCGGTTCCGGCACCTTGAAAATTCGCTCACCAAGCTGTCTAGGCGCATTGCCATTGAGGAAGCTGAGAAGCCCTGGCTCGTGGACAAGGACCAGCACTAGGCAGGAATTCACTTCTAGAGCCAAAGGCCCGCTCCTGTCAGGGAGTGGGCCTTTTGCCTGCCTCTGATGTTCCGCCCAGCCGTGTCACTACGCTATGTAGGCGCCAACTTTAGGAATGCGCCTGACAACAGCTGCGGCCAGGAAGCTGGGGATCAATATTGCCACGGCTACCATGGGCACCGAGAACACCGGGTGTACCAGAGCGGAGTTGATTCCATAGCCTGCCAGAAGCTCCTGGAAGAATGGATGCACCATATAGATGCCGAATGAGTACGCAGAAATTGGGCCAATGACTCTGCGCCACCTGGCAGACATCGAGTACCGCTCGCCCCAGTACTTGGCAGCACAGAAGACCGCAACTGCCACGATCACTACGTTCGGTGTGAGGTATTGATAAAAAAACACCGTGTTCTTGCCTTGGACGCTGGACAGCCAAAATGTGCCAAGGGCCGTGATGGCAATCCCGGCGAGGCCGCCGAGCAGGCACCAGCGCAACGCAGCCCGCGACAACGCCACGGTGTTCAGGAGGTGTCCCAGGACGAAGAACATGGAGTAGCCAAGAACAAGGTGCAACTGGGCCTTATCAAGGGCGGCAGCCACAACCGGGCCAAGGACGGGAACTTCCACCAGCATGGGCAGGAATGAGGCAACCACCGCAGCCAGCGCCACAAAATACCAAGCCATAGCGCGGTCGGCAACAATCTTCCTCAGGAGCGGCGTCACCAGATACAGCCCAATCAACGCATAAATGAACCACAGGTGGTAGTAGCCCAGCACCAACTGGGCAACCGCATCCTTGGGGCTTCCGAAGCCGGCCGGCCCGAATCCCCGCCATGCAACATAGAAAATGGACCATACCCCAAAAGCCAGCAGCAGCCGGGGAATGCTCTTGCGCATCATGGAACGAATGGTGATGTTTTGCTCGGGACGCAAAAACAAGGCTCCACTGATCATGAAGAAGATGGGCACACAAAAACGAACGATACTGTCGTAGATGTTCAGCGCCTGCCACGACGTCGACGACGACGGCAGCGAGTACCACCTTGACGCTGCGGTATGGAGGACCACAACCGCCACAATGGCGATGGCCCGAAGGACATCGAAGTATTCGATTCGTTGACGTGCTGGCATGATTCCTCTACGCGATCTACGGGTTTGGTTGAGACCCGGTCCGATGCAAGCCCGGAGGATACTCCAGCAATTATGCTATCCCACAACCACGTTTGGAACTCCCGGCCCGGCTAGCGCCGGACCCAAACCTGAAAGTTGCCCTGCCCAGTCTTTAACACAAAATTTCGGGTCAGTTCCTCAATTGCCATGGGAGCGAGCCCGTAGAAGGCCAGTGATTTGCCCACAACGGCTGCTTGGGCATTCCTAAGCTGCTCCACCTGAAGCAATTCGGACGACATGGCCGGACGGCCCGGTAGCCATGGTCCATCGGGTGGCAGCGCCTCAACCATTCGGGTCCCGTAAACGTCAACGATGGAACTGCAGCCGTGGTGCATGGAGCTGGACATGGAGTCACTGATGACGCCAAGGTATGCGTAGGCAGTGAAAACACAGTCGTACTGTGAAACTTCGCGAGCCAGTGTCGTTTCGTTGACGCCCGGCAGCGGCTTGGGATTAAGTTCAAATCCGTGGATACCGACGGGAACCAACAACCCCACCGCCATGGCGGTAGCCACTGCCTGAGGCAGCAGCCGGCGACGCCGGGAGACGGCCCGGGTAACAAAACCCACCACGACACCCAGACAAAGAGCGATGTAGGCGATCGTGAAATTGGGGTAGTGGTCAAAGAAACTCATGGACATCAGCAGGGCGGCGGTGGTTACGCCTGCGAGTGCAGCCCACCAGAATTCATCAGCCCAAGATCCCGCCTTGAATCCCTGCTCAATTCCAATCAGTGCCGAAACTAAGATTGCAAGGGCCCCCACCGCTGCCACGGCCGTGAGGGCGTTCTGGGGCAGCGGGATGCCCACAAAGTCTCCAAGGCGATAGGACAAATCCTTCATTGCGCCATCGGTGCGCGCCAACTGGGCCAAAATCACATCCTTGAACATTGCCCTCGGCGAGGCCAGAAAGAACGGACCCATGACAACTGTGCACACCGCTGCCCCTGCCACCACAAATCGCAGGAGCAGCCTTGTCCCGAACCTTGCGGCGACCATCAGACCGAGCACAAGGATGGGCATGACGGCCCACAGCTTGAAGCACAAGGCAAGACCCAGAACAGCGCCAGCCACTGTCACTGCGCGCCTCGGGTGCAGCCGGCTGTCGCTCCGAAGTGCCACCAGTGCGAGCAGCGTGCAGGTGGTGAGCAGCGGCGAAAGCATAACCGAACGCTCGGCGATAGTGGCCACCGTGGAAACAGCGTAGAGTCCAGCGCCCACTACTACAGCAGCATGGCCCCACTTCTTCAGCAACAGGCCTATCATTACCGTGTTCAGCGCTCCAAGCAATGCAAAGAACACCCGGGCAGACCCGATTCCAACAGTGTCCGAGACCAGCCATCCAAGCGCGGCAAACGGCGTCATCAACACGGCAATCCCGGGCGGGTGAACCAAAACAAAATCCTGATATGGAATGGATCCGGCAAGCAGGTGCACACCCGCGGCATAGTGGACCGCATCGTCGTAACCTCTGAAGCCTCCCAGTGTTCCCGATTCCAAAAGAGGCAGGAGTCGAGTAAGGAAGGCCGTTGCGGCTAGTCCAATGATGAGAATTGCCATCCCATTGACAGGCGGCATCACCTTGCCTCGGCGGTTCACGGCTTCCCGCTGCCGGGTGAGGACTTCAGGGTTTTTACCCACTGTTTTCCGTGGATCATGTCAGCTGACGGGCGACTTGTCGCGCACGGGCAGCCCAGGTGTTGTCCGCCCTGATGCGAAGGGCAGTGTCGGTGACATGCGCGATCTTTTCCGGGTTCTCCGCAAGGTCATCCAACAGGGTGGTGAGCGCCTCCTGATCGAAGGGAATCGCCCACCCGTTACCATTCGCTTGCACGAATTCTGCAACGTTGGTCCCTTCGTTAACAATGACCGGCTTGCCGAAGCCAATGTATTCAGCGAACTTGATGGGGGCGGCAAAGGACCGGTAGATGCTGGGTTCAATGAACAGCATGCAGATGTCAGACTTCGCATAGTAGGGCACCAGATCTGATCCATGCTTGTGCACAATCTCAATCCGGTCATTTATCAGGGGCTCATAGCCTGCCTGAACCTGCTGCCATTCGTCCTCCCTAGTGCAAATGGTAAGGAAGGCATTCTTGGAGGCGGCCACGGCGCGCACACAATCATGCATGTTGTAGTAGCCGCCCAGGCCACCTACATAAAACAAGCGGACGCTATTGTCCCCGGGGTGGGCTGCATCATTGATTTCGCCGCCTGGGGGAAGCGCCTCGTGCCTTTTAGCCGGGAAATGTGGCACGAATTTCCCCATCCCCATGGACGGCAGGTACAGCTTGTCAACAGCAAACTTGTACGCAAGGAGATCAAAATTGTAGAGCAACCTTGTGCCGGTGTGGACAAGCGGGTTGAGCCGCTGCTTGTACTCAGGGAAGCGCCAGTAGATGTCGCGGTAGAACAGGCCCACCTTGATGCCGTTCCGCCGGCAGAATCGCAGGAATGCGACATCCATCAAAGGATGGCGGGGAAGATGGTCGGGATCGGTCAGGGCCGTGGGCATGGTATGACTCTCGGAATAAACAAAGTCAAACCTCTCCCCTGTGTAATGCGCGCCTTGAGTGCCTTGATCAGGGCACGGCGTTGCTTGGACTCCCCCGAGACGAGCTCCACCTCGTAGCCGATCTCCCTGAACGCCTCCAACATGCGCATGGGGCGCAGGGCACTGCCTGACTTGCCCTCCGGGTTCAGTGGGTAGGGAACGTGGTAGATCATACGGGCCATGGCTTTGGGGGCTTTCTAGTATTGAGGTTCCAGCGGTTTGCCGCGCAGTTGCAAGTCATTTCATGTCAAGCTCGGAGTGCTACACAACCAATGGTTTGTCCTCAGGATCTTTTTCATGATCAAATCTGTGTCCTACCCACAACGCCAAAACGGTGAAGACCACAAGAATGCCAGCCATCGCCAAGGCGACGATGGTCAGGTTCGCCACGATGTCCCCGTGCAGGAAATAAAGCAGCGAGAGAGGCACTGCTGTGTAAACAATGGCATGGGCCAGCATGAGGTGTTGTGTTTCGGTGACAACAAAGATCGTTGAAATCGGTGAGGTAATCAGACTCATGAAGAGCCAGGGAACCAAGGCACGGGCAATGAGCCCGGCATCCGCCCACTCCGTGCCCAGAACCACGGGGAACGCCCAGGGTGACAGCCAATAAATGAGCCCGAAGGGGACCACACCCAATATAGCCGAGCGGAACACCGAAGATTTCGCGAAGGCGAACATCGAACCTCTCTCCATGACAGCCAGCCGCTGGAAAAATACCTGCGACAGTGCACCATTGATCAGGCCCAGGGGAACTTCCAGAAGCTTCCAGGCCATGTAGAACTGGCCCAGCAGGGGGCCGGAATACATGATCCCAATGAGTATATTGATGCCGTTGGTACGCACAGCGTCCAGAAGTGCGTTGGGCCCGTTGAGCAGCGGCATGCGGCGGTACCGGCCAAACAAGCCGCGAATGCCCGCCTCTGACTCATCAAGGCCCTCACGAACGTCGCGTCCCTTGTACCGCAGGGTCAGAAGTGCTGCACTCTGGCCCAGCAGCGTTCCCACAATCAGGCCACCAACGCCACCCAACTTGCCCAGCGCCAATCCCAGCTGGGCAATTGCTGTTCCACCGCTTTGCAGCACGCGGTTGATTCCGATGGCTTTGTAGTCGCTCCTGCGGTTGAGCCAGTAGGTCATGGCAGAAATCTCAGCGAGCGTGAAAACGCTCAAGCCAACAAGCCACAGCCACGGAGCCAGTTCCGGTTTGCCCATCGCATCAGCAATGAGCGGGGCCCCGATCCCGCATACCAACGTGGCTGTGATGCTGACAATCAGAATAAGCCGTGTGACGCCCTTCTTGAGCACCTTTGCATCGGCGTCCTTCTTGGGCAGCATGATCGCCATGTCATAGCGCAGTGCAGCAACCACTGTCACAGTTGCAACGATCGAAGAATACAGCGAAAACAGGCCGTAGGCCTCCGGCGAATACAGTCTGGACAGCACAGGAGTCAGCAACAACATGAGCACCTGTGCCGCCGCAGTTCCCGTCAGAAGCGTCATTATGTGCCGCAGAAACTCGCTGCGGCGCCACCTGGCTATCCGGTCACCAACACGCTCTGTCACTGTGAGGTTTTCACTTCGGCAACACCGAGCACTTGGGCTGCTGCAACCTTGCCAGACGCCTGCAGGGATGCATTGGCCACAACCCAGTCAATGCGTGCGGACCTCCCCTTGTCGGGTTCGGCTAGAAGCGCGCACATGGCCTGGGCCACGGCGTCGACGGTGTAGTTCGCCGCAACACCCAGACCATTGTCAGCAACAACTGCTGCGCCGTCACCCTTGCCAGCAAAAATCACAGGCGTGCCGCACCCGGCCGCGGCGTAAATCTTGGTGGGTTTTGCAAAATCATAGCCCTGGTCGGGCTTGATGCTGACAAGTGCGCCCGTGGCACCCCGGATCCAGGAAGCGGCTTCCGCAGGGGGAACCACTCCCCCGAAATGGACACTGCCCGGCGCAACCGCGACCGACAGTTCCTTCAGCGCGGCCTCATCGGTTCCCTGCCCGAAAAACCGAACCTCAGCCTCGGGGTGGGTCGGCAGAACTTTCGCCAGCGCCTCAATAAATATTCCTGCACCCTGCCACTCGCTCATGGTCCCGGTGTACACGAAATAGGGCTTCGGTACCGCAGCATTTTCCCCGTCGGGGCCAAATACTGTGGTGTCCACGCCGTTGCCCACCACGTGTATGCGGTGGGCCGGCACCTTGAACTTTGCAACTTGTTCGGCCACGGGCTGGGAAACAGCAATGACCTTCGCAGCCCTGCGCATGACGAAACCTTCAACAAATCCCATGGTCTTTTTCACCACGGACGGGACATCCATGGCGGAGAGCGCCTCGGTCCAGACATCTGCCGCATAGTACACGAAGGGGCGCCGGCGCAGTATCGAGGATAGTGCAACGATGACGCCCGTAGTGGGCGGCGGTTCCGAAACCACCACATCGGCAGGTGTCAGCAACAGCCGGAAGAAGGCGGGAATGTCAAAGCTGAGGTACTGGACGTAGCCTCGGACATTGCCACCGGAATCGCGCATGACGGGCCAGCGGCTGAGCTTGTAGCCCGGCTTGAACAGTCCCGAGCCCGTGGGCGGCGTGGTGGTAATAACAGTGACGTCGGCTCCCTGCTCAACCAGACCATCCACAAGGGCCTTCAAGCGGAAAGCCGCCGCCCCCACTTCCGGCGTGAACAGCCTAGTGGTGACGACGACCTTCAACGGTTTTTGCGTTGACACTAAGAAGCAATCCTTACGAGTTGGCCGGTGAGGGAGGACTCCAGCACCGCTTCTGCCACGAGCAGCGTGTCCTGGCCTTCGGCCATCGTGACGACGTCGTTTCGCAGACCCAGCACGGCGTCGCGGAATGCTTCATGCTCTGTGCGCAGCGGCTCGGGCTTGGCGATGGCCAAACGGGTCACGTTGCCCTCAGAGACGCCCCTGAACGCGGCCATGGACTCCCATTCGGTGGCAACTGTCCCGTTCTCATAGAACGTCAGGTCCGCCGTCACGGTGTCGGCCACAAAGGCTCCCTTTTCACCGGTGACAATGGTCAGCCTTTCCTTCATGGGGGAAAGCCAGTTCACCAGGTGGTTGGTGATGACGCCGTTCGCGAGCTTGCCGGTCGCGGCAACCATGTCCTCGTGCGGGCGGCCACTGCGGGTGGTTGTCTGGGCGAAGATTGACTCGAAGCGGCTCTGAGCCAACCAAGCGGTCAAATCAATGTCGTGCGTGCCCAGGTCCTTGACCACTCCGACGTCAGCGATGCGGGCCGGGAACGGTCCCTGGCGGCGGGTGGCGATCTGGTAGACCTCACCGAGTTCGCCATCAGCAATGCGCTTTCGCAGAGACTGCAGAGCGGGGTTGAAACGCTCGATGTGTCCCACGGCGCCGACGAGCCCCTTGGCCGCGAAGGCGTTCACGAGGCGCTGGCCTGCCGGTGCGCTGGCCGCGATGGGCTTCTCAACCAGTGTGTGAATGCCGGCCTCAGCTAGGGCCAAACCGACTTCCTCGTGCATGCCGGTAGGCACGGCCGCAACAGCCATGTCGATGCCGGCCGCAATGAGTTCCTCAACGCTGCTCAGGACGGTCAGTTCCTTGGCGACACCGTGAGGATCACCGTAGGCATCGGCCACTGCAACGAGATCCACGCCCTCGACTTCGCGAATGACCCTCGCGTGGTGGCGGCCCATCATGCCCAGACCGATAAGGCCTACTCGCAAATTAGCCACTTTTAGGCACCAGCCTTCACGATGGTGTTAACGGCCGCGACGATGCGCTCGAGGTCGTTCTGCGACAGCGACGGGTGGACCGGCAGGGAAAGTACTTCCTTGGCGGCGATCTCCGTGTTGGGCAGGTCCTCGGTGCGGTTGAACGAGGGCAGACGGTGGTTCGGCACGGGGTAGTACACACCGGAACCAATGTTGAATTCTGAACGCAGGCGTGCATGCAGCTCGTCGCGGCCCTGGGGAACCCGGATGGTGTACTGGTGGTAGACGTGCTCAGCACCCTCGGCAACCTTAGGTGTTTCTACACCTTCGAGGTTGGCGGTCAGGAATGCGGCGTTGTCTTGGCGCTGTTTGGTCCAGCCCATGACCTTGGTCAGCTGGACGCGGCCAATGGCGGCGTGCAGGTCGGTCATGCGGTTGTTGAAGCCAACCAGTTCGTTCTCGTATTGCTTGTCCATGCCCTGGTTGCGCAGCAGGCGAAGGTTTCGCTCAACCGTCGCGTCCGAGGTGGACACCATGCCGCCCTCGCCGGAGGTCATGTTCTTCGTGGGGTAGAGGCTGAACATGCCGAACTTGCCGAACGTGCCAACCTTTTTGCCGTTGACAGCCGCACCGTGGGCCTGGGCTGCGTCCTCGTAAAGATCGATCCCGTGCTTATCGGCCAGCGCCGCAAACGCCTCGGCAGCAAACGGGTGCCCGTACAAGTGCACGGGCATGATGCCCTTGGTGTTCTCGGTGATGAGTGACTCCACGTGGGCCACGTCCAGCGTGTAGTAATCCAGCTCAATGTCAGCAAACACCGGGGTTGCGCCGGTCAGCGCCACCGAGTTACCCGTGGCGGCAAAGGTGAAAGAGGGGACGATTACTTCGTCGCCTGCCCCCACACCGGAGGCCAGCAGACCAAGGTGCAGTCCGGAGGTGCCAGAGTTCACGGCAACGCTGGCACGGCCGTCCAACAAGACCTCAGAGAACTCGCCCTCAAAACTGGCCACCTCCTTGCCCTGCGCCAACATGCCTGAGAGCATGACAGCGTCAACCGCTGCACGCTCCTCGTCACCGATGATGGGTTTTGCTGCGGGAATGAAGTCCTGGCTCATGAGTTTTCCTCTGCCTCTTTCAGGGTGTTTCCATCTTCAACATACTTTGCTCCGGTTTCCGGGCAAACCCAGAAACCACCCTCTGCCTTGAGAGGGAAACCTGCCTTGCCAACCCAACCCAACCGGCGGGCGGGAACGCCAACCATCAGGGCGAAAGCCGGAACATCCTTTGCCACCACAGCGCCAGCCGCGATCGTGGCCCACCGGCCAATGGTCACCGGTGCCACACAAACGGCCCGGGCACCAATGGACGCACCTTCCTCGACGGTCACGCCCACCGGGGTCCAATCGTGGGCACTTTTCAGCGAACCGTCCGGGCTGATGGAGCGGGGGTAGGTGTCATTGGTCAACACCACGGCAGGGCCAATGAATACGCCCTTACCCAACACGGCGGGCTCGTATACCAGCGCGTAGTTTTGGATTTTAGTGTTGTCACCGATCTTGACGCCAGTGCCCACGTAGGCGCCACGGCCAACGATGCAGTTCTCACCAAGGACGGCGTTTTCACGCACCTGGGCAAGGTGCCAGATCTTGGTGCCTTCGCCGAGAATGGCTTGTTCTGAAACGTCGGCGCTGGCCGCGATGCTACTCATGCAGTGAGTTCCTCTCGATGATCAATGGTTCCGTAAAACGAAAGTTCTTGTGTCATTATCCCAGCTATCCTGCGCCACCCCGCACACGGTCGTAAATCTGGGTGAATTGGCTGGCAACATTTTCCGGCGTGAATCGTGTGGGCAGCGTCCCGGAAATGGCGGCCGCGGACACCGTGGAGAACTTGTCAACGGCCGCGCAGACGCCTGCACAGAAGTCCTGCGCGCTTTCCCCGGAAACCAGCAAACTGTTCTCCGAGGTGAGAAAATCCCGCACTGCAGGCAGATCGGTGATGACCACCGGCAGGCCCATGGCGACGCCCTCGGCCGCGGCCATGCAAAAAGTCTCATGGGCTGTGGGCAGCAGGAAAATGTCTGCCCGGCGCAGGTGGTCGGCTACCTGTGTCGGCGGGACCATGCCCGTAACTGTCACATGGCCTCCGAGTCCCAACCGGTCAATCTGTTGTTCAATCTCTCCCCGCAGGGGCCCATCGCCCACCCATGTGAGTGAGGCGTCCAGTCCTTGATTGCGCAACAGGTGAAGGGCCTCAACAGCCAGCCCGGGCCTCTTGCCAGCATTCAGCCCCCCGACGGACACTACTTCCACCCGCCCGGAATTGCCGCCGGCGCGAGGGGCAGGCTCGCCCACTTTGGTAACAACGTTTGGAACAACGTAAACGGCGCCGCCCCGGCTGAATCGGCGCAGGCCCACGGCCTGCGCCTCACTGACTGCTGTCACGGCATGGGGCAGCCGGAGCAAATACCGCAACCAGGACATGACAACCCAGGCCTTAGAGACGCTTGCAGGATTGTTGACCCCGCTCCAGTGCTCTGTGTGCACCCAGGTTTTGCGCCGGCCCAGGGCCGCGGGCGCAGCCACCGCGGCCGAGGTGAACGCCATGGTGTGCAGGATGTCGGCCTGTTTGAGCGCCTGCCTGAGGTGGCCAAGCACTACACCGTAGCTCCATGGACGTTTGGGGGAGAGTGGAATCCGGGTTACCGAAATGCCCTCAAAGTCTTCCACTACCACACCGCCGCTGCCGCCCAGCATGATGTGAACAACCTTCACATCATGCTGGGCGGCGATGGCTCGGACATGGTTTAGTGCAAAGGGTGCCGTGGACGGCGCCTGGGCATCCGGAAACCATGTGGTGAAGACAAGAACTTGCACGTTTCTGGCTACGCCTTGCCAATGACACGGTAGATGACGCCGTCCCACTTCTCGGCGGCGCTGACGCGACGGCCATCGATGAACGCCTTCACACCGGGCAAATCTGCCGGTGCCAGTTCACGGTATTCGCTGTGGTCCGCCTGTACGACTGCAGCATCCACTGCCTCACCCAAGTGGTACGGGATAAAGCCGAGACGGGTCAGTTCGGCATCCGTGTACATGGGGTCATGAACCAGTGCAGTGCCGCCGCGGCGGTTGATGGCCTCAACAGCGTCGAATACTCCAGAGAACGCGGTTTCCTTGACCCCGCCACGGTAGGCAGCACCAAGAACGACGACGCGTGCCCCCGTCAGATCTCCATAGGCACCTTCAAGCAGACCAATGGTGTAGTCAGGCATATCAGCGTTAGCGGCTCGGGCGGCTCGTACAACTGTGGCTTCCGGATCGTTCCACAGGTACAGCCGCGGGTAAACAGGGATGCAGTGCCCGCCTACGGCGATGCCGGGCTGGTGGATGTGGCTGAACGGCTGGGAGTTAGAAGCCGCAATGACCTGGTAAATATCAATACCGGTCTTTGCAGCGAAACGGGCAAACTGATTAGCCAAGCCAATGTTCACATCGCGGTAGGTAGTCTCGGCGAGCTTGGCGAGCTCTGATGCTTCGGCAGAGCCCAAGTCCCAGACGCCGTTGGCGCGATTCAGATCGGGGCGCTCATCGAAGTCCAGGACAGACTCGTAGAATTCCACTGCCTTGGCAGCACCAGCTTCGGAAAGGCCACCAATGAGCTTGGGGTATTTGCGCAGATCTTCAAAAACACGGCCGGTGAGAACTCGCTCAGGCGAGAACACCAAGTGAAAGTCCGTACCTTCAACCAGACCCGAGCCAGCTTCCAGAGCGGGCTTCCACCGTGAACGTGTAGTTCCCACGGGGAGGGTGGTCTCGTAGGCAACCAGAGTGTTCGGGGTGAGGTGGCGAGCCAGCTCAGCAGTGGCTGTATCCATCCAACCGAAGTCTGGGTTGGCATCTTTGTCAACGAACAACGGCACCACAAGTACCACCGCGTCAGCACCGGGAACAGCCTGAGCATAGTCAGTCGTGGCGCGGAGCTTGCCAGACGGCACCAGCTCAGAGAGTTTCTCCTGCAAGTGCGCCTCACCGGGGAATGGCTCCTGGCCGGCGTTGACGAGGTCCACAACGGTCTGGTTGACGTCGACGCCAACAACCTCATGCCCCTTGGATGCAAACTGAACTGCCAGTGGCAGGCCGATCTTACCGAGTGCGATGACTGCAATCTTCACGTTTTAATAGCCTTTTCTTTCGAGCCTGAGTGCCACACGGAGCCCATGTCCACACCGGAGTTTGTTACTAGAATATCCAGCTTTGCTTCAACTTCGTTTCACATGAGAGCCAAGCCACGTTAATTTCACATCCCCTGCCGATGGCTGGACAAAAGCATTCGCTCAATAAACGGCGCCATGAGACGGGAAAATTCGCCGTTTAGGTGGTTGTTGTCATAGTAAACCGCCACATTGCCCACCACTGCGTAGCAGAGTTTGGCATCACAAAAATGATCCGTCAGATCAATCAGGCGCACATGTGGGCTAGCCATGCCGCCAACGGCTCCGACCAGCGGGTCGGCGGGGTGTGCTTTGGCACGGTCCACGGCACACTTTGCAGGATCGGACGGATTCAGGACAACACATTTGGAATCGCGCGCCAGGGCATTCAGGGGCGGGTCCGCCAGAACGTAGACGGCACTTCCGGCGTCCACCCAACGTTTCCAGGTCTTCGCAAGTCCATCGCTGTACTGGGCTTGTTGGGAGAGGCCGGAGCCGTCGTTGAGAATTTCCTGGCGGGCAAAAGCGGAATAAAAAACCATGTCCGGACGATCCTGCTCAACCATGGCGGAAATTGAGTGCCCAGCAGTCTTGCAGGCGGCACTGGCCGACGAGCTCTTTTTGCCTTCGTAGCTTTCCAGCGTGAAATCACCGATGGGGCAACCGCCCAGCAAGGAATACGTCATTTTCCATTTGTTCTTCTTGGCCAAATCCAGCAGCGGCAGCTTCCACTGTTCTGCGTGGGAGTCCCCCACCAGCCAGAGCGAATCAGCGTCCGGATTCCCTTCGGAGTAGTCGCACACGGCCACCGCACTGACACCCGGTGGCTTGCGAGCTGGATCCACGGCGCACTCTGGTGCCCCCGCATAGTACTTGTTGGCATCGCCCATGACTGTGACAGCTGCCGGCCCCAGAGGGTCCGGGCAGGCCTTCTTGGCTGTAAGCGCCGCCGGGCCATGGCACGGGCCACCGTACTGCGCGGACTGCAGCGCCTCAGCGTTGGCCTGTTTGATGTGCCCGCCCCAGGCAAGCCCGCCAGAAATCAGGGCAAGGGCAACAATGCCAACCCCCATGGCCGCATACGTTTCCCGCGGACGCTTGCCCAACATCTTCCACGACTTCCCCTGGTCCTCAACCAAAACTTTCGTCAGCCATGCTAGGGGCAAGCAGCACAGTGCAATGACAAGCTTGTGAAAGGCATTGAGTTCCCCGCCGACGAGGTAAGGCGCCACCACAATCATGGGCCAATGCCACAGGTATATCGAGTATGAAACATCACCCGCGAATTGGACAGGCTTCCAGGCAAGCACAGGTCCAAAGGGCGCCTTGGCTCTACCTAGTCCTGCGACAATCACAGCCGCTGTCCCCACCACCGGAAGCAGTGCGGCCCATCCCGGGAACTGTGTGTCCTGGTTGAACGAGGCCGCGGCCAGAACTATGACCAGCCAACCAGCAGTTGCCACCCCCACGGCCGGGAAACGGGGCAATGTGATCTTCGCTGCCAGCAAGGCCACAAGTGCCCCCACAGCAAACTCCCAGACGCGCACTGGTGTCACGAAATAGGCGGGGTCAGGGCCTGTGGCGGTGAAGTACACGGAATACATGAGGCTGGCCACTGCGGCCAGCGCAACGCCAGCCACCAGAACCCTTCGGGGTGAACCGAAACGCTTACCAAGCTTGAACAGTCCAAGCAATGCCAGCGGCCACACGAAGTAAAACTGTTCCTCCACCGACAGCGACCAATAATGTTGGGCGATGGTGGCGTCGTTAGTCAGTGCCGAATAATCCACCGACTGGGCGGCCAATGACCAGTTGCCCACGTACAGCGCACTCGTCATGACTTCACGGGCAGTCCGCGCCCACTCGGAATACGGCACCCAGAGGGCCACCGCAACGGACCCGACTGCTAAGACTAGGAAGGCAGCGGGCAACAACCGCTTGATCCGCCGTGCGTAAAACCGCCCGATCGCCAATCCAGAAGTGGAGACCAGTTCCTTGCTCAGGTGCGAGGTGATCAGGAATCCGGATATGACAAAGAAGATGTCCACGCCGACATAGCCCCCAGAAACCCTGTTGGGCCAAAGGTGGTTGAGCACTACAAGCCCCACAGCCACGGCGCGCAGGGCCTGAATGTCATGTCGCATCAGCTTGCGTCGGGGGCGGCGCAAGCTCGGCTCGCCGGGGCGCAATTCACCCGCAGCAAAGTCCATCCCCCGTAGTCTGGTCACGGCACCATCACCGCGCCAGCGTTTACCAGCACGCGGTTACCTTGAAGAGCCTGGCGTCACCCTCGCTGTCAATAAGTTCCACTGCTTTGGAATCAGCCAGTTTATCCAGCCCTGGGTAGTTCGTGGAGTCATTGTGGTTCAGGAGGTACTGGTGGCCAAAGTCCAGGACGTACCTGACATTGAGCGCACGGATGGCATTGCACACCGTGGGGTCCTGATCAGCGATCTTGAGCTTTGTTTCGATAAGTGTTTCCTGGGCAGTCTTACTTTGGCTCAAATGGAAGCGCAACACTTTTCTGTCGGCAAAGGCGTACACAAGGCTTGAACCATTCCAGGGGTTACCCGCGATGACGGCATCCGCGGGCACCTCGTCGTCGATCCGGGAGAGAAGCTTGTATTCGTCGTCGGACAGGATGGAACTGGATGTGTTCCGTTCATAGAACTGCTTATTGGCGGCAATATACGTCTGGATGGCGCCGAGTTGCGTGGCCACAACCAGCGTGCCAAGCAACGCCACGGTCACAGCCACGCTGACCGGCTTGGTCCAGGCTGCAGAAACCATCGCATTAACCGGGGCCGTTTTGTTCCCACGAATGAGCCAGCCTAGAACGCTTTCCACGATCCGGGAGAATCCAAGTGCGGCAAGGACCACGGCAAATAGGGGCAGGTAGGCGGCCAGACGGTTGGTGTCCGCGTACCAAATGCCCGTCATGAAGGTGCGAATAAAACCGGGGGCAACTGCGGCATCAATAATGTAAAGCCCCGCCGCCACAGAGTAGCTGAGCAGCCACCATATCTGTTTGCGCCCATTGAACACACTGAAAATTCCAACAATGGCGAGAATGGAAATTGCCCAGGCCACCCGCGTGCCCATGGGCGAGTTGGTGATGACCTCACCTACAGCGCCACTCATGATCTGGTGTGGACGCCATCCGCTGTAGTTGCCCGGACGCAGCCTGATCCAGACCATCAGCCCCACAGCTACACCTGCGCCGCCAGCCACCACAACTACCGCGTACTTCCACAAGTGAGCCTTGGACCGTACCAGCGACACAACATGGCTCCCCACCGCCCAGGCGATGATGGGCGCACTGAAGGCAAGCAACGCACCGATGCCACTCATATGCGAGAATGCCAGTCCGGGCGCCAGTAGCAGCAGTGCCAGCCACAGCCGCAAGGGTCGTTCCAGGTGGTCGCCGAGCTTGCACAGCATGATGACAACGGCCAGGGCTGCCGGAACTACGGCCACAGAGAGCATGTTGGGGAACAAGGGGCCCCAAACCAAAAGCAGGAAGGGGAACGCCGCTAGGCCGGCTGACATGATGCCGGCGGCGATCAAGGCAACCGGCTTGGGTCCAACAACTACCCGTGTGAGGAAAACGACTGAGATGGGCCAAATGATGGCACCAATGGTCATATTGACAGCGTTCTCCGCCACAGGCACTGAGGCGCCTGTCAGCTGGACAAGCAAGGCCGCGAGGTCGTGCCAGACAGCCGGATAGACGGCCCCGAGCCCCTGCCCGCCAGCCATCTCGCCCAAGGTAAGCGTTGAGCCATTCCCCGAGTCCAGAATGTGCCGGACGGCGTTGAGTTGGAACACATTGTCATAGCGCTGGGAGATGTTGTCCGGCGCTCCGACCAACTGCATAATCCGCCGGCCAACGAGCAGTGCGCCAGATCCAACACCGATGATCGTGGAACCGAATGCAACCCAGGAATCGCGGTGAATGCTGTCCCTGTTGATTTCCTTCGCTCGGAAGCCGGTGACGAACCAGGCAATCGCTGAGGCCACTACGCACAGAACTACCACGGCCCAAATGCTCCAGGGCGAACCAAGGAAGGGAGCCCCGACGGCGGCAACCCCCACCAGCGAGAGCGACAGTACAGGAGCCAAACCCAGGAGGGTTATGCGACGAAACCCGAGAGAAAAAGCCAAGATGGCCCCGGGAACAATCACTATTGCAATGCAGGCCAGTATCGCTGGCAAAGCTGTCCACCAGGACAAAATTTCCTCCAAGTTAAGTTAGTACGTATTGGCCCGCCCGGTGCGTGCCACATGCCACCGTCCCCCATAGGCGTGTGGCTATTAGACTCTGCGAGCTGCCACAGGGCTAGCTGCGGAGCCTTGCAATGACGTCCTCGACGGGGCCATCCATGATGGCTTTCCCGTGTTCCAGCAGGATGCCGCGGTCACAGACCTTCGCCACTACATCTAGGTCATGACTGACAACAATCAGCGTCTTGCCTGCCGCATGCAGTTCCTTGATCTTGGCCAGACACTTCTTTTGAAAGGGCTCGTCACCCACCGCAAGAATCTCATCAATGAGAAACACATCCGGGTCCGTGTGAACAGCAACCGAAAAAGCCAATCTCAAGTACATGCCCGAGGAGTAAAACTTCACTTCAGTGTCAATGAACTCTTCGATTTCGGAGAATTCCACAATGGAATCGAAGGCTGCATCGATTTCATCCTTGGTCATGCCAAGGATGGCCCCGTTGAGGTAGACGTTGTCCCTGCCGCTGAGGTCCGGGTGAAAGCCGGCCCCCACTTCGATCAGTCCGGCCACCCTGCCCCGGGTCTGGACCGTCCCCGTGTCGGGGAGCATGACACCTGAAATGTGTTTGAGAAGAGTTGATTTCCCTGACCCGTTAAGACCCAGCAAAGCCACCGATTCCCCTACTGCGATGTCCAGCGTGACACCGTTCAACGCAAAGAACTTCTTGGAAAGATCTCCCTTGCGCCCCTTCATGATCCAAACAAACGCTTCCTTCAAGGAACGAGTGTGGCGGAGCACAAACCGCTTACTGATATCCCTGGCTTCAATTGAATTAGTTGTCATTAGAGCTCCTGCGCAAAGCGGCCCTCAAGCCGTCGAAAGACCAGCTGGCCGAGGAGAAGGACTGCCAACGAAATGGCCAATCCAACAGGGATCCACAGTGAAATCAGGTTCGGCACCATGGCCACGTTTTCAGCAGTGGTGGGATACCAGAAGGCGAGGTGGAACCCCTCAACGGCAACCGTCAACGGGTTCAATTGGTACACGGTGAACCATGAGGTGCCTAGCTTGTTGTAAACCATTTCCCAGGAGTACAGCACTGGCGACGCCCACGTGGCCACCAACAACAGCATGTCAACAAAGTTCTCCGCATCACGGAAGTAAACATTGACGGCGCCAAAGAAAAGGCCCAGCCCGGTAGCCAGCAAGGCCACCATCACGAAGGAGGCCAGTGCCACACCAATCTCAAGGAACCCGGGCCGCCAACCGTTGAGCAGGCACACGGCGGCTAGGATCAGGACCTGCGGCAGGAAATGGACAGCCGATACCCACACCGATGCCACTGGGAACAACTGCCGAGGCAGGTAGATCTTCTGAATGAGACCCGAGTTCCCAACAACCGAGCGTGCAGCATTGCCCAGCGCTTCTGTGAAGAAATTGATTAGGGCAATGCCTGAGAACAAGTAAATGGCATAGTTGGGCATGCCACTTCTGTTGGTGGGGCTTTGCTCCAATCCAAGGAACACCCCTAGTGCAATGTAAAACACAACAAATTGCATGCCGGGTTTTACGTAAGACCACAGGATCCCCAGTACTGAACCTCTGTATCGAACCTTCAGCTCTTTCTGGACCAGGAGGTTCAGCAGATAGCGTGAGCGGACAACGTCGAGCAGCCCGCTGCCATGGCCCGGACTGGTCAGTGGGGGAACCGGGCCCGATCCGCCAATTCCCCCAACCCGAGCTGTCACTTATCCGTCGCTGTTTTGGGTTCCACAACCGGCGCCGGGTTTGCTGCGAAGGTTTTTTCCCAGGTCTGCGGGGAGGTGAAGTTGGGCAGTTCGTCCTGGTACGTCTTGGCCAGCTCGTCCCAGCGCAGCATGAGCTTCTGGTGCAAGGTGATGCTGCGGACCATATACTTGCGGAAGGTCTTGGCATCGCGCTTGTACCAGGACGCGCCGGCACCGTCCGATGCCGACACCAATGCGGAGTTCAGCCGTGCCAGCCGCCACCAACGGGCGTCCATGGCGGGCACGACGGCCTCGGGCGAATCAACTGCGCCCTCGCGGGGGTCGCGTACTGCGTTCAGGATCCCCGACAAGGCCTGGGAGATGGCAGCGGGCATAGTTGCAGGTGCGCTGGGTATCAGGCCAAACTTCGGCGGCTTCAAGCGCTTGACCGACGGGAACTTGTTTAGGTCCTTGCTGACCTGCGCATCCGTGAAGGTGCTGCGCACCTTGCGGATTTCGGGGAGCTTGGTGCCGATGTTCCGGTGCAGGTGGTCGGGGCCCTCCAACAGGTCTTCGAGGGCCTGCAGTCGGAGCTCAACGGACGAATACTGCATGGAGAGGAGGTGACGAACGTCCACCATCATGCTTTCAATGGGCATGCGGCCACCGCGGCTGTAAGGGGAGTACAGCATCGTGGCAAGCCAACGGTTTCGCTGGTGGAAGTACGCCTGCCAGTCAATGGTGTCGTCTTTTTCAGTCCAGGGCATGTGCCAGACAGCGGCACCGGGGAGGGTGACAGTTGTGTAGCCATGAGCCTTCGCACGGATGCCGTATTCGACGTCGTCCCACTTGATGAAGACGGGAAGTGACAGGCCAATATCTTTGATGATGGAGGTGGGAATCAAGCACATCCACCAGCCGTTGTAATCAACGTCAATGCGGCGGTGCATCCACGGCGTGGTGCGCAGGTTGCTGGCCCCGAAATCGTGCACGTTCTGGCTGTCGCCTGAGGATTCGTAGCGGAACCGGTATTCGTTGATGACTTCACCAAAGTTGTGGACCACTGAACGCTCATACAGATTGAACATGTGCCCGCCCACAATGGTGGGTTTGCGCGTGAAGTCGGCAAACTGGACCGCACGCAAGATGCCTTCCGTCTCAATCAACACGTCATCATCGAGCAGCATGACGTACTTGCTCTTGCCAGCCTTGACGGTCTCCTGCATGCCGCGGGCAAAGCCGCCGGAACCACCTAGGTTGGCCTGCTCCACGAGACGGAAGCGGTGACCAAGGTTGGCGGCAGCTTCTTCGAAGCCTTCCTCATCGCGTACACGCTGGTTGCCCTGGTCGGTGACGATCAATTCATCCAGGACCTCGGTGAGGTCCGGTGATTCGGCAAAAGTCCGCAGGTGCTTGACGCAAAAGTCGGGTCGGTTGAACGTAGTGACGCCCACCGAAAGCGTTCCAGCTTCGAAGCCCTCGGGCTGCGGAACTGACCAGTGCGCGTTGGTCAGCGTGGTTGCGGTTTCGCCTGTTGCCAGGTCAAACCAGTACCAGCCGCCGTCGGCAAAGTTCATGATGGACAGGTCAATGCTGACGGGGGCACCCTGGGTCACGTGCAGGCTGTCCACCCGGTTGGCGGTGCCGCGCGGCGTCGAACGGTACACAATCACCGTGGCATCGCCGTCGGTCTCAACCGTCAGGCGAACCTGCTCCACATCGGTGTGGGCGCGCCAATAGCTTGCGGGGAAAGCGTTGAAGTACGTGCCGAGGGAGACGCGGCGGAATGCCGGGAGGCGCATTTCGCGCCGGCCCTGAATGAAGTCCGTGCGCTGGCGGGTGCCGGGAACGCTGGCGGCCGTGGCGCCCGCACCGGCCTCCTCGGGGGAAACCACGCGCTGGGCGGCGTTGAAATCAACGTACAACGGCAGTGTATCGGTGTCGCCGTCGGTCGGGAAGACCACGCGGTGGACTGTCTTCCACACGGTGGAATCCACTGTCGAATCCTTTGTTTCAGTCTTGGTCGTTACGCTCATGCGTCAACTCCTCCGCTTTGCAGCTTCGCCCCACCGGTGAAGTGCGGCTTAATCTTGTTGTCGTACATGTTCAGTGCCGAACCAATGGCCATGTGCATGTCGAGGTACTTGTAGGTGCCTAGGCGGCCGCCGAACAGCACGTCCTTTTCGCCCCGGGCCAGGTCGCGGTAGGCCAGCAGCTTGCTGCGGTCATCGCTGGTGTTCACGGGGTAGTACGGCTCGTCGCCCTTTTCGGCGAAGCGGCTGAACTCGCGCATGATGACCGTGGCGTCCTTGGTGTAGGCGCGTTCCGGGTGGAAGTGGCGGAACTCGTGGATGCGCGTGAACTTCTGCGCCTCATCCGGGTAGTTCATGACGGCGCAGCCCTGGTAATCCTCGATCGGCAGAACTTCCTGCTCCAGATCGATGGTGCGCCAGGACAGATCGCCCTCGGCGTAGTCAAAGTAGCGGTCAACAGCACCGGTGTAGATGACCGGAACCTGGCCGGTGACAGCCTTACGGGAGTACTCGCCGTCGTCAAAGAAGTCAGTGTTCAGCACAACTTCAATGTTCGGGTGATCCGCCATCCGCTCAATCCACGCGGTGTAACCGTCAACCGGCAGGCCCTCGTGGGTGTCGTTGAAGTAGCGGTTGTCATAGTTGTAGCGGACAGGCAGGCGGGAAATGATCTCGGCCGGTAGATCCTTGGGATCGGTCTGCCACTGCTTGCCCGTGTAGTGCTTGATGAACGCCTCGTAGAGGGGGCGGCCAATAAGTTGGATGCCTTTATCGTTCAGGTTCGCCGGGTCGGTTCCCGCAAGCTCGCCGGCCTGCTCCTGGATCAGCGCACGCGCCTCACCCGGGCCCATGGACGAACGGAAGAACTGGTTGATGGTGCCCAAGTTAATGGGCATCTGGTAAACCTCGCCCTTGTGGGAGGTGTACACCTTGTGCTGGTAATCCGTGAACTTCGTGAAACGGTTCACGTACTCCCACACGCGCTCATTGGAGGTGTGGAACAGGTGCGCGCCGTAGCGGTGCACCTCAATGCCCGTCTGCGCCTCGTTCTCGCTGTAGGCGTTACCGCCGATGTGGTGGCGGCGGTCGATAACGGCCACCTTCAACCCCAACTCGGTGGCGGCACGTTCTGCAATGGTCAGGCCAAAGAAACCTGAACCGACGACGACTAGGTCAGCGTTCACAAACTCTCCCGTAATACTTGGTGACGATGTATTGGGCACAGCAGTGCCACGATCTATCTCCCTAGGTTACCTGACCGTTATCAATGGCCCCTGCATACGTGGTTATCGTCACAGCCGCGTGCTTTCCTTCCCCCACACGCTGTGCCGCAGCTGCCCTTCCCCACAAAGTACGACGCCGGACCCCACCGCCGCGCGTTCCTCTCCTATGCTCGGGGTGAGAGGGCGGTTGGTAGGTAGCTTGGGCAGGTTCGCTAGGGAGAGTGCAATGCGGCTGGAGATCACGATGGTGGCGGGTTCCGGCGTGTTTGCACCAGTGGAACTCAGCGTCACATGGCCACCGGGCGCCCTGTGTTCTGGTTTGTCCTTGCAGCAGGCGCTGGAGAGGCAATGGCCGGGCTTTGTCTTCACTGTTGCCGGGCAGTCGCTGGGCATCCTACAACCGGCCAGTGCCATGTTGTGCAACGGGGCGGTGGTGGTTGCTTGGCCGGCGGACGGAGTCCCTGCTGGCGATGTGCCAGCTACGGCTGACCCATCAGGGGCTGTCCTGTCCGGCGCTGTCCCAGCAAGCACTGTACCGTCCGGATCCGTACCGTCTGGAACTGTACCGTCCGGATCCGTGGCGCTGTTGGTTGTTTGTTCGGGTCCTGCCGCCGGGACGATCTTTGCCCTGCGTCGTGGGAGTTACAGTCTGGGCCGCGGGCGGTGCCGGTTGCAGCTACCCGACCCTGCACTGTCCCGACATCACGGCACACTAGTGATTGGCGCTGCGCGCATCACGTTAACGGCGACCCACGGCTCCTCCGGCTTTCTCCTGCACCGCACATCCGACGGACCAACGGCGAGCGCCCACGCAGTCAAAGGGACCATCTCCATGGAAACTGGGCAGCGGATCAGTTGTGGAAACTCCCAATGGGAGTTGCGGCTGCCCAGACCGATCCTCGGTGACGGCCTGGTGTGGCACTCAGTATCGACGGGCTTGGGGTCGACCAGCACAGGGCCGAGGGGTTCAGGGTCGAAGGGTTCCTCCCCAGCGAATTCTGCGCCGGCTCCTGCTCCTCCGTTGGACTCAAACCCTGGCGGGGCCCCGGCTCCTCCGTTTGGCCCCGGCTCTGCCTCTCCCCCTGCTTCTTCCCTTGACTCTGACCGGCACCCTGATGCCGGATCAACCGCGAGTGTGTCGGCACCTCACATGGTCCCGATGTCACTGCTGAACATGTCGGCTGCCGCTCCGCTAGCCGTCCCTGCGTCATCGCGCTCTTCCCGCGCTTCCGTCGCCATCTTGCTGACTGGGCTGCTCCCCTTACTACTGGGCACGGTGTTGGCCGTATTTACCGGTTCCATGATGTTTCTGGCTTTTGCTGCCATGGGAGCCGTGACTGTGCTCGTTCCACTACTGGGTGGCTCCAAACGGCGCAAGTCCTTCCGGGATGACGTGGCACGTGCCGTGGTCTGGGACGCCGAACGGGCGGAGCGTGCTTTTCCCGACGCCGCCACGATCGTGCTGAACGCATCGACTTCGCAGACCTTACTACCCACGACAGCCCGGGCCACTGTCTCTGCCTCTGCTCCCGCCTCCACCGCCTTTTCTGGCTCTGGTTCTGGCGCCCCAGGGCTTGCTCTCCGTGTGGGGCTTGGCTCCCGCTCCGCGCACATCGCCGCCGATCCGCCCGATCCGGGGTTCACGGCACCCCGCGTTCATTCCCTACCGTTCGTGGTTCCGCTGAGTGCCGAACCCCTCATCATTAGCGGTCCTGCCGGAGTCGCGCTCCCCTTGCTGAACTTCGTCTTGATGCAACTCGATGCTGCAAATGTCCCCGTGGTTGTGCTGGGTACCCCGGACAGTTTGCCGTGGGCAGCGAGGTTCCTGCCCCATACCGAACTGGCCATGTCAGCCGATGCCGCTCAGCGCGCCTTTGCTGCCGTGTCCCGCCCTGTAGGAGCGGGCATCCCTGGCGAGGAGCAGCCTGGCGAGGGGCCGGCGCCACCCTGTGTGCTGCTGATCGTTGGAGATGTTGATTTCTCCGGGATGCAGTGCAGACCCCACGTCCACACCATCCTTGTCAGGATGAACGCGACCGGGCCATCTGGGCCATCGCTCGACCCCTCGATGCAGCACACAGTGCAGCTGCAAATCCGGGGACCCAGCATTGTGGGTTCGTTCTCGGGGCAGGAATTTACGCCCGACGGCGTCACACCAACAGTATTTGCCGCCCATGCACGCCGTCGTGCGCGATCAGAGGCCACACAACTACGGGAGTCTCGCGGCTCCTTGGCTATTAACTTCCTGCCATCTCCCGATCAGTGCACCGCCGCGGCGCAGGCTGCCGCATGGGCGGCCTGCGCCGGAGGGCCGCTGCTTCCCGTGCTTATCGGGCAGTCGTCACGTGGCCCCACCATGTTTAGCTTCCAGCACGATGGGCCGCATCTACTGGTGGGTGGCACCACGGGCTCCGGGAAGTCAGAGTTCCTTCGAGCGCTGGTGGGCAGTCTCGCCGCAAGCCACTCCCCCGCCGATCTGCAATTTGTGCTCATTGATTTCAAGGGCGGAGCAGGACTGGGCGCGTTGGAGAAGCTGCCCCACACCAGTTCATTGGTCACGGATCTGGGCGGCCACGGCATGGATCGGACCTTGGCGTCACTGCGGGCCGAGCTCCACCGGCGCGAGGCGGCGTTATCCGCCGCCGAGGTAGCCGACAGCAGCGCCTACCGAACCCACTCTGACCTGTTGGGTGCGGGTTCTGGTCACCATGCCATGGCGCACTTGGTGATTGTGGTTGATGAATTCCGGGTCCTGGTGGATCAATTCCCTGATGCTCTGGCGGAACTCATGCGGATTGCCGCGGTGGGCCGGTCCTTGGGTATCCATCTGGTCATGGCCACTCAACGGCCCCAAGGAGCGGTGAACGCGGACATCCGCGCCAACGTGACCAGCTCTATCTGCCTGCGGGTGCAATCCGGTGTTGATTCCGTCGATGTCATTGGCAGTTCCGTAGCGGCCCACATTGCCGTAAACACCCCGGGCCGGGCCTACATCAGCCGCGCTGGCGGAGCGCCGGAGGAATTTCAAAGCGCTGTGCTCGGCATACCGGCCACTGGGGCGAGTTTGCTGCCCACAGTGGAACGCACGGAAGAACTGGAATCAGGCAGCCGCGCGCCGAACCTTGCCTCGCTGGTGGCTGCCGGCGGGGTTGATGCCGTGGCAGCGGTCATGACGCAGGCGTGGATTAACGCCTGTACCTTGGACTCCACACTCGTCGCCGCCCCTGCCGTCGTAGCCCCGGAGCTGCCCGCCGAAGTGGACTTTGCGGAATGTGGAGATTGGCGAGCTGCTGGGGAGCCCGATGAGTCCGACGGTGCTGTGACGTTGGGCATCATGGATCTGCCGGAACAGCAATGCCTGCGGCCCTTACGCTGGAATCCGGTGCACCATTCCCACCTGGCGTGTTTTGGTACCGGGTCCGAACCCTCCCGTGCCGTGGCCTTGGTGGCCGGGCGCCTGTTGGCCGCCGCCGCGGGTTTGCCGGAAGCACAGCAGGCACAGGCTCCCCTGCTGTACCTGCTCGACGCCGATGCCTCACTGCGGGATTTTGCGGCCTGCCCGTGGGTGGGCAGCTATTTGACGCCCGATCATCTGCGGAGCGCCGAACATCTGATGCATCGGCTCAGTGAAACAGCCAGAAATTGCATGCACCCGTTGATCCTGTGCATCACCGACTGGGGCCGCTGGATTACCGCGTTCAGATCCAGTCCTTGGCACGAGGCAGAGGAGCGCATCTCAGAGCTGGTGCGCTTCGGCGGAAAGAACGTCACCCTGGTTGTGGGTGGTGCCCGGGAACTGCTCACCGCTGGATTCATGGCAGCGATTCCCAACCGGATGTATCTGAGTCATGGGAGTCCAGCCGAGTCCACCATGTTGTGGCCCCGCATGCCGGCGTTTGCCCCACTGCCCGGAAGGGCTGGACTCGACGGGGCCATCAATTCCGGTGACGCCCCGGAATTGATGAACCACATGCATGTTGCTCAATTGGGGAGACTTCTGCCACCGGAACCAGGTAAGCATTTACAGCTGCCGGAGCCCCAATTACCGGAAAGGCAGGATTTTGCGGCGCGGATCTTGCGCGTGGCTCCCCTGCCACATTCTTTGCCGTCTTCGCACCTCGAGAAACTCAATGCACTAGCCGCACCGCCTTCTGGCACTAGCAGCACCGGCGTTTCACTGGTGTTGGGTGTGGGCGGCGACGGCGAGGATCCTGTCTATGTGTGGCTGGAGCCCGGCGCAGTGTTGGCAGTTGTTGGGGGCCCACAAACCGGCAAGAGTAGCTTCTTGCGGATGCTCGCACACGTCAACGATGCCAGCTGGCTTGTTGCGCTCGCAGCCGATTTCGGTTCAGCTGGTACCGGTTCGGCGGGCACCGGTTCGGAGAATGCCAGCTTCCCGGGTACTGACCCACCTGCCCCAATCTCTACCCGGGCGCAGCAGGTGCTGCTCCTGGATAATCCGCTCTCCATGACAGCTGATCAACTATGCATTGCCGGGGAGCAGCTGTCTGCCGGTGCTGTGCTGATTGTTGCCCTGCCCTATCCGGGTCCGGCAGTCTCACGGTTGCCACTTGAGTGGGGTCTGCGCACCGCTCAGCAAGGAGTCATCCTTCGGCCTCAGAAGGTCAGCGACGCAGAGTTGTTCGGTGTCCGTCTGGACACTGTCGGGTCCGAACCGCCGGGGCGTGCGGTCTTGATCGATGGCGTCCGCCGGGAGTGGTTTCAATTCCCGCAGCCGGGAGCCTAAACCGGCCGGCAGAGCAGGAGCCGGAGCTACCTCGAAAAGGTGAGCCCAGAACCGGTGAGCCCATAGCCGGTGATGCCAGAACCGGCACGCTAGAGCAGTTTTCCATCCGATTCGCCAGATTCATCGGAGGCCTTGCGCAGCGAAAAGTCCACCACCTTGGGCGTGAACAGGAAGTAAGCAGTAGCCAGCGGCGGCAGCAGGAGCAGCAGACCCAAAGGAATTTGGCCTTCTAGTAGGGCAGGAACACCAATGGCCATCATGAGCAATTGCCAGACGAACGCTGCCGATCGGGTCCATCTCATACCTTTGAAGGCGTTGACTGCCACGCCGGCCAAGCCTGCAGCCAACCCGAAAATAAGCACTGTCAGGAAAATACCGCTGGTGACCGAGTGGCTGGGCTGTGTCAGTAGCGATAGCACCGACCAAACGCCCATGACCCCCAACGCCAACGCCTCTAGTCCCACCACCACGGCAATGACATAGACACCCACTGGTCGGGTTATATCACCCTTGACAGGGGCCGCTTCCACCGCATTGTGGCCATTAGGAATGGGCAGCTCGGCTGGGGTTTGGGGATCTTTACGCACAAAAGAACCTTATCGGAGATTGCTGCAGACGAACTGTGAAGCAAAGAGTCGTTGTGACGCATCGCTCATGCTTATAAGCTATTATTTCGGCCCTAACCTCTTGTTTACACAGAGTTAACATGACACGCTTAAGTCAATGACCTAAAAGGGCCCAGACGGGCCCTTTCTTATGTGGCCTAAAGTGAAATTTTTCACAAGATGCCTCCGTTCTAAAAGGAGTAAGTGATCAGCATGGACTGGCGTAGTCGCGCAGCCTGCCTCGACAAGGACCCGGAACTGTTCTTCCCTGTGGGGAACACCGGACCAGCCTTGCTGCAGATCGAGGAAGCAAAGAGCGTTTGCCGTCGCTGCCCCGTGATTGACACCTGCTTGAAGTGGGCTATCGAATCCGGCCAGGACGCAGGAGTCTGGGGTGGCTTGAGCGAGGACGAGCGTCGCGCCATGAAGCGTCGCGCAGCTCGCGCCCGCCGAGCCAGCTAGCAAAAGCTCCAACTGACCCCTAGCAATCATTGATTGCTAGGGGTCAGTTTTTTAAGCAACAGATCATGCGACGCTGAGCGTGTTTTTATCGCACCAGCTGCTGTTTGGATTCAGTGGCGTGAGATGAGTGCCATCTGTAGCTCCACCACTGTGCCGCCACCCTCTCGCGGAGACCAGTCAATGGTGCCGCCTAATTCGCTGGTGACCAGCGTGCGCACAATTTGCAACCCGAGCCCCTCGGCAATGGTCCCCTGGGGCAACCCCACGCCATCGTCAGCTATTTTCACTGTCAGCGCATCGTCGCCGGAACTATTCTTGTACCGGTCCGCAATCAGCCACACAGTTCCTTCACGGTCCTGCAAGCCATGTTCGACGGCGTTCGCCACCAGCTCGTTGATCACCAGTGCCAGCGGGGTGGCGAAATCGCTGGGTAGCTCACCAAAGGCACCTTCGCGTTCGGTCCGCACGCGCTGAGACGGCGAGGCCACCTCTGCGGAAAGCCTGAACTGTCGGTCAATCAGCTCGTCAAAGTCAACGTTCTGAGCCAACCCCTGGGACAAGGTTTCATGCACCAAAGCAATGGTGGCCACACGACGCATGGCCTGCTCCAAGCCCTGTTTGCCTTCTTCGCTGTGCATCCGGCGCGACTGCATCCGCAGCAAGGCAGCCACGGTCTGCAGGTTGTTCTTCACCCGGTGGTGGATCTCGCGGATGGTGGCATCCTTGGTCACCAGCTCTTGTTCCCTGCGCCGCAGCTCGGAGACGTCGCGGCAGAGCACTAGAGCACCAAAGCGTTCGGTGCCGTCGCGCAGCGGGATGGCTCGTAGGGAGAGGCTGACGCCCCGGGATTCAATTTCGGTGCGCCACGGCATCCGCCCCGTGACCACCAGCGGCAGCGATTCATCCACCATGCGCCGATCCTTGAGCAGACCCGTGGTGACTTCGGCCAGTGAACGGCCTTCCAGGGATTCGCCGTCGCCCAACCGGCGGAATGCCGAGACGCCGTTGGGGCTGGCATATTGCACAATGCCGTCCACGTCCAGGCGTAACAGACCGTCGCCAACGCGCGGAGCTCCGCGGCGGGAGCCGGTGGGCGAGGCAAAATCGGGCCACAGCCCCAAGGTGCCCATTTTGAGCAGATCGTAAGCGCACTGGCGGTACGTCAGTTCCAGCCGGGAGGGCATCCGCGAGCTGGACAAGTCCATGTGTGTAGTGATCACTGCCAGGGTGCGGCCGTTGCGGACCATGGGAATGGCCTCAACTCGCATGGCCATCTCCGGGCTCCAAATTTTGGTTTCGTGCGAGCGCTCAATGTTTTGGCTCTTCCACGCAGCCTGCACCAGCGGTTCAAGCTCCGGCTGGATTTGCTCGCCCACAAAGTCCGCGTGGAACATGGTGTGGGAGGTGGAGGGCCGTACGTGGGCTAGCGCCACATGGCCGGTGCCCGTGTGACTGGGGAACCACAGGACCAAGTCTGCGAAGGATAGATCGGCAATCATCTGCCAGTCCCCCACTAGAAGGTGCAGCCATTCGGCGTCGCCCGGGCCCAACCCGGGGTTCTCCCTGATCATGTCGGCAAAAATTGCCATGTGGGCTCCTTATACGTGGGGGCGGTGCCCGCTGCGAACAGCGGGCACCGCATTAGCTACTGCAACTGTGAGGTGAGAACCGCACAGATAAGAGTCCAGCGATTAACGCCGCACAATTGAACGCAAGAGCCTTAATGCTACCGACAATGACGCCATATCATCCTCTTCAAGCTCGTTGACCTCGGCAAACATCCTGATGGCCCGTTGCAACTGCTCCGCATTCTGCGCTTCCCAGGCTTCAATCCGAGCCAGGGTGGTGTCGCCATGACTGGTGCTGCTCATGACGTTGCGCGTCATGTCTGCCGTGGTGGCGTAGAGGTCATCCCGCAAGGCGGCGCGGGCCAAAGCCTGCCACCGGTCATTACGCGGCAACGCAGTGATGCGTTCCAGCAAGGCGTCCACACCGTAGCGGTCGTAGATGGCGTAGTAAACGCTGGCCACAGTGTCCTGTGGTTCGCTCAGCGCCTCACTGACCTTGGCCACGTCCAACAATGGGAAGGTCTCAAAGAGTTCCGCCCAGCGCCGGCCCAACGCCACCGGCATATCAAAGGAGGTGGCACGGTTGTACCAATTCTCCACACGGTCCACATCCACACCCTGGAAGAAGTCTCCGATGTGGGGGGCCAGACTGCTGACTACCGGCTTGAAGCGGTCCACCACATCCGCAATGCTCTGTTGGCCAATACCTTCATTGACCAGCCAGCGCACGGCACGGTCCAGCAGGCGGCGCATGTCCTGATGGACGGTGCTCCACTGATCAGTGGGGAAGCTGGGCGGCAGTTCTCGCAGCATGGAGCTCATGGCGGCAAAGTCAAAGATCTCATGCAAGGCAACAAAGGCCTTGGCCACTACCACTTCGCTGGCTGAAGACTCTTCCATGGCACGGAAGGCAAAGGTGATGCCGCCCAGATTCACCATGTCGTTGGCCACAACGGTGGCAATGATCTCCCGGCGCAGTGGATGCGTGTCCAGCTCCTCGTCAAAGCGGGCAGCCACCTCCGTGGGGAAGTACCGGCGCAGCGTTGACTTGAACCACGGATCATCAGCAAGGTCGCTATTGGTCAGTGCCTTGGCCAGCTCCATCTTGGCGTAGGCCAACAGGACAGCGAGTTCCGGAGAAGTCAGGCCCTGTCCGGAAGCCAGCCGTTCCTGCAACACGGCGTTGCTGGGCAGTGCCTCGAGCTCACGGTCAAGATCTCCGTGCTCTTCGAGCCAGTCCATGAAACGCTCGTAACTGGGGCTCCAGTCGACAACATGCGCTCGATCGTTGAGCAACAGGATGTTTTGCTCAATGTTGTCTTCGAGAACCAGTTGCCCAATTTCATCGGTCATCGACATGAGGAAACCGGTGCGTTCCGCCGGGTCCAGCTTTCCGGCAGCCACCATCCGGTCAACGAAGATCTTGATATTCACTTCATGGTCGGAGCAATCCACACCAGCAGAGTTGTCAATGGCATCGGTGTTCAAGATGACCCCGTGCAGGGCCGCCTCCACACGTCCGTGCTGGGTCATGCCCAGGTTGCCACCCTCGCCGATGATCTTTACTCGCAGATCCGCACCGTCAACACGGATAGAATCGTTGGCCTTGTCACCCACCGAGGCGTTGCTTTCGGTGCTGGCCTTGATGTACGTACCAATACCGCCGTTGTAGAGCAGATCGGTGGGTGCCAGCAGCACTGCCCGTAGGAGTTCCGGCGGGCTGAGCTTCACGGTTCCCGTTGGCAAGCCAAGAGCGGCGGCAACTTCCGCGGAAATCGGGATGGACTTCAGTGATCGCGAGTACACGCCACCGCCGGCGCTGATGAGCTCCTTGTTGTAGTCCTGCCAAGAGGATCTCGGCAGATCATACAAGCGCTGGCGCTCGTCGAAGGCGGTCCCGGCATCAGGATTGGGGTCTAGGAAAATATCCCGGTGGTCAAAGGCCGCCACCAGCTTCACATGGCGGGTGCGCAGCATTCCATTGCCGAACACGTCACCGGACATGTCCCCCACGCCCACTGCCGTGAATTCCTGGGTCTGAGTGTCGACGCCAAATTCACTGAAGTGGCGCTTGACGGACTCCCACGCGCCACGGGCTGTGATGCCCATAACCTTGTGGTCGTAGCCCACGGACCCGCCCGAGGCGAAGGCGTCACCGAGCCAGAACCCGTACTCTGCGGAGATGGCGTTGGCCGTGTCAGAGAAGGAAGCGGTGCCCTTATCTGCTGCCACCACCAAGTAGGTGTCATCGCCGTCGTGGCGGACCACGTTCTCCGGTGGTGCCACCACTTCACCCTCCGCCGTGGCGACGAGGTTGTCTGTGACATCGAGCAGGCCGCGGATGAACATCTTGTAGCTCTCCCTGCCCTCTTCCATCCAAGCGCCGCGGTCCACGGCGGGGTTGGGGAGTTGCTTGGCGAAGAAGCCACCCTTAGCGCCCGTGGGCACAATAACGGCGTTCTTGACCGTTTGCGCCTTGACCAAACCGAGTACTTCGGTGCGGAAATCTTCACGGCGATCCGACCAGCGCAACCCGCCACGGGCCACCTTGCCAAAGCGCAGGTGCGTGCCCTCCACGCGAGGCGAGTACACCCAAATTTCAAACATGGGTTTCGGGGCAGGCAAACCCTCAATGGCTGAGGGATCCAGTTTGAGGCTCAGGTACGCGCGTTCGCGGTAGAAGTTGGTGCGCAGCGTGGCGTCGACCAGGTTGGAGAAGGTACGCAGAATCCTGTCGGCATCCAGTGTCGGCACGCTTTCCAGAGCTGCGTTGAGCTTAGTGCGAATCTCTTCTTGCAGGGCGGGGCGCGCCTGCTCCGCAACAGCCGGGTCAAAGCGGGCCTCAAACAGCTCCACCAGCCCGCGGGTCACAGCAACGTTTTGCAAGAGCGTGTTGGCAACGAATCCGAAGGAGTTGGTGTTACCCATTTGGCGCATGTACTTGGCATAGGCGCGCAGAATGATGATCTGGCGAGAGCGCATACCCTCGGTCAGCACCAGACGGTCAAAGTTATCTGATTCGCTCATCCCCGTGATGGCTGCACCAAACGCCTCGGTGAGCAGATCCGCCGTCGCTAGTGGGTCAACGCCCTCCGGGTACTTCAGGCCTAGGTCATAGAGGAAGAAGTCACGTTTGTCGGCCGTGGCAATTTCGAACGGACGTTCATCAAGCACCTCCAGCCCCAGACTGTGGAAGAACGGCAGGATCTTGCTCAGGCTTTGCGGGTGCGCCATATACAGCTTGACGCGCGCGTCCTCTTCCAGCTCGTCCCCGGCGGCAGGCAAATAAACATGCATGCCAGGCGCGCACTGTTCCGGGCTCTTCCCGGCCGCTATGACAGCCTTGTAGTCGGCATCAAAACGCTCAAAACGGGCGATGTCGGCCAGCGCGTCCTCCACCTCGAAGTCAACTCGGTAGCTGCCCGGGAACGCGTTTGACCACTTAGCGACCAGTCGATCTGAGGCCTCACGCGACTGAGTTTCGCGAAGCACCTGAGAAATACCTTCGGGCCAGGACCGCGCCGCGCGCACCAACCGCTGCTCCAACTCAGCAGTCTGCAGATCGGCCGGGACCAGGTAGGCCTTGGGCAGGCGGATACGGAAGAACAACCTGGCCAGCGCCGATTCACTCATGCGCGCCTCAAAATCGATGGAGACGCCGCTGAAGGTGCTCATGAGCTCTTCTTCGATCCGGTGACGCACCGCGGTGGTGTACCGATCTCGCGGAATATATACCAACGCGGACATGAAACGGCCGTAGATATCCGGGCGCAGGAACAACCGCGTACGACGGCGTTCGGCCAACCGTAGGATTCCTTCGGAGATCTCGATGAGGTCTGAAACTTCCATCTGGAACAGCTCGTCGCGCGGGTAGGTTTCCAATACCGCAAAGAGGTCCTTGCCGGAGTGCGAGTTGGGCGGGAAGCCGAAATGGCGCAGCACGGCTTCGACCTTTTCCCGGACTACGGGAATATTGCGCACGGAACCGGTGTAGACGGCCGAGGAGAACAAGCCGATGAAGCGCTGTTCGCCATTGACGTTGCCCTGGGAATCGAAAGACTTGACGCCAATGTAGTCAAGGTAAGCGCCTCTGTGCACAGTGGAACGTGAGTTGGCCTTGGTGATGACCAAGACGCGCTTTTCACGGGCCTTGCGTTGACCGGTGGTGGTCAGGTGCTGCACCGTGGGGTGGCTGGAGCCGTCTCGGAGCAAGCCCAGACCGCTGCCTTCACGGTTAACCAGAACGTCCTCGCCGTCGCGCTTTTCGAGATCGTATTCGCGGTAGCCCAGAAAAGTGAAGTTGTCCGCTTCCATCCAGTGCAGCAGGTCTTCGGCTTCGCGCAGGTCAATGAGGTCTTCCCCGGCTAGCACGGTGGCCAAGATTTCGGCCCGGCTCAGGGCCTTCTCTCGCATGGCGGGCCAGTCCTCAACGGAGGCCCGAACATTGGCGAGCACCTTAGCGAGGCCTGCGTACAACGCTAACTTGGCCTCGTCGTTGATCTTGGGGATTTCAATGGCGATCCACGACTCAAGGGAGGAAGTGTTCACTCCGTCGCCGAGCAAGTGGGCGATGTTGGGCATGGCCGAGGTGTCCCCGCTAGCAATGCCGGCGTGCGAGGGGACCTTGGTGACCGCGCTCAGGGCGTGGGAACTCTTCTCCCTGGAGACCACAAATACGGGGTGGGTGACCAAGTGGATAGCAAGCTTCTGGCGGACCAGTTCCGCGCTGACGGAGTCAACCAAAAAGGGCATGTCATCGGAGACGATGTAAACAACACTGGCATCGCGTTCGTCGCGAATGTCCACCGTGGCCTGTCCGGGGGTCCGGATGGCCGCCACCTGCTGGTGGGCTAGGGCACGGGCACGGAGTACGGCCGGGTCGTAGAGGGAGGAATCCTCCGTGGACAGTTGCACAAAGTAGTCATCAAAGAATGACTGACCGCCGAACTGTGGGTGCTCCTGCACAGGATCGGGGTTGGATGTGTGCGATGACATGAATTAGCGCCTCCGTCAAAGAGAATAAGACCGCTTCTTTGCAGTCCTGACATGAGCCTAGCCCCGATCCTAGGGCTTTGCTGTGGCGCTTGATACAGCAATTTCAGCATTTTGTTGGACAGCTGCACAATGGATCCCGCGGATGCCCTTGCGCAGCGGCGCTTCCGGTGCGATCTCCAGCAGCAGCCGCCCTTCCAACAGTGCCTTGTCACTCAGATCCGGGTCCCACGGCAAGAAATGACTGATGGGTTGTGCCGGACCAAAACGTTCCCAAGCCTGTGCCAGAGCTTTCTCCGGGGCTCGTCCGGCGGCCTTGTGGCGAACCTTGTTCACCACTACTTCCACGTGGGCTCCCGGACAAGCCTGCTCAAGTTCCTGCATGCCCCGAATCAGCCGCGGAATACCGACCGGGTCCCCGCTGCCCACCGCATAAATGATGTCCGCTTCCGCCAGGACAGTCAACGTTGCGCCGTTGCGCCGTGGGGCTACGGTGTCGTAGCTGAGCTCCTCGTCGTTTTCGAGCGAGAAGCCACAATCGACCACCACCAGCTGGGCTGATTCCCGTGCCAGTTTCAGCACTCGGAGCACGGCGGCTGCCCGCAACTCCGGCCAGCGATCAGGCCGAGTCAGGCCCGTCAAAAGCGAAAATGTTCCACCTGAAAACACCACCTTCGTGGCGATGGCCGAAAATTGTGCCGCCGAGAGTGCTCCCTGATCTGCCACCCTGCAGGCCTGAGCGAAGGACGCCGATTCCTCAAGCAGACCCAGCGCTGCGGCAATGCTGGCGCCGTAGCTGTCGGCGTCAATCACCATGACGCTCATGCCAGCCGCGGCGTGTTCCGCCGCCAGATTAATGGCCACGGTAGTGCGCCCGGGTGATCCGATAGGACCCCAAAGCGCCACCAACGTACTCCTTTCGGGGCGGACGGTGGTGGGTGGCTGTGCGGCAGGTCTGGACACAGGTCTGGAAGCAGGCTCAGTCGCTGTGCTGGGTACTCTGCGTGCAGGCGTCTGTGAGGTGCTCTTACCGGAACCCTCGCCAGTGCTTTGGCCATGCGCTTTCTGGGTAGTTCTGCCGTGGGTCTGGCTACCAGCTGGGCCATGGGACCGTCCGCCTGACTCGGTGGAGTTCTTGGCACCGGGTAGGCGGGGGTTCGTGTCATCGGGCTGGCCGTGGTTCTTGTCATCGTGCTGGAAGCGTTGGCGCATCCTCCCCCACAGGCTGGCCGAGCGATCATGGACTGAGCCAGCCGGATCGGCAAAACCGCCACCCACAGGCTCTTCCGCAGCCGAAATAGCATGATCTGGCATGGTCGGATCAGCACCGCCCGGAACTACCCTGCTGGGAACCACTTTGCCTAGAGCTCCGGGGTCTGTGGTCAGCGCGTCCGCACCGAGCATCTCGGGCCTTTCATCATCTGAGGGCGAACGCGAAGCTTGCCGGCCCTTTTCTGACTGCGCTTTTGGCGGCATATTCTTGGCGGCCAACCGTTTGGCCCCACGCGCTGCCCTGCGAGAGAGATGAGCGGGCCCATCACCAGCTCCCATGGAGCGCACGTCTGCTGCGGTCGAACCAACAGTGCTGCCGGTATCGGCGGGAACCGGGGACGCGTCGTCGTCCTTGTCTTTGTCCTTGTCCTTGTCCTGGAATGGATTCAATACCGGCACGGCGCCGCCGGTGGGCAGAGTGGGGACGGCGTAGCCAGCCGCGTCCAATTGCCGGCGAGACTGCACTGCGGCGATGACTACCTGCCCCAGCCGCTCCGGTGTGACCTGTTCCGTCACAGGCGAGGCGCCCAAACTACGTAGGCGCTGAGCTTCTTCGGGCGTGGCGGCGACGGCAATTACCGTGACGCCCACGGCGGCCAGCCGGTCCACCAATGTCGCGCTCAATATCCCGGCACCTTCGGCTACAACAGCTGCTTGTGCGAGCCCATTTTGGCAGGCCGCCAACAGTTCGGCGAGTTCGGGGCAGCGGCGCACAATTCTGACGCTGCCGTGGATCTTGCCCAGTTCCGCAATCACGCCTCCGGACGTATCACCCACGGCAATGACTGTGACAGCGTTCAGTTTTTCATTCTTGGAGGCTTCATTCTTGGATGCTTCATTCACGGTGCGGCTCCGGGGTTCCACACGACGGATACTTTCGCCTTATTGGCCACGGCACCCAGAAACTTGGGCATTTGCACGTCCGTCACGAGCACCATGAGTGCCATGTTTTTCGTGGAGCCCAGAGAGCCGGGGGCGGTATTCACCGCAGCAACCTCGGCTCCGGGCAGCATCAGAACCGGTTCAGCAAAGCCGTTGCGGTCGTCCGGCAACGCGACCCAGACATCGACGTAGGCGCCCACCACTACTTCCTTGGGAAGCGGTTCGCTGATGGTGACCGGAGCAGGTTTGCGGTCCAGGGCGTCCACCTTGCCAATGCTGGTGCGGGAGACCAACTCACCTTTGGGCACCATGCGAATGGCGACGGCGTTCGCGCCCAGTTCATCAGCTGGATTCAGGTATTCGCGCTCCACCTCGCCGAGCTGGACCTGAACGATCGTGAAGGAATCTTCGGTTATGCTCTGGCCCACCACGAGCGTTTCCTTGGCCGCATACATGGGCACTGTTGTAGCTGCGTTGCCCACCAGCGCCACCACGCCCGCCACTGACGCCAAGACCAGCAGGATGCCTATGAGCAGGCGTGGGTCCTTCCACGACGGTTTACTCAACCGTGGTGCTTGGCCCGGCGTCTGGATCGCCATAGCTCCGCCCCCTTCAGGAACCTGCTGGCAGCCATGCGAACCGCGCTGCCGTCTACCCTTTGTACCGCCGATCGACCCCGGTTGAAAGGCCTTCTAGCGAAAATGGCGAAATCTGTGGACAACTCCAAGCGATGCCATGTTGTGGATAAAGCTATCCAAGCTCGTCAAAAGGGAACAACAGGGGGATAATGAGTACATGCCCAGATTCCTCACTTTGGCCGATGTGGCCGAACAGCTGCAGATTTCGGCCGCCGCCTGCTACGCGTTGGTGCACAGCGGAGAACTACCCGCCTTCCAAATAGGAGGGCGCGGGCAATGGCGTGTGGATGAAGCCAAGTTCGAGGCGTTCATTGATGATCGGCACGCCGCGGCCCGGACCATGTTGGCGGCCGAAAACACCACCTCAACCCAGTAGCGGACACGCGCTCCAGCCGATAGCGGACACAGGCCCTTGGTGTTTAGCTGCTCCGAGTCAGAACTCATTCTCGGGCGAGGAGGCAATGCTCACGAGCCGTCCCATCGGGACCACCACTGAGCCTTGCCGGTTACCGAGGTCCCGGCCCACGCCGTCGGCCAATTGCATGAGTTGGACATAATCCGCACCCACCTGGTCCAGGACTCCCCGGACATGCGTGGCGCTCGAACCAGCTTGGTTGGCGACATCGACCTCGAGAACAATGGACGAACGGTTCCGAGCCAGCACCCGCAGGGCCGCGGCCAGTGAGTAGATGACCTTTGTCGATGACTGCCGCCGGGCCAATCCCAGCCCGTGCACCCGGACCACTTTGGCCAGCGGCACGATGACCGAGCGATTCCCTTCGCGCAGCAGTGCCCATTCTCCTTCGACTCTGAGCACCTCGCCGTGATAGGCCGTCCCGGTGCACATCACCACCGATAACTGGTGCCCGGTGGCACCACGCAAGGTCTGCGCAAAAGTTAATTGGGCGGCTTCAATACGGGCCAGTTCGTTGATATGCGCCTCAAAATCCTGCTGTGTCGAGGCATGCCACTGGGCTTCCAGATCGCCAAAAAGTAGTTCCCACCGCATGCGGTCACGCTAAGCCGAGCCCGCTGGTCAGTCAACCCCGTCTATCCACAAACTCATCAAGGACTATGGACACCGCGACGCTTAAGGGTCAAAATGAAGTAAATCAATCCTAATGATGTCAAACGGCATCAAATAAGGCTAAAGAAGCCCAAAGGAGAATGATCGTGAAATCGCAAGCACGGGCCGACCTCGCGATGACGGCGGCCATCGTTTTCCTCGGAGCAGCACTAGTCTTCAGTGGCTTCTCACTGCTGCGGCTGCAGTGGGGCGGTCACGCAGTAGCCCCCTCCCTAGGCTTGCCCGAACTAGTGGGCGTTGCCGGTGCAGGCATCGGCGTTGCTTTGCTCTGCTGGTGGTGCTTCGCACTATGTTGCGCCTTCGTGTCAGCCATGGCGCACAGGCTCGGCGCCCACCGCTTTTCTGCTGTTACGGCAGGGTGCTCCCCCGCTTTCATGCGTCGAGTGGTGGCTGCGGTCCTCGGCATTCATCTCCTGACGGCGCCGCTGGCCAGTGCCGCTGAAGCACCCGGAGTGGATCCGCTCTGGCAGGCACAGACTGTATCGACCGCCCCAGCCACCCCTGGCGCCACCACCACACCGGTCAAGGATCCGTTACCACCAGTTTCAACCCAGCCAGTGAACCCCTTGTGGATCCCGAATACCCCTGACGTTGAACCAGATTTGTTGATCCGCCAGCCGCCCAGGAACGATGCAGGCACTGCCGGGCAAGGTGGTTCCGCTTCGTCTGCCACCGAGACTGGCGATGTGGTGGTCAAAAGGGGCGATACCTTGTGGGGAATTGTTGCCGAGTCATTGGGGCCATACTCCTCAGACGTCGATGTGGCTCTGGCGTGGCCTCAGTGGTACAACGCCAACCGCTCCACGATTGGAACAGATCCGAACCTGATTCTCCCCGGCCAAGTCCTCCATGCGCCGGGCAGTTACTGACACCACGAACACTAACAATCGGGCTGAACTGGCACTGTGGCGCTCAACCACAGTCCCGGCCAGCACCAGCCCAGTGCAAAGGAGCACACCGTGAGTACAGCAGCTATCTCTGAAACCGCCGCACCAGCTACCTTGCTGGTCGTAAGGAATGTCCCCGCCCCGGGCGGGCAGTCGGGACCATCCCCGGATAACGTGGTGAATCTCTTCGATCTTGGTCCACAGCCTCGAAAGCCCAGGCGCATCACTCGGGGCACGAGCATGGCCGCTCGTAGTCTCATGGCTGGCAGCACAGCGACAGCGGGTGCCAGAGGGACACCGGGCACCCGAGCCTCTCGCCCACAAGCACGCAACACAACTTGCGCTTCTGGCACTCTCGGTACCGTCCATAGCTTGGATCCGGAACAGGCCGAACGTGCTGTGGTGAGCAATATGTCTTGCAAGGTCGCCCAGAGTGCTCTGGAGATTCTCAACGGCGTCCGTTCAGTTCAACAACTTGCCCGCTGGCTCGATGCCCGGTGTCTGAGTGCCCTGACCACCAGGGCCCGGCTGCATGCACGGGCCTGCCGGGCACAAGCTCGCCGGCGCAGCCCAGAAGGGCAAATCGAGAACGTCCATCTCCTGTATCGGCAACCTCGGGTGCACTCAGTTCACTGCTTCGCAGTCACCCCGGGAGTCTTTGAGACGGCAGTAATTGTTGCCGATAAGACCAGGTTCAGAGCCATCGCCATGCGTCTCGAATTATCCAAGGGCATGTGGAAGGTCACCGCCTTGCGGATCGGATGAGCAAAAAAGTGCCGCCGTCTTGCGGAACCACCGGAGAACATGTTCTGCGGCCATTCCGCCAGACGGCGGCACTTTCACTGACTGAGGATCAGCGCTTCTTCTTCTTAGTCTTGGTCTTGTTGGCCGGGCGCTTGGCCGACGGCGGCAGACCGCCGGTGCTGCGACGCTCAACATGCGTTTCCGCGTCACCTTGTGCATCTGGGGCAGTGAACTGAAGCTGCGCCGGACGAGCCGGAGCTTCCAGCCCAGGAGCCGTGATACGCGGGGCAACATGCTCATGTTCGTGAACGTGCTCGCCTGCTTCAACGCCACCGTCAACGCGCTTCATCAGGTTGACCGGAGCATCCGCAACAATACCAACGGCTGCTGCCGGAGCGTTTTCAACCTGAACTTCCAAGTTGAACAGGAAGCCGATGCTTTCCTCGCGGATGGAGGCCATCATGGACTGGAACATCTCGTAGCCTTCGCGCTGGTACTCCACGAGGGGGTCACGCTGAGCCATGGCCCGCAGGCCGATGCCTTCCTTGAGGTAATCCATCTCGTAGAGGTGTTCTTGCCACTTGCGGCCCACTACGGAAAGGACAACACGGCGTTCGAGCTCACGCATGGTTTCTGAACCAAGGGCAGCTTCACGCTCCTGGTAGGCAACACGAGCATCCGAGAGCAGCTCGGTCTTGAGCTGTTCAGCAGTAATTCGGCCTTCACCGCCCACTTCTTGAGCAATTTCATCCACGCTCACGGTGACGGGGTAGATGGTGCGCAGGTTGCTCCAGAGCGTGCTGAAATCGTACTCGCCTGCGTGTCCGCTGCTCAGAGAAGCATCAATGATCTCGTTGACAGTGTCTTCGAGGAAGTGCTGGACCTTCTCATGCAGGTCTCCACCTTCCAAGATTCGACGGCGGTCACCGTAGATGGCTTCACGCTGACGGTTGAGAACGTCGTCGTACTTCAAGACGTTCTTGCGCTGCTCGGCATTGCGGCCTTCGACCTGACCCTGTGCCGAAGCAATAGCCTTCGAAACCAGCTTGGATTCCAGCGCCACGTCGTCGGGCATGGAGGAACGTGACATGAGGCGTTCGGCTGCACCGGAGTTGAACAGGCGCATCAAATCATCCGTCAGTGACAGGTAGAAGCGGGATTCTCCCGGGTCACCCTGACGGCCTGAACGGCCTCGCAGCTGGTTGTCGATGCGTCGGGATTCGTGGCGCTCGGTACCCAAAACATAAAGGCCACCGGCTTCCAGAACGGCCTCATGCTCATCCTTGACGGCAAGCTTGGCTTCTTCAAACGCCTCGTCCCAGGCTGCCTCGTATTCTTCGGCATTTTCTTCAGGATCCAGCCCGCGTGCCTTCAATTCAGCCACGGCGTTGAATTCAGCGTTTCCGCCGAGCATGATGTCAGTCCCGCGGCCAGCCATGTTGGTGGCCACGGTGACGGCGCCGCGGCGGCCAGCTTGGGCCACGATCGCTGCTTCACGCGCGTGGTTCTTGGCGTTCAACACCTCGTGTTTGACGCCAGCCTCTGCCAGCTTCTTGGAGAGGTATTCGCTCTTCTCAACGCTGGTGGTACCGACCAAAACCGGCTGACCGGTTTCGTGACGCTCGGCAATGTCAGCCACGACGGCGTCGAACTTTACAACCTCGTTCTTGTAGACCAAGTCAGACTGGTCAACACGCAGCATCGGCTTGTTGGTGGGGATCGGTACAACACCCAGCGAGTAGGTGCCCATGAATTCGGACGCCTCGGTCTCGGCTGTACCGGTCATGCCGGAGAGTTTGCCATACAGGCGGAAGTAGTTCTGCAATGTCACTGTGGCCAGCGTCTGGTTCTCTGCCTTGATCTCCACACCTTCCTTGGCCTCAATGGCCTGGTGCATGCCTTCGTTGTAGCGACGGCCGGCCAAGATACGGCCGGTGTGCTCATCGACAATCAGGACTTCGCCATCCATGATGACGTAGTCCTTGTCTCGCTTAAAGAGTTCCTTGGCCTTGATGGCATTGTTCAAGAAGCCGATCAAAGGCGTGTTTGCGGACTCGTACAAGTTGGTGATGCCCAGGTAGTCCTCTACCTTTTCAATGCCACCCTCGAGAACACCTACGGTGCGCTTTTTCTCGTCGACCTCGTAGTCATCTTCAATCTTGAGACGCTGAACTACCTTGGCGAACTCCCCGTACCAGCGGTTGGCATCGCCTGATGCAGGACCGGAAATGATCAATGGGGTTCGGGCTTCATCGATCAGGATCGAGTCAACTTCATCGACGATGGCGAAGTTATGGCCGCGCTGGACCAATTCGTCCTGGCTCCACGCCATGTTGTCGCGCAGGTAGTCAAAGCCAAACTCGTTGTTGGTGCCGTACGTGATGTCGGCAGCATACTGAGCCCGCCGGACCGAAGGGTCCTGATTGGCGACAATACAACCGCTGCTCTGGCCCAAGAAGCGGAAGACACGTCCCATGAGGTCCGATTGGTACTGCGCCAGGTAGTCGTTCACCGTGACCACGTGGACGCCCTTGCCGGTAAGCGAGTTCAGGTATGCCGGGGCCGTGGCCACCAGGGTTTTACCTTCACCAGTCTTCATTTCGGCAATGTTGCCAAGGTGAAGCGCGGCACCACCCATGAGCTGGACGCGGAAGTGGCGCAGGCCCAGTGTGCGCGAAGACGCTTCACGCACGGCGGCGAAAGCTTCCGGCAGCAGATCATCGAGCGATTCCCCGTCTTCGTGACGGAGCTTGAGTTTATCTGTTTCCTCGCGCAGCTCAGCGTCGGTGAAGGTCTGGAAAGAATCCTCCAGCGAGTCAATGGCGTCCGCGAGGACATTGAGTCGTTTAAGCGTCTTGCGATCGCCTGTGCGAAGAACTCGCTCAAGAAGTGATGGCACGAAATTGCTCCCAATCTATTGCTGCCTAAAAGTGGCGTGTTCAGTCTACGTGAGAAGACGCACAGCGCACCGCCAATTATGGCAGTGCTGCCTGCAGGCTCCCTGAGAGGTCACCATGATCATGAACGGCTACGCTCCCCAGCCCCAGCCACAGGGCCATCGCTTCAAGCTCAGTGGCCAAATGAATAGCGGTTTCTTTGGGCGCGCCGGCTTCGGCAAAGGCACCACGGACGACGAGGACGCCGGATTGCCTGTCGGCTTTCAAATCCACCCGCGCCACGATGTTCTCGCCCAGCAGAAACGGCAACACGTAATATCCATATTTTCGTTGCTGTTGGGGAGTGTAGATCTCTATCCGGTAGTGGAAATCGAAGAGTTTTTCGAGCCTGCGCCGTTCAAAGACCAGTGAATCGAAAGGGCTCAGCAGCGCACTGGCGACAGCCTTACGCGGTATTGTTGCCGCGGCGTGCAGGTACGTCACCGCATCCCACCCGTTGACGGCGACCTGTTCCAATTCTCCGGAGTCCACGAGGTAGCGGACGGCCTGTGTCACGGCGTTGACGGGCAACCGGAAGTAGTCCGCAAAGCATCTGGTGGTCCCAATGCCGTGCGCCCTGGCCGCCGCTGAAACCAGACGAATCATGGCTTCTTCCTTGTCGGCGGCCGCCATCTTCTCCCCCGGCACAAACAATCCCTGATCCGCGGGAGGCAAAATCTTCTCAATCAGCGCGTAGCGGCGCTCAAACGTTTCGTTCCGTGAAGCAGCACCGACGATTCCCCGCTCAAAGAGACCTTCGAGGGTTCGTTTGACAGCGTTCCAGTTCCATCCCCAGTGGCTGCGGTCTGCGACTTCCTCGTGCCCAACGCGTTCCTTGATCTCACGAGCAGTCAGGGCCAAGTCTCCTGTCAAGACGGCGAGGATGCGCCCTTCCAGTTCATCGCGGAGAGCCGTCTCCATGCCAGCTGAGCCCACCCAGCTCCTGTGTTGCCATAGCCGCAGGTCATGAAATTGTGATGGCTGAATGAAGCTTGCCTCGTGGGCCCAATACTCCATGAGTTTGCGTGGCGGTCTCCCCGCCAGTCCATCAACAAGTGCGTGATCGTAGGGTCCCAACCGAGAAAAGAACGGTAGGTAGTGGCTGCGTGAAAGCACGTTGACGGAGTCGATCTGCACGAGCTGTATTTGAGCAAAAGTCCGGCCCACCCTCCGCGCTGTGACGGGTTGGGTGGGCCGAACTGTTGAAAGTCCTTGAGCCTTCAATGCAATGCGCCGGGCCTGGGACAGGCTCAGGCTGGCATTCATCTGCACTGCTTCCTAGGACGTTCGTGGGCCTGTTTGCGGGCTGGTAATGCCAGAGTCGCTTAGACGCGGGCTGGCTCATCCGCTGAGCGGTAGGCGGAAATTTCCTCGGCTGCATCTGCGTTTTCATCCAGTGAGATGACTCCGTAGGTCCAGCCCTTGCGACGGTAGACAACCGAGGGGATGCCGGTTGCTGCATCGATGAAAAGGTAGAAATCGTGTCCCACCATTTCCATGTTGTCCACAGCGTCATCGAGTGACAATGCTGTGGGTGGGAAGACCTTGCGCCGGATCAGCACAGGTGAATCGCCGGCAGGGATGTCGTTTTCGATGTCGTAGGGTGACTTCTCTTCGACAACCTCAGGTGTGGTCTGGGCGTAAATCGGCTCAGAGCTGCTGACGGTTGGCAATGAACCAGTGGCTTCGTTGACTGCGACGGGGGCGTGCCGTCCGTGGTGGACCTTCTTCTTGTCCTTGGCACGGCGGAGACGCTCAAGCAGCTTTCCGTAAGCCAGATCAAAAGCAGCGAACTTGTCCGATGCGGCAGCTTCCGCGCGGATGACAGGACCTCGACCGACAACCGTCAACTCAACCGTGAGAGGGGTGTCTGCTGTGCGGGCCTTGCTCTCCTTGGAAACCTTCACATCGACACGCTGAACCTTAGTTGCCAGCTGTTCGATCTTCGTGAGCTTTTCGCCTGCATATTCGCGGAATCGGTCCGAAACACTCAAGTTGCGACCGGTGATCATGAACTCCATGGTGCCCTCCAAATATCTTCGGTGACACGGCGGCCGGCTAGCGATTATTGCTGGTTCCTGACCGCCGACGGGCGGTTTCCCCTCTGAAGAGGTACCCGTTTACTCACGTTAGTTCACTGCATGGGTTTATTCATCTTTTGCTCACAAAATGTTTTCGGCGCGTCATTCTTCTGTTGTTGATTCTGTGTTGGGAGACGGTGCCCTAGCAGCTGCCAAAACCACCGCTGCACGGACACAAAAACCGGCATTCTCCAGTGTTTTTGCCGCTTCGCGGAGAGTTGAACCTGTGGTCAGGACATCGTCAATCAAGATCACTGATTGGCCAGATGGGTTCGCTTTCAGCCGAAAATTTTTCAGTGTTTTACCTGCAATGGCCATCGTGTTACGAACGTTTCGCCGCCGTGCCGCACGGCCCAATCCTTTCTGGTTCGTGGTGTGCCACGGCAGCTTCGCCTTGATGCGCAATAGCGGGACCAGCTCCATGCCTGAGGGCAGGCGAGCTTCACGAGTCACGGCACGCAGAATCAGGGCAACCGGGTCATAGCCGCGACGCCGCCAACCGCTTCCAGTGCTGGGAATGGGAACCAGAAGCAGTAGCTCTGAGGTGGGTGGTTGCTCCGTGCAGCTACTGCTGTTCAACAGCAACAAAGCGCGGGCGAGGCATCGGGCTAACGGCGGGCCCAATTCCGTTCGCCCATGATTCTTGAACCCCAGAATGGCTTGGGAAAGAGCGTCCCGGTACTCCCCTGCGGCGATGACCGGCAACAGCGAATTTCCAGCAACGCCCACCAAGGCATCCGCGCTGTGTTCAGCACGGAATGGTGCCGCCGTTTGTTGGCGCAATGCGGCCGAGCACTCTGGGCACAAAGTGTGATCTTCGGCGCCACACACCACACAGTCGGCAGGCATCACCAGGTACAGGAAGTCACGCCATGCGGCTGCGCACCACAACGATGCCCGCAACCAGAGCGCACGAGGGTGTCCCCGGTGCCGGCCTGCCTGTCCAGCTCCAAGCTCCTGCGCGTCGGTGGCCTCCGTGTAATCAGCACCCTCCGTGTTGTCGGTGCCATCGGTGCCCTCTATTGCATCCATGGTCCCCAGCATGGACCCGTTTCGAGGCTCTGCGGGGGTTCACACTGCCGATTGTGGGCGGTGCAGCATCCAGTGAAGCTGTGGAGGAACAGCTCCACGAGATCTACTGCCAGCAGATCTCTCTAACCGGCGAACGATCCCTGTTGGATTTCCTTGGCGTCCACTTCCCAATAATTGCCCACGTTGGTATAGAACTCGGTAGCCGTTTGAGCGTGCACGTTCCGCACGCCCGAGCCTGCACTGATCCACTGAACTCCCTTGAGCTCGTCCATTTCGACAGGACTGGCAGCTAGGTCCAGGACCTCAATAATCACAGGCTTGCTTGCTGACGGGGCCATAATGGCGACGCTGGAGTCTCCCGCCCACACGCCGAGGGTGGGCGATCCGGTGTGTGGCAAGCGGATAGGTGCGGTGAGTTCCTTCGGCACGTCTCCCGACTTGAATATGCCTGTGATACTTACCTTACTCACGCCGTTCGCCGCAGAGATCACCAGGGCTCGGGTGCCGTCCCGGGAGACCCTAAAAGTGCTGACCTCCTGCCCCACCAGCCACGGAATAGTCATCATCACCGGCGTCCCCAGCTTGCCTCCGCCGTTCGGGTTGATGGCCAGCACCAAACCCGAACCGTCCCCAGCTGCAGACCACAGCCAGCCATTGGGGGCAAAGGACGGCGGTGTGAGCGCCACGCCTGACAAGGCAAGCGCGGGTTGTTGATTGGCGCTCACTGTATAAATTTGGTTGCCCGGCCCGGAGAGGAACGCGAAATTCTTCCCCGAATATGAAATGGCAGGTGCCGAAGGATCCAGATCCGCGACGGGGTCGACCCCGGCAATCGGTGCAATCTTGGTGCCGTCGAAGCTGACCAGATTCTTCTGGGCCAAAGCAATCTGAGTGGGCGGAACGGGATTATCAATGATCATGTGGCTCACGGCGTCGCCGTTCCCACCCATGTCCACGGATCTGTCATCGGCCAGAAACTGCACCTCAGTGATGGTGTTGAGGCTCTTCTGGAACGTGGTCAGGAGCTGTGCGTTCATTTGCTGGCGCTGCTCCGTGCTGGTTGCCAACAGTTGCTGAGCCGTCAACCCTACTTGGGCTTGTCCATTGTTGACGGGTACGGAGTCCCGTTCCAGGGCAATTCCAGCAGGGAAGGCGCTGACCACAGCACCTTGCAAATACGGCGCAGGGCCATTGAGCATCGCCTTGACAATGGAGGTGGCCGTCCGTGAGGTCCTCCCGGCCAGCCACCTAACATCGGGCACACCGTAGGTGAAGGACGGGTCGTAGAAGTAGAGCGACACCGGGGCGTACAGCGTCTGGAAATTCGCTTCGGTGAGGATTACGCCGTCGGGAGCTTCGGAGATCCGCCACTGTCCATCAACTTGCACCATTTTCATGCGCAGCAGTTCCGAGGAATTTCCCTTAGCCGGGGTCAGCACGCCTGCTGCATCAACGGTGGAGACCAGATCGAGCTTCAGTTCAAACGTCTGAGCGTCGGTGGAGGGCGTCACGGCGAATGTGTCTTTGTAGACCAGGGTGCGTTTGTCAGGCGCCCACGATTGGGCCAGTGCCGGCGTCAGATACTGCCGTGCTACCTGGAAATCGTCCGAAATACCGGTCCCGGAATCGATGAATCCGCGAATGATGCTCTCTGGGGAGGCGCCGTCCACAGGCGAAAATTGCTGCAAACTGATGTTGACAGAGCTGTTCCGCGGGCCAATTGGATCGCTTTTCCCCACATTGCCGTGCAGGGGGATCGTGGCGCAGCCGGTCACTGCCAGAAGTACGACGACGACCATCGCCCACAGCGACACCGTCGAGTGCCGCTGTTCGCGAGTCGCCGGACGGCCTTGGATCACCTGCGCCTTGGGGCTCATCAGTGGTTCACCTTCTCAGAGCTGTTCATGCCCGGATCATCAGACTCGGGGCCATGCTGTTCTTGGGTCTTTCCCGATTCAGGCACATTTTTAACGCCGGGCACAGACTTTATGCTGCCCAGCGCACCCACAACGCCCAATGAACCGGTGTGAGTGAGCAGCAGAGGTCCCGTACTGAGCGAGCTGGAACTGCTGGCTGCACCGCCGTCGGGAGGCAAGGGAACCGGTGAATGAGTCAGTACGGTGCCGCGCTTACGTGGCAGGGTCAGGCGGAAGCAGGAACCTTCGCCGGGAACCCCCCAGGCATCGAGCCAACCGTCGTGCAGCCGGGCATCTTCCATGGCAATGGACAAGCCCAGGCCACTGCCACCGGTGGTGCGGGCACGGGCGGAATCGGCACGCCAAAACCTATCAAAGACATGACCCACGGCGTCGGGAGACATGCCGATGCCGTAGTCACGCACCGCCACGGCGACGGCGTCTTCATCCGCCGAAACGTAAATCTTCACGGGATTTCCTTCACTATGCTCAAGGGCATTGAGCACCAGGTTGCGAAGAATCCGATCGATCCGACGCGAGTCCATCTCCACAACGCATTTGTGGTTGCGTAGGCGGGTCACCACCGAAAGCTCAGACTTGTTCGCCTCGGCAACGGGCATGGCCCCGTCGATGACCGAATGGATGACGGAGAAGATATCCAGCAATTCTGCGTCGAGATCTGCCACACCTGCGTCAAAGCGGGAGATTTCCAATAGGTCGGCCAGGAGCAGCTCAAAGCGCTCAACCTGGTGAAACAGCAGTTCCGAAGACCGTTTATTGATGGGGTCGAAGTCTTCGCGAGCATCATAGAGTACCTCGGCGGCCATGCGCACGGTGGTCAGCGGTGTCCGCAGCTCGTGAGAGACATCCGAGACAAACCGCTGCTGCATCTCCGAGAGCGTACCAAGCGCAGTGATCTGGTCTTGCAGGGAGGTGGCCATCTTGTTAAAGGATGTGGCCAGCCGTGCCATCTCATCCTCGCCGGTCACTGCCATGCGTTCTTCAAGTTCGCCGGCCGCCAGTTTTTCCGATACGGCGGCAGCTTCACTGACAGGCTTGACCACGGTCCGGGTGACATACCAGGCAATGGCGCCAATGAGTACCAGGAGGATGGCACCGGCCACCCACAACACTGACTGAATGTAGTTCAACGTGACCTGAGCAGAGTTCAGGTCATAGATCATGTAAAGCTCGTAGTTGGTACGCAGCAGCTCCACTTGACTGCCCACCACCACGGCCGGGCTGAATCCGGCCTCGCCGGTTGGCAGTGAAATCGACTGCCAGAATTGACTGTCAGGATCAGCTTGGACGGCCTGACGCAGTTCGTCCGGAATGATTGCCGTGGTGACACCGCCGGAGTCCGAAGAGCTGACAGCCAGCCGGCTGTTCTGCCCCGGGATTTTGACCATCAGGTATTTACGGCTGTCGTCGGCGCCACCAAGTTCCAGCAACCGCAGGGTATCCCCGACGTACGTGGCTACACGTGGCTGATCGCTCAGGCTGGCACCGGAGAAGCTGTCCTGAACCTGGGTGGTGCCGCGGGCAGATTCCTGCTGCGCTTGGGCAAGCCGCTCCTTGAACAAGCCGTTGGAAATCTGACCGGCCAGATACCCGCCAACACCCACCACGGCCACTGAGGCAATCAGCAAAGTGGTGACAACCGTGCGGAACTGCAACGACGTCCGCCATCGGCGCGAGAACGCGTGCCGGAGACCGGAAAAAACCCTGAGAATTCCCTTACCCACAGCGGCAAGCATGGGGACAATTTTGGTGACAATAACGGCGGCAATTTTGGCGCTCAGGGTCCCTTCGACAGTGGGACCGACAGTGGCACCGAGAGTTGCACCGGAGTCGACGTCAGGGACAGCGGTGGTCGCGGTGCCAGTGGAGGGTGGGGTGTCCGTGGCGGAGCCGGGCACAGCGTTAGGAACCACGGACTCGGCCCGTGCGTGTCCGGCGTCGAACTTGTCTGGGGACTGATTCATGCTCGCCTCACCCGCGGACCACGGTAATCAGCGCTTACTGCCCGGCCTTGTAGCCGACGCCGCGCACTGTGAGAACCACTTCCGGGGCCTCGGGATCGCGTTCAATCTTGGAGCGCAGGCGCTGGACATGGACATTGACCAAGCGTGTGTCAGCGGCGTGGCGGTAGCCCCATACCTGTTCCAGCAGTAACTCTCGGGAGAATACCTGCCAAGGCTTGCGGGCCAGCGCCACGAGGAGATCGAATTCCAGCGGGGTTAGCGAAATACGCTCACCCGCGCGGCGAACGGCATGGCCAGCGACGTCAATACTGATCTCGCCAATGACAAGAGTTTCCGGGGCCTTGACGTCACCGGGACGCAAGCGTGCGCGCACTCGTGCCACCAACTCGGCGGGTTTGAACGGCTTGGCCACGTAATCGTCAGCACCAGATTCCAGCCCGCGCACCACATCGGAAGTGTCGGACTTAGCCGTCAGCATCACAATGGGTACATCCGATTCCGCACGGATCAGGCGGCAGATTTCAATGCCGTCAATTCCGGGCAGCATCAAGTCCAGCAGGACCAGATCTGGCTTGCTGGACTGGAATGTCTCCAAGGCTTTGGCACCGTCCGCACAGAACACCGGGTCAAACCCGTCATTGCGCAGGACGATACCAATCATCTCGGCCAGTGCTTCGTCATCGTCAACAACTAAAATACGTGCCTTCATACCTCTATATTTGCTTATAAGCCGCACAATGTCCCTATCGACGCTCCACAGCTCGTGTCAATTGTTTCCGCAATGCCCGGTTCGTACACAGGGAAAACGTGCATCTTCCCGATAGGGTTTGATGATGGACGCAGCAACAGCATGGGTCCGCTGCGGATTTTGACGCCAGTTAGTCGCTTTTGTCGCCTTTGTCGCTTTTTGTCGATGTCGTTGTCGCTGCGGGGAACTCCAGCAGTTGTTGCTGTGCCAGGTTTTTACATGGGGGATCTTTCAGGGGAGCATGATGACGCAGGAACCACAGGAACCACAAGAACCGCTGGCACCGCAGGCACCGCAAGGTGACCAGCCGGGCCAGAATCAGGGTTTCACCGGGCAGGTCGCCGGGCAGGCTCCGCAGCAGCCGCCGTTGCCTCCTGGGCAGCCGGGCCAGGCTCCGCAACAACCCGCTCAGACGTGGCCGGGCGCTCAGCCTGAGCAACCTGCTCAGCCCGCGCAACCTGCTCAACCCGCGCAACCTCAGTGGGGTCAGCAGGCCCAACAACCCGCGCAACCTCAGTGGGGCCAGCAGGCACAACAACCCGCCCAACCTCAGTGGGGAGAGCGGCCACAGCAGCCACAGCAGCCGCAATGGGGCCAGTACGCGCAGCAACCTCCCGCGCAACCCCAGCAGCCCACTCAGCCCCAGTGGGGCCAGCAGGCACAACAACCTGCTCAGCCGCAGTGGGGCCAGTATGCTCAGCAGCCGAACCCTCAATATCCGGGGCAGCCGCAGTACCCGGGCCAGCCTCAGTATCCCGGCCAACCCCAATTCCCTGGCCAACAGCCGGGCTACAACAACTACATGGCCCCGCCCAAGCCCGGCATTATTCCGCTGCGCCCGCTTCGTCTGGGTGAAATTCTCGATGGTTCTTTCCAAGCAGCCCGACGCAATGGCAAGGCCATGTTCGGTTCTGCCTTGATTTTCCAGCTGATCAGCGTGGCAGCCACCTTGCTGGTCACGTTCATGGCTCTGGGTCAGTTCATGTTCGGGATCATGGACGGCACGCTCGTCATCGACGAGAACGATCCATCAAGCATCGACGGCCTACTCGGCAGCCTCGTTGGATTCAGCATTGCCATCGTCGTGACGGTCTTTGTCACCACCTTGCTGCAAATGGTGTTGCAGGGTGCACTGGTAATTCCGGTGATCCGATCGGTGCTCAACCGCAAGACCACATTTACTCAAATGTGGCAGCTGGCCAAACCACGCATCGGGACCCTGCTTCTGCTGGCGGTCCTCTATGCCGCCGCCACCCTGGTTGCCGTGTTGATTTACGTTGTTCTGGTAGTGGTGCTGTTCATATCCTTTGGGGCTACAGAATCGGACAGCGGAGCCCTCGCCGCGGTTGGCCTGTCCATCCTGATCAGCTTGCCGTTCCTCGCCGCAGGACTGTGGATCGGCACCAAAGTGCTCGTGGCCCCGGCGGCTATCGTGGTGGAAAATATCGGTGCCCTTGCGGCCGTGAAACGCTCGTGGCAGCTGACCAAGCAAAACTGGTGGCGGACCTTTGGAACGGCGCTGCTGGCGGCCATCATCGCTTCGGTCATTGGTGGGATCATCACCACACCCGTCAGCTTCATTGTTGGCCTAATCATGGGCACCATGAGTATCGAGGCCACCCAGGAGCAAGCTCTGGCCCAAACCATCATTGTTCAGGTCATTTCATCGGGCATCGGTGCCCTCGTCGGCGCTGTTACCCTCGCATTCCAGACGGCCGTCATGGCCCTGATTTATGTGGATCTGCGCATGCGCCGCGACGGTTTCGATATCACCCTCCTCAAGGAGTCTGAAAGTGGGAAGGACGACGGCGGGATCCCCGGCGCTCCCTCTCCCGCAGCCATGGTCCCGGGCGCCTATTCATCGGGCGCCTCTCAATACCCCGGCACAAACGTTTAGTAGGTTCTTGCCTTGGTCGCCACTGCGCTTGTGCCCTTCCTGAATTTCTTTGACGTCCCCGTCACCCCCGGGGCCGATGAGGCGCGCCGTTGGGCCGCTGAAGAACTGGCCAAGCAGAGCTATCAGGATGCCAAGCCCGGCTGGCTGCGGCAGATTCTGGATCTGTTGGGACGGGCTCTGCAGGAACTTCTAAACAACGTGGGCACGGCCAAAGGCAATATTGGGCTCAGCGTTGTCATTGGCTTGGTGGTGGTTGCCGTGCTGGCAATCATCTTCATCGTCAGACCCCGGCTCAATCGCAAGAAAGCCATGGACAAGGCGGTCTTTGACGCTGAGATGACCCTTTCCGCGGACCAGCACCGCAAGCTGGCCAAAACCGCCGCCCACGCTGGGGATTTGCACACTGCCATCAACGAACAGTTCCGGGCGCTGGCCCGGGCCGGTGAAGAGCGTGATGTCACGGCCAGGACACCTGGGCGAACTGCCGTAGAAATTGCGGCCGAACTAGAGCTGTCTTTCCCCAGCTTGAGCGCGGAAATCCACCGCGCTGCCGATCTCTTCAATGCCGTGCGGTATGGAAAAGTGCCTCCCACCCAGTCCATGTATGACGAACTGCTTGCCACCGATACTGCGGTGGCACGTGCAACACCGATCTATGCCGATGACTTCACGGCGGTGTCCCTATGAGCCTCTCCCCCGTGCCCACCTCCACCGCACCTCGCAGCGATGCCCCGGAGAACAATGCATCTGATAACACTGCACCTGACGGAACCGTCAATCATGTCTTTGTCGCCGAAGACACCACCGCAGCCCGGCGCCTCAACAAATGGTGGCGCAAATACCGCTTTTGGATCATCGGCGGGGCAGTGTTTGTCTTGCTGTCCGTCGTGGCGTTCGTGATGTCCAATTCGGGCAACCGCAGCCTCGACGCTTTGGCAATCAACAACCCGGCTCCGGCCGGCGCTCAGGCTGCTGCCTCGGTTCTTGAAAATCAGGGGGTGGCTGTCACAGCCACCAAATCACTGCTTGAGACCACCGATGCTCTGGCGCAGAATGCCTACGCCAGCAGCACTGTCCTGTTCTATGACCCGAGAAAAATCCTCACTCCCACTCAGGTTTCTGAGCTGGCTGCCGCCGTTGAAGAAAACGGCGCCAAGTTGGTGGCGATCACCCCCGGCCCGCTCACACTGAAGAACCTCAGCCCCGAAATCAGCTCTGCCGGTACCACCGCGGGCAGCCAACTGGTGGATGCCCAGTGTGAGAATGTGGATGCCACGGCCGCTGGCTCCATCGGTGGCACAGGCCCAGACCCGGCTCTGAATACGGGACCGGCCAAGGGTCCGCTGCTGCTCTATAAGGGCGCACAAACGTGCTTCACCCCCAACGCAAAAGCGGGCACAGCATCGGGGGGATTCCTGGCGAGCAACAGCGCTGGCGACATCACCGCGCTGGGGTTTTCCGGCGTCGTCAATAACCACAACCTTGACCAGGCCGGCAATGCAGCGCTGACGTTCCGGCTGCTTGGCAGCAAGCCAAATCTACTGTGGTACACATCCTCCCTAAATGATGTTCCGCCCGCGCAAACCTCACCCAGTTTTGCCGATCTGACTCCGGCATGGATGTTCCCGGCATCGGCGTGGCTGATGCTGGTGGCTCTGGTAGGCGTGCTGTGGCGCGGGCGCAGGAACGGGCCGCTGGTGGCCGAGCCGCTTCCGGTCATTGTGAAGGCGTCCGAAACCATGGCTGGCCGCGCCCGTCTCTATCAAGATGCACGCGCCGTGGATACTGCCACGCGCACGCTCCAACATGCGTCGCTGACGCGGCTGGCGCGCGCTCTTCGTTTGGGCCATTCGGCGGATCCCTCCGTCGTGGTCGAAGCTGTTGCCGCCGCAACCTCTCGCCCCAGCACGCACGTTCATGCCATCTTGCTGGGCGAACCCCCACACACTGAAAAAGACATGTTGAGAATCGCCGCCGAACTTGCGGCTCTAGAGGAAGAAGTGGCCCGTCGATGACCATGCCCCACCCGGAGACGAACCCGGAATCCTACCCGCAACACGGCTACCCCGGATCCCCCTCGCCCCAGCAGCCGCCGCAATACCAGCAGCAGTATCAAGTGCAGCAACCCGCCTACCAGCCACCGGCGCCGCCGGTGAACCAGCCTGTGCAACAGGCTGTGCAGCAGCGCCCGGCGCCCAGCCCCTCAGCCCAGGCGTTGCTGGCTGTTCGGACAGAGGTTGCCAAGGCAGTGGTGGGTCAGGAAGACACCGTGACGGGGCTCCTCATTGCTCTGCTGGCCGGCGGCCATGTGCTGCTCGAAGGCGTACCCGGTGTTGCCAAGACTCTGCTGGTGAGGGCGCTGTCCACTGCACTGAGCCTGGACACCAAGCGCGTGCAGTTCACCCCAGACCTCATGCCCGGAGATGTCACGGGCTCACTGATTTATGACGCCAGCACCTCCGCTTTCACGTTCCGCGAGGGCCCCGTTTTCACGAACATCTTGCTGGCCGATGAAATTAACCGGACCCCGCCCAAGACCCAGGCATCCTTGTTGGAGGCCATGGAAGAGCACCAGGTTTCTGTTGATGGCGTCTCGCGCAAACTGCCGGCACCCTTCATGGTGGCCGCCACGCAAAACCCAGTGGAGTACGAAGGCACCTACCCACTACCCGAGGCCCAACTGGACCGTTTCCTGCTCAAGCTCACCATGGAGTTGCCCGGTCGGGACGATGAAATTGAAGTGATTCGCCGGCACAGTCTGGGCTTCGACCCGCAGAATCTGCATGCCGCAGGCGTGCGTCCCGTGGCCGGGGCGGCCGAGCTGGCTCAGGCTCGCGAGGAAGTTGCCCAGGTCAATGTGGCCGGTGAAATCTTGGCCTACGTTGTTGACTTGGTGCGTGCCACTCGCACGGCACCGTCGTTCCAGCTGGGTGTTTCACCCCGAGGCGCAACCGCCATCCTAAAATCTGCCCGGGCCTATGCCTGGTTGTCGGGCCGCACATTCGTGACACCGGATGACATCAAGGCCCTGGCCCTGCCCACGTTGCGCCACCGTGTTGCTTTGCGCCCAGAGGCCGAGATGGACGGTGTTGCCGTGGATGGCATCCTGCTCTCCATTTTGGCCACCGTTCCGGTTCCGCGTTGATCCGGGCATAGCACCATGGCTATTTCGGGCAGGTTTTTCTTTTTGGCACTGGCGGCACTGATTCCTGTGGTTGTTTTTCCTGGGCCTATGTCCTGGGTTTTGGCAGTGTCTGTGCTGCTCGTGGTTCTGGTGGTTGATCTGGTGTTGGCGGCATCGCCACGAAAGGTTTCCCTGCGCCGAAGCCTGCCCTCGGGAGTCCGTCTGGGCGAGCCGGCAACGGCCGTCCTGCGACTCGCCAACAACTCCTCTACAGTGTTGCGGGCACAGGTCAAGGATGGCTGGCAACCTTCGGCTGGGGCCGTCAATGCGCTTGCCCGTGTCCAGATCCGTGCCGGTGAGCGGGCTGCACTCACTGTTGAGCTGCTCCCCTCTCGACGCGGGGATCTGGCAACCCACCACGTCACCATCCGCTCCTTTGGTCCGCTGGGCATGGCGGCTCGGCAACACACCATCGCGGCACCCGGGGTGCTGCGTGTTCTGCCTCCGTTCCACTCCAAACGCCATCTGCCGTCCAAGCTGCGCAAGCTACGTGAGCTTGATGGCAAGGCAGCCGTTCAGATCCGTGGTGCCGGCACCGAATTTGATTCATTGCGCGACTACGTCCGCGGCGATGACGTCCGCTCCATTGACTGGCGTGCCACGGCGCGCCGCCGCGACGTGGTGGTGCGCACCTGGCGCCCCGAGCGCGACCGCAGGGTAGTGATTGTGTTGGATACATCCAGGACCTCGGCCACCCGGATTGACGATGAAACCGCCCTCGACACCGGCATTGAAGCATCCCTCCTACTGGCCGTCCTGGCTGAACGGGGTGGGGACCGGGTCAGCCTGGTGGCCTACGACAGACGTGTCCGTGCCAAGGTTTCCTCCACCGGCAAAGGCAATATGCTCAATGCCATGGTGCAGGCATTGGCTCCACTAGAACCAGAGCTGATTGAGCTCAATGCCCAGGGCATCGCAGGGCAGGTCCGGGACGTCACTGCCCACCGAGCCTTGGTTGTGTTGGTGACATCGCTGGACGCCGGTGCCGCGGAAGAAGGTCTCATTCCGCTGGTTACCACGCTCTCCCAAAAGCATGTGGTGGTTGTGGCGACCGTGCGCGATCCTGCCTTGGAGCGTGCTCGGCTGGAACGCTCCAGCAGCACCCTTGTTTACCGGGCAGCCGCTGCCGAGCATGCGCTGAACCGTCGTGAGGCCATCACCAGCTACCTCAAACAAGCAGGCGTTGAAGTGGTGGACGCAACGCCCGCGGAGCTCCCACCCAAGCTCGCAGATCTGTACATCAAGCTGAAAGCCGCCGGCCGCCTCTAGTTCACTGGTGCGCTGCGTCCCGAGCCACTGAGCCACTGAGCCACTGAGCCATGTGAGAATCAATGCAGTTTGGGTCCTAGGAGTTTCAAGTCCTTGAGCCGGGAAGCGAGAACTTTACCCAATATCTGATGCCCTTCCAGGGTGAGGTGCACGCCGTCGGCCATTTTGTTGCTGAGCTCATAGCGGGTGAGCCAATCACCGGCACTGATGAAATAGGCACCGTTGCGGTGCGCAAAACCCGCCACAAGCATGTCCACTTCATTGCGTCGCCCGCCTGCCTTGCCACCGCGGGCCAGCGTGCCGATGAACAGGAACTGCGAGTTGGGGTAGCTTTCCTTCAGCCCCCGCAGCAGCCTGCCAGCGTTCGCCAGAATTTCGGCGTCCGTGGCTCCAGCTGCAGCATCGTTGCCGCCGCCTTGGACCACCACGAGCGCAGGATTCCCATGAGGAAGGACCATTTGGCCTTTCTCCAGCGCGTCCGGATAGTTACCGAATCGGGCGGAACTTCTGGTGAAGCCGGTCCCTGAGGCACCCACAAATTTCACGGCGTAGCCGCCATAGGAAAGTCCACGCTCCACCCAGGTATCGGCGGCGCGCACGCCCGCAGCTCCGGCCGACTGCGAGTCTCCGATCAGCACGGCGGTGCTGGCAATATTGGCATCCACAGATTCATACCGACCGGAGGCAGGATTCAACACCAGTGAGTGAGTCAGAGAATCGCCGACGGCAGCGCTCACCGGGCCAATGACGGGCGTGGGGCTCGGTCCGTTGACCGGAGTGGCCTCTGTGGTGGCCGATGCACTCGGCATGGTGGCAGGAATGGACACAACTGCGCTGGGAGGCAGAGCTAGCAGCACAACCGCTGCCGCAATCAGTGCACCCAGGCTCCGGCTAATCTTCCTCCGGCCCATTTCCCCTCCAGTCATCGCCAGCCCACCTTGTTAGTACCTGAAAGGCCATCATATTCAGCAACTGGCAGCTGCGGGGCATCAGCGGGGTGCGGCCTCGCGAAAGCGTCCGGACCACCAGTGCGGCGCTCCCGGAAACCTGTCATTGCTGGTGCGGTGATGGTGCAATGCCGGTGCTGTGCCGAGCTAGGCGTTGCGGATGTCGCCCAGCGCTTGCGCAACATCAAGCGTCTTTCCCAGCACTGCCCGCGCCTGCTGCGGCGTCAGTGCAGTCATGTTGGATTCTTCGGTGATGCGTAGTTGGTTGAGTCCAGATTCGGCCAGACCCAGTTTCCGCCAGGGCCGCATGATCCGTTCCACCAGGGCAGCATACGGCAGCTGTGCCCGGTCTGCAGCGGCCGGCACCGTCCCTGCCCACACGCCCAAGCCGGCTTCCACCGCGCCCGCCAGGATTTCCCAATGGCCGCCGTCGAGCTTGTTCAGAGGCAGTGCCACGGCATCGATGCCACACTCCACAGCAATTTCCAGAGCGTGGCGCCACTGCGCCGCTTCGGCGGCGGGTGCGTCGTCACCTGCCTCCCCCAAGGCTTTTTCGGCTGGCGCCAGGTTGATGGCCACCTGGCTGAAACCAGCCACGCGGGCATCGGCCACCAGATCGCTCCACACCTGTCGCAGCTCCGAGCGCGGGATGGCTCGCAAAGACCTATAGCCCGACGCCGTGGGAATGGTCCCAGCCAATACCGCAGCAATGTGCGGCTCATCAATTTGCAGCGTCAACGCGGCACCGGGAACGCCAGCTTGCACCTTCTGAGCGTGGATGGCCAGGCCTGCTGCCAAGGACTGGGCAATATCGCGTCGAGCTCCGTAGTCCCGCAACGATCGCTCGCCATAGTGCAGGTGGATGGCCGCGGCCAGCGAGAAGGGGCCCACCATTTGGATCTTCAGTGCTTCCGGAGAGAGTTCCCCGTCGCCAACAACATCCGCCAGCACATTGATATCCGTGGACAGCGCCGATTCCGCTCGCCGGAAGTCCAGACCAATCCTGTCCACAAAGCGCCAGCCGTAGGGCTGCACGTCCACAGGCAACTCGGTCAGTAAGGAGGCGGTGCGGCCAATCGGGTCCGAGCCCACCCCGCGAGCGGGCAGTTGCGGCATGAAGGGCAGGTGCGGACTAGGGAAAATCCCTACTGAAACCTTGGTGGCTTCCACGGGGTCTGTGCCCGGCCATGGGCCCAAGGCAGTGGCCGTGACACTCTCGGAAAAAGCACCACCTTGCCCTTGGGCAATACTGGAGGTGTTCTCAGGTGCGGGGGTCACTTGGGCTGCGTGCCGCCGTCGTCCATCACGGGCGCAGCTTGCGGATCTGCCACAAAGCCCAGCCCATCCAAGCTGACCACCGGAACACCACCGGTGGCGGCTGCTGCGGAATGGCTCTGCGAAATGGCTTGGTGATGATGGATGACCTCGCTAATGATGAAGTTGAGGAACTTCTCGGCAAAGGCGGGGTCCAAGTGGGCGGACTCGGCGAGGGCACGCAGACGCTGGATTTGGGCCTTCTCGCGGCCCGGATCGCCGGCGGGCAGCTGGTGTGTGGCCTTGAGAATGCCCACGCGCTGGGTGGCCTTGAATCGTTCGGCCAGCAGGTACACCAAGGTGGCATCGAAGTTGTCAATACTGGAGCGGATGGACAGCAATTCCGCCATGACGGCCGGGGCTACGGCTCCAGTGAGGGAACTGGCGGCCGGGTCAAAGTCTTCAACGGACAGGTGCGCAGCGTGGCTCGATTCGGTCATGAAAACAGTTTAGGCGGTGCCCGGCGGGGACAAAAACACTGTCCACGCCGAGCACCGCCCACAGGCTCGCTTTCAGGTCCGACTGAGGTCCGACTGAGGTCCGGCTGAGGGCCGGCTCAAGTGCCAGCTCAAGGTCTCCCTCAAGTCCCGCCGAGCGGAGCTACTTTACTTTGCCGTCAACAACGCCTGATGGGCGGCACGGCGTTTAGCCTGCTCCGCCGGGTTGGGCACGGGCAATGAGGCAATGAGGCGCTTGGTGTAATCGGCCTGCGGGTTGCCCATGACCTGGTTGCCAATCCCCTGCTCCACCATTTTGCCTTTGTAGAGCACCCCGACCCATTGCGCCAGAATGTCCACCACGGCAAGGTCGTGGCTGATGAAGAGCGCCGCGAAGCCCAATTCGTTCTGGATTTCACGGAACAGTTCCAACACCTTTGCCTGGACTGAAACATCCAGTGCCGAGGTGGGCTCGTCCGCGATCAGCAGCTTGGGCGACAGTGCCAGACCACGAGCCAGTGATGCACGCTGCCGCTGTCCACCGGAAAGCTCATGCGGGAAGCGCTTGGCATACGCGGCCGGCAGCTGGACCGATTCCAGCAACTCGCCAACACGCTTGGTGACGGCCGGCCCGGAGAGGTCGGTGTGGATGAGCAAGGGCTCAGCCACACACTCACCAATGCTCAGGTACGGGTTGAAGGAAGCCGCCGGGTCTTGGAAGACAAAGCCGATGTCCTTGCGCAGGGGCCGGAACGTGCGCTCCTTGTAATTGAGCATCTCGTAGCCGAGCACGTTCAACGAACCACCCGTGGTGCGATTCAACCCTGCAATGGCGCGGCCAATGGTGGTCTTGCCCGAGCCGGACTCCCCCACCAAACCGAAGACCTCGCCGGCGCTAATGGTGAAGGAGACCTTGTCTACGGCCTTGAATGCGGGGCTACCCAAGCGGCCCGGGTATTCAATTTCCAGATCCGTGGCCCGGACCAGTACTTCCTTGTCTTGGAAGGCTCGTTCCGTGAATCCAGCGGATGCGGAGTTGCGGCCCAAATGTGGGACAGCAGCGAGCAGCGCCTTCGTGTAGTCCTGTTGTGGCGCGTCAAAGAGCACCGCCGAGCTGGCTTCCTCCACCACATCGCCCTGGTACATGACCACCACCCGGTCGGCAAGATCTGCCACCACACCCATGTTGTGGGTAATCAGAACAATGGAGGTTCCGTAGCGATCGCGCAGATCTCGGAGCAGTTCCAGAATCTCCGCCTGCACCGTCACATCAAGTGCCGTAGTGGGCTCATCAGCCACAATCAAGCCGGGGTTCAGGGCCAACGCTGCTGCGATAACCACACGCTGCTTCTGCCCTCCAGAGAATTGGTGCGGGTAATAATCAACCCGCTTCTCCGGCTCCGGAATGCCCACCTTGGCTAACGCCTCGATGGCAAGTTTGCGGGCTTCCTTCTTGCCCACACGCTTCCCCTCAGGACGATGGGCACGCAGGCCCTCGGCAATCTGCCAGCCCACTGTGTACACGGGGTTAAGTGCCGTGGATGGCTCTTGGAACACCATGGCTACATCGCGACCCCGGATCTGACGCATTTCTTGGGCGCTGACGCTCAAAACGTCGTTACCGGAAATAATCACGGCCCCACTACTGTCGGCAGTCTCCGGCAGTAGCCCCAAGATGGTCTTTGCCGTGACGGTCTTGCCGGAACCTGATTCACCCACAATGGCAACAATTTCACCCGGAGCCACCGTGAACGAGACGTCTTTTACAGCCAGAACATCGCCCTGATCCGTGGCAAAGGTTACCTTCAGATCCGCAATTTCAAGGACTGATCGAGGCGATTTTTCACCCTTGGGCACGCTGGCGTTAGCTGCGTTTTCTGTGGAGCGGCTCATGCTTCCACCAACTCCTCTTGCTTCTTCGCGGCGTTCTTCTTTGTCTTTTTGCGTCCACGCAGGCGCGGGTCATTGAGATCGTTCATGGACTCACCGAGGAGAGTCAGGCCCAGCACCGTCAGCACAATGGCAGCACCTGGGAACACACCCGTCCACCAAATACCGGCGGTAGCATCCGACTGCGCGTGGTTGAGATCGTAGCCCCATTCCGCTGCGGATGACGGCTCAATACCGAAGCCCAAGAAGCCAAGCCCAGCCAAAGTCAAGATCGCCTCGGAGGCATTGAGTGTGAAGATCAACGGCAAGGTCCGGGTGGCGTTCTTGAAAATGTGCCGGGCCATGATGCGAACGGTGGAGGCGCCCACCACAATGGCGGATTCCACAAACGGTTCGGCCTTGAGCCGAATCGTTTCGGCACGGATCACGCGGAAGTACTGCGGGATGAACACGACGGTGATGGAGATAGCCGCCGCAAAAATACCCGCCCACATATCCGAACTTCCCTGCGTGAGCGCAATGGACATGACCATGGCCAGCAGCAGTGTGGGGAACGCGTAAATAGCGTCTGCCACCACCACCAGAATCCGGTCAAGCCAACCCCCGAGGTAACCGGAGAGCAAGCCCAAGATGACACCAATGAAAATGGATAGAGCCACCGCAATCACAATTACGAAGACCGCTGTCTGGGCCCCCCAAATGGTGCGGGAGAGGACATCGTAACCTCCCGCCGTCGTACCCCAAAGGTGAACGGACGACGGCGCTGCCTGGGTTTCGTCGAATCGCTGGGTGGGGCCGTAGGGCGAAATTACGGGCGCCAACGCTGCGGTCAGTAAAAAGATCAGCGTGAGGACGATGCCCGCGACGAGCATGCCACGTTGGAGCCCCATACTCTTTTTGAGCTGTGCAATGACGGGCAGGCGGCTGAAAAGCGACTTTTTAGTCTCCATGGCTAGTACCTCACCCTCGGGTCGATCAACGCGGCAATGACATCCACGATGAAGTTGGTGACCGCCACGATGACTGCCAGGAGAACTACGATCCCTTGCACAGCCACGAAGTCACGCGCTGTGAGGTATTGGGCCAGCTGGAAGCCGAGTCCCTTCCACTCGAAAGTGGTCTCGGTCAGGACTGCCCCGCCAAGGAGGAGCGCAATCTGCAGACCCATCACGGTGATAATGGGGATCAGCGCAGGCTTGTACGCGTGCTTGGTGATGAGACGGAATTCGCTGACGCCACGAGAACGTCCAGCCTCAACGTAGTCCCGGCTCAGCGTGCCGATCATGTTGGTGCGCACCAAGCGCAAGAAGATGCCTGCGGTCAGCAGACCGAGGGCAACGGCTGGCAGGACGGCATGCTGGGCGACGTCCCAGAATACGCTCATGTTGCCACTGCGCAGGGCATCGAGCCAGTAAATGCCGGACGGCGATTCCAGCTGGGCCATGAAGATTTCCGTGCTGGTGGTGCCTCGGCCCGCTACGGGGAACCAGCCGAGCCAGATGGAGAAGATGAGCTTCAGGATCAGGCCTGCGAAGAACACCGGTGTGGCGTAGAAAGCGATAGCCGCCACGCGGGCGATGGCGTCCTGCCATTTGTCGCGCTTGTAAGCAGCCAGCATGCCCAACGGGATACCGATCAGCAGGGCCACGACGAGTGAGTTGACGGCCAATTCCAGTGTTGCCGAGCCATACGTGGCCAACATGTCAGAGATCAACAGGTTATCCGAGATGGTGCGGCCAAAGTTTCCAGTGGCGATCTGGCCCAAGTACTCGAAGTACTGGATGAAGAGGGGCCGGTCATAGCCGGCCTCGTGAATGCGTACCGCTAGTTGGTCCGCCGGCAGCCGACCACCGAGGGCTGCCGTGATGGGGTCACCAGTGAGGCGCATCAGGAAGAACACCATGGTGACGAGGATGAAAATGGTGGGAAAGATCAGAACAAAGCGGATAGCAAGGTACTTGCCCAAGCTACCGCCTGTTTTCCTCTTACTCTTGGGGGCCTGCAGTGCGGGTTCTTCCGCCGGCAGGTCAATCAATGCGGTCATGTGCGCCTGTTTCTTTTGATGCTGTGCTCGTGGATGCACTTATCGTGAACGTGTAAAAGGTTGGGTCCGTGCAAAAGGGCGGGGCATCCTTTTCAGATGGCCCCGCCCATTTACTGTGGAGAATATCCAGTGGCTACCGAAGTTGCCTTACTTGGACAGAACGCCCAAACGGAACTTGAAGGAAGCATCCAACGTGTCCTTGGTGCCGTTGACGTTGGCACCGGAAACCGCAACCTGGGCACCCTGCAACAGCGGCAGAGTAGACAGGTCCTTGGACTCAGCCGTCTGAATGTCTTCGATCAGCTTGGTGCGCTTGGCCGGATCGTTGGTGGTCACCTGTTCGGTGATCATCTTCTGAACTTCCGGGTTGCTGTAGTGGTTGCCTAGGAAGTTTTTCTCACTGAAGAACGGGGTCAGGTAGTTGTCAGCATCGGAGTAGTCCGGGAACCAGCCAAGCTGGTACATCGGGTAAATTCCACCCTTTTCGCTGCGCTGCTTGGAGTAGGAAACCCACTCGGTCGACTGGAGGTTGACCGTGAACAGCTTGGTTGCTTCCAGCTGCGACTTGATAGCCGCATACTCATCACCTGAGGAGGAACCGTAGTGGTCCGGGTTGTACTGCAAGTCCAACTTCACAGGTGTTTGAACGCCAGCATCAGCGAGTGCCTTGGCTGCCTTGACAACATCCGGGCCACCCTTGCCGTCGCCGTATTCGGACTTCAGTGGTTCGATGGCTCCGGTGAATCCGGCGGGGACCGGCGAGTACAGAGGCAGGTAAGTGCCCTTGTATACCTGGTCTGCAATCTTTGCCCGGTCAATGGAGTCAGCCATAGCCTGGCGCACGGCCAGTGCCTTCTTAGCATCAGCATCGGGTGTCTTGGCGCCGAACGGCATGATGTCGAAGTTGAACACGATGTAGCGAATCTCGCCACCGGGTCCTACATCAACCTTGACGTTTTTATCGCTCTTGAGGCTCTCAATGTCGGTGGCCGTGAGGGAGCGCCACGCAACGTCGATGCTGCCCTTCTGAACTTCCAGCTTCAAGTTGTTGGAATCGGCGAAGTATTTGATCGTCACCGATTCGGACTTAGCAGGACCCAGCAGGCCCTTGTAATCCGGGTTCTTCTTGAAGGAGATCAGCTGGTTCTTCTTGAAGGAATCAATGGTGAACTGTCCGGCGTATGACTTGCCAGCAATGATGGTCTCATCGGGGGTGATGGCGTCGGCACTGAAGACGCTGTCATCCACAATGGGCGCCGCCGGGCTGGTCAGTACCTGCGGGAAGGTCTGGTCGTTGCCGACCTTGAGCTTGAACACCACGGTGGTGGCGTCAGGGGCTTCAACACTGTCTAGATTACCTAGCAGGGATGCCGGTCCGTTGACGTCATTAATCTTGACCTGCCGGTCGAAGGAGAACTTCACGTCCTTGGAATCCAAGTCGGTGCCGTTAGCCCACTTGAGGCCAGCCTTGAGCTTTACGGTGTATTCGGTGGGTGAGGTGAATTCCGCCGATTCTGCAATATCCGGCTTGGGGTCTGCGCTGCCAGCTTCCGAGTTCAGCACAAACGGGTAAATCTGGTTCATGACCATGAACGAGCCGTTGTCGTAGGACCCTGCCGGATCCAGGAACGTGGTCTTGTCGGTGGTACCGACAACAACCGGTCCACCTGCGGCGCCGCTGTTGTTTTCTCCACCTGCGGGGCCTGTACAGGCCGTCATGGCGAGGACGGAGACGCCTGCAACGGCAATCACCGAGCTAAGGCCGAACTTATTCTTTGCCATCAGCAAACTTTCTCTTGTGCCTTACATGGAGAGCCGCCACACACCCTTGTGTGACGGCTCCCACGTATTTGATACTTAATGAATACCAGACTTGCACGCGCCATCCTGCATGGATTGGGAAGTTGCAACCAGAAGGTTACCAAAGAGTAGAAATGCCAAGGACGGGACCGCGCCGCTGCGCATGAGCTCCGAGCTGAGGCGGCATTACGGCTGACTGAGGGATTCCACGCGTGGCCCGGCCCGGAAATAGGGGGTGCGACCAAACCAGCCGGCAAGCTGGGTGTAGGGGTCCGAGGCTATGGGGACACGAACCTCCAAACCGATGCCCCGATCCGCTCCACGATGCTCCATCTTGAGCATTCGCTGGGACCAGGCCAAAGACTGTTCGGCCAGCACAGGATCCAAGATCACATGGACCCCGGTTGCCTTGACCAAGTCCCAAGCATGGACAGTGAACTCAGTGATCTGCAGTCCGATCCGGCTCCGCAGCGGCGCTTCGCCACCGCCCGGCAGGGCCACTTGGGTGCTGAGATCAGCCGATGCCCAGGCTCGCATAAGTAGCGCGGCACCATCGCTGAAACGGGTCGACCAGTCCGCGCCCACTGTGGCATCGGCGGCCATCGGATCAACATTGTTGCCTCGGGCCATAACGGTGAATTTATGCAGATCTTGCACCACCAGGTGGTGTAAGAGCTCCTGCACATTCCATTCGGTGCACGGCGTGGGCCATTCCGCCTGATTGGCCGAGATGGCGCTAATGACTTCAGCGCACTGATTCAGAGCGCTTTCCAAGTGTTGCAGCGGGTTGGGAATTGTATGCGGGGGCATTGTGTAAACCTTCCGTGGGCCAAATCACCTTAAAAGGAAGCTTACGCCAGCACCGCAAGGGCCACGCCGGTAAATTAGGCCTAAGTCCCTCAACCGCCTCCAACGCCGCATCACTTTTAGGCCATAAAACACAAACGCCGCATCACCTTCGGGCGGGGACGGTAAGTACGAACCCGGAAGGTGATGCAGCGTTTGGAAAAAACGGCCGGAAAGTGATGCGGCGTTTGATTTAGGGGAGGTCAGGGCGGGCCAGGGACCGTGCCGTGTCTATGGTGGCCTGACCCAGCACGCGCGAGCCCTGGTACAACACAATGGTCTGTCCGGGGGCTACGCCTCGCAGCGGCTCCACCAAGGTGACGTGGAGCTGCTGGCGAGTGCCGGCGTCGTCCGTCTCTTCGGTGACAAAAGCGCGGGCCGGAACTGGATCGCCGTGGGCACGGACCTGGGCGTAGCAATCGAACTCAACGCCGGTGGCGACCTCGGCGATGGGCAGCCCGGCCCAGGAAACCTTGATGCCCTCGATCGAATCGATGGCCAGCAGCGCGTGCGGGCCCACAATGACCTTGTTTTCCTTGGGTCGGATCTCCAACACGAAGCGGGGCTTGCCGTCGGCGGCCGGGGTGCCCAGCTTCAGGCCGCGGCGCTGGCCAACCGTGAACTGATTGGAGCCTGTATGGCCGCCAACCTTCGCGCCGGTTTCGTCAACGATCTCGCCGTCGGTCATCTCGATCTTCTCGGCCAACCAGCCGGCAGTGTCACCGTCGGGGATGAAGCAAATGTCGTGACTGTCAGGCTTCTTGGCCACGGACAGACCGCGAGCCTCGGCCTCGGCACGAACCTCCGCCTTGGACGGGGTATCGGCGAGGGGGAACATGGAGTGCTTGAGCTGCTCATGGGTCAGCACGCCGAGGACATAGCTCTGGTCCTTGGCCCAATCCGCGGCACGGTGCAGCTCAGGGTTGCCGTCGGCGTCGGTGATGACCTTGGCGTAGTGGCCTGTGCAGACGGCGTCGAAGCCCAGGGCAATGGCCTTCTCCAACAACGCGGCGAACTTGATCCGCTCGTTGCAGCGCATGCAGGGGTTGGGCGTGCGGCCGGCGGCGTACTCGTCGATGAAGTCCTGGACCACATCTTCCTTGAAGCGCTCCGAGAAATCCCAGACGTAGTACGGAATGCCGAGCAGATCGCAGGCCCGCCAGGCATCGTTGGAATCCTCCACGGTGCAGCAGCCGCGGCTGCCGGTGCGCAGGGTTCCGGGCATGCGGGAGAGCGCCAGGTGAACGCCGACGACGTCGTGCCCGGCATCTACTGCCCGTGCTGCGGCGACGGCGGAGTCAACTCCACCACTCATGGCGGCCAATACTCGCATTACGTACCTTTCAATTCATTACTTGTGGTGCAGGAACTCTTGTAGTGCAGGTGCTGCGGTTTCGGCAGGCTAGCCCGCAGCCCGGGTGCTTGCCGTTTCAATACTTGATTTATGCCCAGCCATGCCCGCTTGTTTTGCGCGTGCATGAGCATCGGGCAACGCGGCCACAAAGGCATCAACGTCCGCTTGGCCCGATGTATGCCCCAAACTAAAGCGTTGTGCGCCACGTGCCGTGTCCTCATCCAGTCCCATGGCCAACAAAACGTGCGAGGGACGGGGCACTCCAGCCGTGCAGGCCGAGCCTGTGGAGGACTCAATTCCGGCCATGTCCAGCAGGAACAGTAAGGAATCGCCCTCGCAGCCGGGGAACGTAAAGTGCACATTGCCGGGCAGCCGGCCGTCAGGGTCTTCGGCCGGGTCAACACCGCGCAGCACCGCGTCAGGAACGGCGTCGCGGACAGCGGCCATGATCTGATCGCGCAGTCCGGAAATGCGCGCGTTCTCGACGGTCAAGTTCGCCGTGACATCCGCAGCGGCTGCCGCGAAGGCTGCGATGCCTGCCGTGTCCAAGGTGCCGGAGCGGACACTGCGTTCCTGTCCCCCACCATGCTGGACAGGCATAAGCTTCACGGCACGGCCCAACAACAGCGCACCCACACCCACGGGGCCGCCAATCTTGTGGCCGCTGATGGACATGGCAGCAAGTCCGGATTCTTTAAAGTTGATGGGCACCGAGCCAAAAGCCTGAACGGCGTCGGAATGCACGGGGATGCCGTATTTGTCGGCAAGCGCCACGATCTCGGTGATGGGCTCAATGGTGCCCACCTCATTGTTGGCCCACATGCAAGTGAGCAACGCGACGGAGTCGGCTCCACCGTCGTCCAGTTCCTTTTTCAGAGCCGAAAGACTGACGACACCGTCCCCATCCACGGGCAGCCAAACAGCCTGTGCACCCTCATGCTTTTCGAGCCATTCGACGGTGTCCTGGATGGCGGCGTGCTCAACGCTGGAGACCAGGATCCGTGTGCGGGCAGGCTCTGCGGCGTTGCGGGACCAGAACAGGCCCTTCACGGCGAGGTTGTCCGCCTCGGTGCCGCCGGAGGTGAAAATGACCTCGGTGGGGTGGGCGCCAACAGCCTTGGCGATGGTTTCGCGGGACGCTTCCACCGTGGCTCGGGCGCGACGGCCCGATCCGTGCAGGGAGGACGGATTGCCGCTACGGGAGATAACGGAAGTGAGTGCGGCGAGGGCCGGGGCCGAAATAGGCGTGGTCGCCGCGTGATCTAGATACACGGGCACGCACCCAATTCTACGGCACGGACCGGGCTGGCGACGCGCGCGATGGGTCGGATCAGCGCACCGGGCCGTTGAGCTTGTCACCTTCTGAGCTGAGGTTGGTGGCCGGGGTCACTTCAAGTGCCTCCAAATCCGATGAATGCACGACGGCGGCAATCAGTTCTGCTGTTCCGCCCACCAGCGTGGAGTCGAAGTCGATCTCGGTGGCCAGGCACCAGCTGCGATCCGCGGGCCAGACCAGATTGGGGCTTTGGGTGTTTAGGCCCAGGCCGTCGTCGAACCAGGGCGGGCGAGCGAGTTCGGCGATACTGCCGCGAAAGACCCAATATTTGCGCAGTCCGCCAGCCACCGTGAGCGGTTCGCCGGAGACTGCTGGAATACTGCCGCTGCCGGGATCGAAGCCGCCCCAGCCATCCCACACGGCCTGGAAGATATCTTGATCTTCGCCAATACTGGAGCTGCCGGAGTGGGCACCAAGCACGGCTGCGAGCGCCGTCAACTGGCCTGCATCCAGTGCCCCCAGATCAGGACGCCAATACTCAACTCCGTCGGCACCATCGATTATTGCGTCTTGGTAGAGCTCGGCTTTCGCCAGCAGGTGGAACTGAGCTTCCGGATGGACCTGTGTTCGCTTTGCCTGGGCGATATCGGCCCACCGCCGTTCCGACTCGTCACCCTGGTTCATCCGATGAAAGATGCGCGCGTACGCCTCATAGCTGTCGGGAATCGTGGCGGCAACCGTGCCAATCCACTGCTCCCAGCGCTCCTTGGTGAGGTATTGCTCCAGAGCGTCGGCAATCCACTGACCTTCGGCACCGCTGGTTGCGTCCATTGACGAAGCCTATTGCATGGCCGCGCCTCACAGACGGGCCGAGGCTGGGTGCTTCTCCTGCGCGCTTCTCCATCGGGCAAAATGCCAGAGTTTGCAGCGTGCGCCGCCGTTTATGGCAAATGCCGCTGTTAGAGCGGTGGCATTTGCCATAAACGGCGGCATTTTCGCCAGGCGCGTGGAATCGGAGCCCGCGCGTCGATGCGGGGCACAGGGCCGACGCGGGGCTTTCGGCGTCGATGCGGGGCACAGGGCCGACGCGGCGACCGGAATTACGGCTTCGGCACCAGCCGTGCGCAGCAGTGCGAGATCTCCTGATCCGGCGCCAGCACGTGGCGGTCATCCCCACAGCCCTCGAGCGCGCCGCCAAGCAGCGAGCCATTGAGCGCGCACACCACGCCTTGATGATCCTGTGACAGGCGGTGGAAAGGGCAGTTGGCCATGATGGTTCCGCCGTCACCGTCAGGCTCGGGGCTATACCCGGTCTCTGCCAGCAGCGTGTGCATATCTCCGGCGACCTGGCCCATGCGCAGGCCTTCTTCGCGCGCCACTTGGGCCAGCGATTCCTCTATGCCCGCTCCCGTGTCGATCGAGTGCTGCACACCGGCGGCGAGCAGACTCGCGGCGAGATCGTAGTGGCGCGGCGGGACAGAGGCGCTCACCTCGCGGCGGGCAGTGGCGTACAGCTTCGTGGGGCGGCCGGAGCCCGGGCCGGTCCGTGCGCCGATCTTGCGGAATTCGACCAGCAGCAGGTGTTCGTCCACCAGCCGGTCCAGGTGGGCGCGGATGGTGCTCTTGGGTAACCCGAGCTCCGCGGCACAATCGTCGCGGCTCAGCGCGTTGCCGGAATCACGGACCAGCTCAAAAAGCCGCTTGCGCACGGGATCGCCCAGAGAGGCCAAGGCGCTGAGTCGCTGCCCCTCATCCAGAGGAGGCTCGACAGCCAAGGGAGGCTCGACGGCGGCCCGCGCCACTGCCGTAACCGCACCTGGTGCCGTGCTTGCGTCAGAGGTTGCGCCCATGGTTGCACCAACGGACTCTGCGCCGGAGGGTGCAGCGTGGGACTGGATGGCTGTGGAGTGCTCCACCGGTTGATTCATGGCCTCGGGCCTGTTGCTCTCTTGCTTGTGCCGCCCATAACGGGCAGTTTGCGGAATGTGTCGGTTGGCTTGACGCTTTGAGCCTGCGCTTCTAAAGTCAATAATACAAGATTTAGAAAGGGTTGGATATGTCCATCACCAGTGCTTCCCTCCCCGAGCTCCTCGATATCGAAGAGCCCGACCCTCTGTCCCTGCGAGAATCAGCACTGCGGGACTCGGCCCTGCCAGAAATTGCTGCACCGGAGATTGACCTCCCCCGAGCTCAGGCCGCCATTGCCGAATTTCTGCGAGCGCTGGGCCGCGACGAGACCGATCCGCATCTAATGGACACGCCCCGCCGAGTAGCCGCCGCCTATGCCGAAATGCTGACCCCGCGCGAAACCAAGTGGACCACGTTCCCCAACGACGACGGCTACCAGGGCCTGGTGCTCGTCAAGGACATCCCGTTTCATTCTCTGTGCCAGCACCACTTACTGCCTTTCCGCGGTGTGGCCCATGTGGGATATCTGCCGGGCGAGCGCCTGTTCGGTCTGTCCAAACTGGCCCGCGGTGTGGAGCTCTTCTCCCGCGATCTGCAAGTCCAAGAACGCCTCACCCAGCAAATCGCCGACTGGCTCAAGAGCACCCTGGCCCCACGCGGCGTCGGCGTAGTCTTGGAGGCCGAACACATGTGCATGTCGCTGCGTGGCGTCCAGACGGCAGGAACTCTGACCCGCACCTCGGTCTTCACCGGCCTCTTGAACGACGACGGACCCTTAAGGAGCCAGTTCCCGCACTGACATGTGACGTACCCAGGAAACTGACACCTGGTTTCCGCCAACACCGCCAATACCCACCAACAAAGCAGAAACATTAGGATTTTCCACCGGAAAAGAGTTTCGATCATGAGCCAGACCCCCAGCCCCTCCGTTCCAGCAGCAGCACCTGCAGACGTCACACAAGCGTCCGGCATGGTCATCGTTGGGGGCGGCCTCACGGCTGCCACCGCCGCACAAACACTGCGCGCAGAAGGCTGGGATGGCGCCATCACCATCGTGGCGCAAGAGGCGGAAGTTCCTTACCAGCGCCCGCCGTTGTCCAAGGGGTTTCTGGCTGGCAAGGAGGGCGAGGATGCGCTGCTCCCCGTGCCCGCCGACTGGTATGCCGAAAACAACGTCACTCTCATGACCGGGACGCAAGCAACGGCCCTGAACCCGCAGTCCCACACCGTGACCTTGGCCAACGGAACCACGCTCCCGTATACCAAGGTGCTATTAGCAACAGGTGCCGATCCGCGCCGGATCCCTTTTCCCGGCGTCGACCTTAAGGGCGTTTATACGTTCCGGACCAAGGCAGACAGTGTTGCCTTGACGGAGCTGCTCACCGGCGGCGGCAAGAATGTGGTGCTGATCGGATCGGGCTGGATTGGCATGGAAATTGCCGCCACGGCCAGCGAACTGGGCAATAACGTGGCCCTGATGGGGCTCGAGGAGGTGCCGCTGTCCGTAGCTATCGGCACGCAGCTTGGCACGGTATTCACCGACCGCCACAAGGAAGCCGGAGTGCGTTTTGAGCTGCCGGCCAGCGCCGCCGAGATTCAGGGCACCGACGGCCAGGTACGCTCCGTGCTGACCACCACAGGCGTCACACTGCCGGCCGACGTGGTGATTGTGGCCGTGGGCGTCGTGCCTAATATAGCCCTCGCGCAAGACGCCGGACTCACCATCAACAACGGTATTGAGGTGGACTCGGCGCTGCGCACCTCCGCGGCGGACGTGTTTGCCGCCGGTGATGTGGCCAACGCCCTACACCCGGTGACCGGCACTCACGCCCGCTCCGAGCACTGGGCCAACGCCATCGCCAGTGGCAAGGTGGCGGCGAAATCCATGCTGGGCAAGGACGCCGCCCTCGATGACATCCCCTACTTCTACACCGACCAATTTGACCTCGGCATGGAGTATTCCGGATTCGGCGCACTGACCAAAGACGCCGAATTGGTGATTCGCGGCGAGCTCGCCTCCCGGGAATTCATTGCCTTCTGGGTGTTGGACGGCCGCGTTGTAGCGGGCATGAACGTGAACATTTGGGACGTCCAGGATGCCATCAAGGACCTCATTTCCTCCCAACGAATTATCGACACGGCCGCACTGGCTGACCCCCAAACCCCGCTCGAGAGGATTTGATGGAGACTATGAGCACCTCCTCCGTTTCAGCTGCACCCCTGGGCACCGCCACCCCGTTTTACACTCCGCCGTTGCTGCATCCGGTCCATCAATTTGGCCCCCGCACCCTGGACTTCAGCCGGCAAGTGGCTTTGATGGCCATCGTCAACCGCACCCCTGATTCCTTTTACGACGGCGGAGCCACCTTCGCGCTGGATGCGGCCGTCGCCGCCTCGCTCACTGCTGTGGACGACGGCGCCGATTGGGTTGACATCGGCGGTGTCCCCTTTGCTCCGGGGCCGGCACTCAGCGCCAACGAAGAAGCCGAGCGAGTGGTCCCGGTGGTTGCCGCTGTGGCCGCAGCCAGCACGGTGATCATTTCCGTGGACACGTTCCTCCCCGAGGTGGCCGCCCGCAGCATTGCCGCCGGCGCCCATGTCATCAACGACACCACGGGCCTGGCTAATCCCGAGATCGCCTCGGTAGTGGCGGAGTCCGGAGCACACTTGGTCATCACCCACTCCTTGGCTTCCCCGCGCACCGTCTACCCGCGGCCGCAGTATGAGGACGTTGTCACCGAGGTGGCTGCCTTCTTGTCCGAGAAAATTGAGCTGGCGTTATCGTTGGGTGTCCCGGCGGAGAAGATCATCATTGATCCGGGGCACGATCTGAACAAGAACACGCTCCACACGCTGGCCATCACGCGCCGTTTCAACGAGATTGCCGCCTTGGGTTTCCCTACCCTGGCTGCTGTGTCCAACAAGGACTTCATTGGGGAATCGCTGAATCAGAAAAAGGAAGACCGGCTGGAGGGCTCCATAGCCACCGGCGTGATCTGCATTCTGGGCGGGGCACGGGTACTGCGCATGCACAATGTGGCCGCCTCAAGGTCAGCCATCCGCATGACCGAGACTGTCATGGGGTGGCGGGAGCCGGCCTATCTATTGCACAATATGGGCGACATCAATGAACCGGCACACCCAGCGCCGCGGGCCACATCGATACCGCGGAAATAGCTCCCGATTTTGCTCAAGCGTTTGCTCAGGAAATGACTCGGTAGCTACTGTCCGAAATGAGAGGAACAGTTCATGATGGAGCGAATTTTCCCCGACGCTGCGTTGCTTTCCGGCGCTGCCCTGGACCACGAAATTCTGGCTGCACCCCCGGAGAACCGGCGCAGCACCAAGCCTTGGGTCAGCTTCAACTTCATCGCCAGCATCGACGGGGCGGCATCCGTGGACGGCCAGTCCGGGCAGCTCGGCAATGCCTGGGATCAGCGCGTCTTCACTTTGTTGCGGCAAACCGCCGACGTCATCCTGGTGGGCGCACAAACCATCCGTTCCGAAGGCTATGGCGGTGAGCTGCTCAGCAAGAGCGCTCAGGCATGGCGTTCGGCGAACTGGCTCTCGGAACACCCGCCATTGGCCATCGTGTCAGGTTCGTTGAATTTGGAAGCCGAGCTCGAGGTGTTCACACAGGCTCCCGTGCGCCCGCTCATCCTCACGCTGGCCTCTGCACCGCAAGAACGCAGGGAAGCACTCGCCGAAGTGGCTGACGTGGTCAATGTCGGGGAAGACTCTTTGGACGTGGAGCGAGTCATTTCGGAACTTGCTGCCCGGGGATACAAAAATATTTGTTCCGAAGGCGGGCCCACCCTGCTAGGTAGTTTCGCCGCAGCCAACAGGGTCGATGAACTGAACCTGACGGTGTCGCCATTGTTGGTGGGCGGGGCGGCCGGGCGGATTGCCAAGGGTGGGCCAGAAGCCCCGGAGGCTACCTCAGATGTTGCCCGCTCCATGGAGCTGACCCGGATCCTGAAAGCAGACTCTATGCTGTTCCTGCGCTACGTCCGCCCCGTTGAATAAAATTTCAGGGCCAAGCCCAACAGGCCTAGTTCGACGGCGGTGCCACCGACAATTTCGTCAACATCTTGGGCGTTGTGGACGCCAGCAGGGCATCCGTGGGACACGCCAAGGTCACGACGAGGCCGGTATCGGCGGTGCCCAGCATCCGCGCCCACACGGTACTTGCCATGACGCCCTTGCCCGCTTTGATATTGAATGCCAGGAAGGAAATGGCCGGGCCCTTCTTACCAGCTTCGCCTACCCACGGCAGCTTGGCTTCAATCAGCGCGGACTCCGTCACGGACGGAATCAAGTACTTCATTAAGTTACTCGTGGAGCTCTTGTCATCGCCTTGGGAAATGAGCGGAGCCTGGTTGCTGGTGGTCCACCGTGCAAGTTGGCATCCGGCAGCATTACTGTACTGGGTAGCTCCAGCCACATTGTTCTTGAGAATTTTCCACTCGGGTGGTCCCGGCGTGCTTGAGGAACCCTCCGTGGGCTGACCCAGCGCATCGCTAAACCCCACCTCCACGCCAGGCTGGAGCGTGTTGCCAGCGGCAAAAGTCATGGGGGCGGCGGCCACAGCAGCAGCATCGTGTCCGGCAACAATTTTTGGCGGCGCGTAGGTGGCTGGGGCTGCCGTTGCGGTGTCCGTGGCAGCAGGAGGGGCATCGGGTATGGAAATGGTGCAGCCGCTCAGTGCGGCGCCCAGCACGGCGGCCATGGCGGCGGTTTTCCACATTCCAACTCTAAAGTTCACAGCATCCACTGTACCGACCACCGCCTTGTAGCGAGCACCGCTTTGCGGGGCAGTGCCTTGTAGCAGGCACTGCCTTGCGCCGCCCCAACGAAGTGGCTGCCTGCCAGGATTACTCACACCCAGACTTGCAAGGCGCCCGGGTCCACCGTCACGGTTGCCGGCAGCGCACCCATCCGCTCCCCGTCGGCGTAGGCCACCAAGGTCGGCGCCTCGAAGGCCACCTCGCGCACCTTCTCAATTGAAACGGCGGGATGGCCGGTGTGCCGTCCAGAGAACACCAGCGGAAAAATGCGCAAAAAGGTTCGCCGCGGCAGGGGTGAGACAACAAATAAATCCAGCCATCCGTCGTCGTACTTGGCATCCGGGGTGATCTTCATGCCGCCGCCAAAGCAAATTCCATTGGAAACCGCAATCAGCACGGCCGGCTGCTGGCGCTCCACACCATCCACCCGCAAGGCATACTTCAGCGGTTTGAGCAGGGTCAGCTCCCGCAGGATGGCCAGGTTGTAGCGCATGGGCCCGCGCGGCCAGCGCCAGCCGTTGGCCCGCTCATTGACCAGAGCGTCGAAACCGGCCGAGAATGCGCCCATAAACCACACCGATTTCTGCCCCGCTCGATCAATGCGGCCCAGGTCCACGGTGCGCGGCGGTTGCTGGCACCGCTGGATGAAATGCGCCACGGCTGCGCTCGCATCGTGGGGGTCCAGCCCCAGACCCCGGGCGGCGTCATTGCCGGTTCCGGCCGGAATAATGCCCAGCGGGATGCCGGTGTGCACCAGCGCATTGGCGGCTAAATGGACCATGCCATCGCCACCGACCACCACGAGGGCATCGGCGCCTGCTGCAATCTCGGACTCGACAGCTTCCTTCAGCGCCGCATAGTCCCGGCGGCGCAAGACCGTCACGTGATGACCGGCGTCTCGGAGCTGCGCCACCACCATGTCCCCCGTGCCGCCAGGGGTCTTCTTGCGGTTGCCGCCAAAGGCCGCGCGCGGATTCACGGCCACGGCAATGTTCAAAAGTGTGGTCCCTGCGGGTTCTTGGATGATGTTCATGGCAAGAGCAAGTATGTCAGTGGGCAGGCTCCGGCCCCGAATTTATGCACCGATTTTACGTACAGATTTCACGTACAGATTTGCGTCCAGCGTTGACGGTTAGAATGAATTCTCGGCACGGCTCAGCGAGTGAAAGGTCCCCAGTGGGCGAGAAGTTTCTGACGCATTACCAAGTCCTCGGACTGTCTCGCACCGCCACCGAACGCGAGGTCAAAATCGCCTACCGGAAGGCCGCCCGCATTACGCACCCGGACAGGGGCGGGGATCCTGCGCTGTTTCGGCAAATCACGGAGGCGTACGAGATCTTGGCGGACCCTGCCAAACGGCAGTCCTACGACAGGTCCTACGGTGCCGGGCGCAAGCCCTCTGGCGCTGGGTCTGGCTCGTCTTCGGGGCCTGACGCCACTTCCAGCTCATCCGCCGGCTCGTCGGCCTCGGGGTCCGGTGGTTTCAGTGGATTTAGCACGCGCCGCACGCAGGAACAGCGCAACACTGCCGGAGATCCGGCCATCTATGTCCCCGCCTATGAGGATCTGGCACCAGGAGAAACTCCCTTGCTGCCACGGCCCACAGCAGCCCAGCCCGTCCATGGCGCGCCACGGAAGCGTGGCGTCTTCGGCGCTGCCTCACGGTTGGCCCGTGAAGCACGTACAGCTCAGCTCATCATGCAACAGGTACTGCCTGGAATCCCTGCCGCCAGACTCGTCAATGGACTGACATCGCCGCGCAGCAACGGCTACCTGGACCATGTTTTAGTATCCGGATACCGGATCGCCATTGTCGGTTCCATGCTGGTTCCTGACGGCGCGTTCCGCTGGGACGGCAGCACGCTGGTCCACGGCAGTCGAGTGGCCGCGCCGCCGCAACTCATCACTGCCACCCGCCAATTCCAGGAGCTGTTCCCGGAATGCAATGTCACCGCGTGGGTCTGTGTCCACAGCAACACCGGCAATTTATTTGAACCAGTGATTGACTACGCCCGCGGCACCGAGCCCGACGGATCCAACACGGTCAATGTGGCCAATGCAGCCCGGTTTGTGCGCGAGGTCAAACAGTTCTTGGCTTCTGGGCCCTCCCCCAACGTGGTGGACCTGAGTGTTCTGGACCGGCTGCTCGGCGGCATGTACTAACGCTTTCCCTCCGCGCACTTCCCCTCCGCGGTCGATGTCATGTTAGCTTCTGGGACCCTGCCGGACTCGAGTCCAGAACCCTGCCGCAGACGCCGCCGCGGCCATTTCCACGTCAGGGTCCGCGGTGGGTCTCGGCAGCCCGCCCCCGGCGGTAGGATAAAAGACGTGTTTCGCATCCTATTCCTGACGCCCGAGATCCCCGGCAACACGGGCAATGCCATCCGATTGGCCGCCATTACCGGCGCCGAACTGCATCTAGTGGAACCCTTGGGCTTCGACTTTTCAGATGCCAAACTTCGCCGAGCAGGGCTCGACTATCACGATCTTGCCGTCGTCACGGTCCACAAATCGCTCGATGCCGCGTGGACCTCGTTGGCTCCGGAGCGGGTCTTCGCCTTCACATCAGACGGCGAGGCCAGCTACACGGACATCGCCTACCAACCGGGCGACGTGCTGCTCTTTGGCCGCGAATCCGATGGCTTGCCGGTGGAGGTCAAGGCCGATCCGCACATCACTGCCCGGGTCCGCCTGCCCATGCTGCCAGCGCTGCGGTCCCTGAATCTGGCCAACGCTGCCTCTATCGCTGTCTTCGAGGCCTGGCGCCAAAACGGCTTTGCCGGGGCGCAAATCCAGGCCTAGTCCGCACCCGCCGCCGGGCACCCTGGCGGCCACCTGTCATCATCTACTGGAGGTATGCATGTCCGCTCGCGATCCTGGCTTGGCGTTCACCGACGGAGCCTTGCAATTTGAGGCCTGGGCAGACAAGCTCTGGGACCCCATGGGCCGCGACGTGGTTGAGGCCGCTGTGCTGCAGCCCGGCGAAAAGGTTCTGGATGCTTGCTGTGGAACCGGTGCGGCAACTCTTCCCGCCGCTTTGGCCGTTGGCCCGTCCGGAACGGTCGACGGCGTCGACCTCTCCACCGGGTTGCTGCGCATCGCGGCGGCCAACTTGGGCGAGCGCGGCATCCTCAATGCCACGCTCACCGAAGCAGACGTGACCGAGTGGCGCGGCCACCGCACCTTTGACGCGGTGCTGTGCTCCTACAGCATGTTCTTCTTCTCCAACATGGAAGCAGGCGTCGAACATCTGGCCTCCATGCTGCGCCCCGGTGGGCGCATTGTCCTGAGCACCTGGATCGAGGGAGCGCTGGAACCCTTCGCAGGCCTCATCCTCGAGGCGGCCATCAAGGAACGTCCCCGTCTGACCGGTGTAGTCCCGTTGCCAAACCAGAACATGGCACGCGTAAATTCCGTAGAAAAGTTGGCCTCATGGCTCAGCGAGCGGGGTTTGGAAGACATCAGCATTGCGACACACCCGCTGACTCTCACGGTGGATGACGCCATGGCCTGGAACCTGGTCATGGGCAGTGGCTGGCGCACCCTGCTCCCCCGCGACCCCGAAGCAATTGCCCGCGTCCGGCGCGAATTCATGAAGTCAGTGGGTCCGATGATTGAAATGAACTCTGACGCCATGATCGCCACAGCCTCGGTCCCGCGGGTCTAATCCACCCAGCTACGCGCCACTTTCGTAAAGCGCTGCACTTTGACGTTTTCGCCACAGTTTGAACCATAGCGAAAACGTCAAAGTGGCGCGAAAGCCAGCGGTGCCGGTAGTTGCCGTTGTTCCTGCACAGCTGCGGCAGGAGCCCCGGGTTTCCACAAATGCAGTGCGGGCTCTTTCCTGCTCCGGCCGCCAGTGTCAGGCTTGGCGTCATGAATATGCCCCAGCTCATCAGCTCAGCGGATTACGATCGTCTGGGCAAGGACCGCCGCACCTTGGCTACTCGTGTCCACCGTGGTGAACTTGTCCGGGTTCGGCGCGGCTTCTACCTGTCAGCCGCGGAATGGGAAAAACTCACCGCCAGGGAAAAGTACGGGTTAAGGGCGCTGGCCTTTGAGCAGTTGTCAACCAAGGAACCAGTGCTCTGCGGCGCCACTGCAGCTCTCTTATGGGGTCTGTGGATTGTAGGTACTCCCCAAAAACTGTATGCCGTGACAGAGGTAACCGCCGGAGGACGCAGCGCCAATGGAGTAGTCCGCCGCCTCGGCTCGCTGTCGGAGGGGGTGGTGCGATGTGGACCCTTCCTGGTGACCGATAAACTCACCACGACGTTGGAACTGATCAACAAGCTCTCCTTCGCCTACGCCGTCGCCATCTGCGATTCGAGTCTTCGGCCTTTTGACTGGAACAACCAGGTCAACGTCTTTGCACCACGTGACTCATCGCCCTTTGATCAGGTTCCGGTGTGGGGACCCGACGTTCCACAAGGCCCTCCACTGTCACTTGAACAGTTGCGTGCTGGTGCGTCCTCGCTGCCCACTCACGCAGCACGGCAACGAGCCCTTGCCGTCATCAATTTCGCGTCGGCTCTGTCTGGTTCTGCCGGGGAGTCGATTAGCCGCGTGAGAATGTTTCAACTGGGTTTTCCCACGCCCGTCCTGCAGAAAACGTTTGTTCTGTCCACCGGCAGAAACGCGTTAGTCGATTTCTGGTTCGACAAACAAAAGGTGGCCGGCGAATTCGACGGACTGGGCAAATACCTGCGGTCTGGCTGGGGCGGCGGCCTGTCAACCGCTGACCGGATCATTGCCGAGAAAAAACGTGAAGATCAGATCAGGGCCCAAGGCGTGTCCTTTGCACGGTGGGGCTGGGCGGAAATGCGGAATACGGCCCAGTTGGCCAGGCTCTTGCGCCAGGCCGGACTCCCGCAGGCACACAAAAGCGCTGCCGTTTGACGTTTTCGCTAGGGTTCAAACCATGGCGAAAACGTCAAACGGCAGCGCTTTTATGGAAACGCTAGGCGCGGCGCTTCTTGATTTCCTCAACGGCCTGAGGCAACACCTTGAACAGGTCGCCCACAATGCCGAAGTCTGCAATTTCGAAGATGGGCGATTCGGCGTCCTTATTCACGGCCACAATCAGCTTGGAGGTCTGCATGCCAGCCTTCTGCTGAATGGCACCGGAAATACCCACCGAGATGTACAGCTGCGGGGACACCTTCTTGCCCGTCTGACCCACCTGCGAAGCGTGGGAAATCCAGCCCGCATCGGTGGCCGCACGTGAGGCACCAACTGCGGCACCCAAGACGTCCGCGAGCTCTTCGATCGGCGTGAAGTCGCCATCAACGCCGCGGCCGCCAGCCACAATAATGCGTGCGTCCTCCAATTCGGGGCGCCCGGAGGCTGCCCGTGGCGTGCGCGAAACGACTCGGGCACCCAAACTTGCCGGAGCGAAGGCCACCTCCACTGCTTCAACCACGGGGGTGGTGGGCTCGGCCGCCGGGGCTGCCTCGATGCTGTGAGCCTTGACGCTGATTACGGCGACGGCTGAGGTAGCCTGCGCCTGAACGGTCCAGGACCCGGCAAGGATCGATTTGTGCGCAACCAAAGTGCCGCCGTCGGGGGTCACGGAGACGGCATCGGTAATTACACCAGCATTCAGGCTGACGCCAGCACGGGCGGCAATTTCTTTGCCTGCGGCACTGTTTTCAATCAGCACGGCGCTGGCAGACACGGCGGCTGCAGACTGTGCGAGGAGGTCAGCCTTGGTGGCAACGAGGAACGCGCCCAGCTCGGCCTGCTCCGAGTACAGCACGCGGGTAACGCCTTGAGTACCCAACTCGGCCAGCACCGAAGCACTGACCGGACCGGCAACAACGGCCACGGGCTCGCCAGCGCTGCGGGCCAAGGTCAGCAGCTGCGAGACAGTGGTGGAAAGTTTGCCCGGAGCATCCAGCTGATCAATGTAAACAACAATTGCACTCATGTAATGGGTTCCTTAGATCAGTTTCGCAGCGGCCAGGAAGTCGACAAGCTGAATGCCCGCATCGCCTGAATCGGTGATGAGGGTGCCAGCGGTGCGTGCGGGGCGCTCGGCTGCCGCGGTCACCTTAGTCAGGGATCCGGCATGTCCGACGGCGTCCGCACTGATCCCCAGATCAGCCAGGGACACGGTGGTGATCTTCTTTTTCTTCGCGGCCAGGATGCCCTTGAAGTTGGGGTAGCGGGGATCGTTAGCCTGATCAGTCACCGAGATCAGCGCCGGCAAGGTGGCCTGGATTTCCTCGGAGAAATCGTCTCCGTCCCGGCGGGCCGTGACCGTGTTACCGGCAACGTCCAGCGCTGAGGCGAAAGTGATCTGGGGCAAACCGAGCCGGGCCGAAAGCTGCGCCGGAACTATGGAGGTTTCCCCATCGGTGGAGGCCATACCCGTAATGACCAGGTCAATCGGCCCGAGCGACTTGATGGCTGCGGCCAAGACCAGTGAGGTTGCAGATGCATCGGAGCCTGCGAGTGCCTCATCGCTGACGTGCAGCCCTTGGGTTGCGCCGATCTGGAGCGACTTTTTCACAGCCACGGACGCGGAGGCCGGGCCCACGGTCAGTGCTGTGACGGTGTTCCCGCCCTTGACACCGCCCCGGGCATCGGTCAGCGCCAGGGCTGCTTCCAAGGCGTATTCATCGAGTTCGGAGAGGATGCTTTCGCTGCGATCCAGCGTGTGTGCATCTCCGGAAAGCTGTCGGTCAAATTGCGCGTCTGGCACATATTTCACCAGTACGACAATGTTCAGTGCTGAATTTTCCACTGCTGTCCTTTGTGTCATGGACGGATGGTTGGTGCAGCGCCGATCCCCGGTCCGGGGCAGGTGCGGCTGCTTCGCCCTTTGTCTATCCTCAATAGCTTAGTTCGTAGCGGCTCCGGCTGGAATTTCCCGCGTCGAAACTTTACTCCCAGCGAACAATGGGAGCATTCAGTGCCCGCCTGGTGCAGGAGCGTTTACCTAGAATGCCCATTCGCTGAGGGAGGGATCCGGAAAACACCCCAATCGATGAGGGAGGGTCTGGGGTCATCCCCCGGGTGGATGGTGCGCCGAAAGGTTCCGCCTACAGCCCGATGCCTGCAATCACCGCCGACGGGCACAGTAGAAACATGACTTCAACAATTTTGAGCGCACGCTCCCTTTCCAAACGCTACGGCTCATCCCTGGCCCTGAACAACGTGGATGTGGACATTGCCGCTGGCGAGTCCGTGGCCATCATGGGCGCCTCCGGCTCGGGCAAGACCACGCTGCTGCACACCCTCGCCGGCATCACCGCGCCCGACGCCGGAACCGTCAACTACGCGGGCACCGAGGTCACTGCGCTCAACGAAACCCAACGCTCCAAGCTGCGCCGCGAGGCCTTTGGCTTCGTCTTCCAATCCGGGCTGTTGATCCCGGAACTAACGGCCATTGAAAACGTGGCTCTGGCCCTCATGCTCAACGGCGTCTCTAGGCGCGAGGCTGAGCCCCAGGCCGCTGGCTGGCTGACCCATCTGGGCCTGGCCGGGATGGAGGACCGCCGCATCGGTGAGCTCTCCGGCGGTCAGGCGCAGCGGGTCGCCATCGCCCGCGCGCAAGTTACCGGTGCCGGCATCGTGTTCGCTGACGAACCCACCGGCGCCCTGGACTCGCACACCTCCGCCGAGGTCATGGGCGCGCTCCTGGCTGCCACAGCCGGGCGCGGCCGCACACTGGTTCTGGTCACGCACGATCCTTCTGTAGCCGCCCGTTGCTCCCGCACTTTGTACATGCACGACGGCGTACTCTCCCTTTCGCCGTCGGCTCCCCCATCGCCCACTCAGCTCATACCCGGCGCGGGCGGGCAGTATGCCGTACCGTCTCCCGGCATGACGGCGCACCCGTCGGCAGGCCAGTTCGCCACGAGCCAGCCCGCCACAGGCCAGAACTGGGCGGAACGACCGTGAACAAGTTCAAATCCATGTTTTCCATCCTCTGGATGCTGTCCCGTCCCGCCCCCGGCAGCAAGGCGGTGGTGGCGCTGCCCGTGGTGGCGTTTGCGCTGGTCACGGCGCTGTCGCTCATAGTGCTGGCCGGTGCCATGAGCTTTTTCACCACACCTGTCATCGATGCAAACCCCGACCTGGCCGGAACCTACCAGATGCTGGCCGGAGTGGCCTTGGCCCTGATGGTCCTGCCCCTGCTGACCCTGGGCGGGTCGGCGGCACGCCTGTCGGCACGCCGCCGTGATGAGCGGCTGTCCACGCTGCGGCTGCTCGGTGGCACCCCGGCGCTGGTGGGCGCCATGACAGTTGTGGAATCCACCGTCGTGGCCGCCGTGGGCATTTGTGCCGGCGTGGCGCTGTACGCGGTGGCACTGCCGGCTGTTGCCCTGATCCCGTTCCAAGGAAAGGCCTTGGGATTGGCGGCGCTGTGGCTCAATCCCCTGCTGGTACTAGCCACGGCAGCGGCCCTCATGATCCTTGCGGCCATCAGTGCCGCAATCGGTTTGCGCCAAGTTGTGCTCTCCCCGCTGGGGGTGCGCACCAGAGCCAAAGCACCCACGGTGCACTGGGCGAGATTCGCGCTCGGGGCCGGTGCCGCCGTCGTACTTTATGTACTGATGGCCAATCTGACGGCCAGCGGTTCCGTGGCCGTCATGATCCTCATCCTGTGCGGCAGTTTTGCCGGCGGGATGGCCCTGCTGAACCTGGTGGGGCCGTTTGTGCTGAAGCGACTTGCCGGGCGAGGGCTGCGCAGGGCGCAAACGCCGGACCGGCTGCTGGCCGCCCGGACCATTCTGGAATCACCTAAGGCTGCCTGGCGGCAGGTCAGCTCGCTGTCCATGACCAGCTTTATTGCGGTCATTGCCGGGACCGGACTGGCGCTCCTGGATGCCACCGCCCCTGCCGACGGCAACGTCGCGGACATCAACCTCGCCACCGATATGCGCACTGGGGTACTGATTACGGTGGTGGCCTCGTTCCTGTTGGTGGCTTCCAGTGCCGGTGTGAATCAGGCGGCCGCCATCTTGGACCGGGGCGGGCTGTACGTGAGCCTGGACCGGCTCGGCATGCCCCGTTCCGTCATGGAGGCCGCCCGCCAGCGCGCCGTGATGTCGCCAGTGCGCATTGTGACGATTGGCTCGGCCGCCGTGGCTGCCATTCTGCTGTTTCCGCTAACGGGGGCCGCCATGATTTTTGCGCCGCTGTCGTTGCTGGTCATTGTCGGCGTGCTGGCCGGTGGCATCTCCTTGGTGTGGCTGGGGCTGGCGGCATCTAAACCTGTTCTGGACTCCGTGCTGGCACACTAGGGGCCGGAGCCACACCAGAGCTGCGCACCGTTAAGCGCGAACGGAGCGCCACTCCATGAGTGGCGCTCCGTTCGCTGGTAACCGGCCGCAGCTTCAAACTGCTTGGCCGCGGCCGGCCGCAAAACGTCTACTTCATGGTGTCCAAGGTGACATCCACGCTCTGGGTCTTGCCGCCGCGGGTGAAGTCCACCTTCACGGTGGCTCCACCGGACTGTTCGCGAACAGCAGCTGTCAGTTCTGCCGGATCAGAGATGGTGCGATCCCCCAGCTTCGTGATGACGTCGCCCTTCTTCAGACCAGCCTTGGCTGCTGCGCTCCCGGAGGTTACATCAGCCACGGTGGCGCCGATGGAGAAGGAGCTACTTGATCCGGTTGATGAGGTGCTTCCCACCGAGACGCCCAGCTGGCCGTGGGTGGCCGTGCCGGTCTTGATGATGTCCTGGGCGACGCGCTGGGCGTGATCCATGGGGATGGAGAAGCCCACGCCAATGTTGCCGCTCTGGCTGCTGGAGCTGGAAGAACTGCCGGTCGAGGCAATGGCCACGTTGACGCCAATGATCTCGCCTGTAGCGTTGACCAGCGCACCGCCGGAGTTACCGGGGTTGATGGCCGCATCGGTCTGGATGACGTTGAGGTTCACCGTTCCGGTAGCGGCTGTGGTGTTCGTCCCGCCGCCTGGAGGGGAGAACTGGAACCCGTTGCCGCCGTCGTTCTGGTCCGGTGCACTGTCGCTGGGGGTTTCCGGGACGGCCGAGGAGGCCACCTGGATGGTGCGGTTCAGCGTGGAAACAATCCCTTCGGTGACGGTGGCGTTCAGGCCCAGCGGGGAGCCGATGGCAATGACTGTGTCACCCACGTTGATCTTGTTGGATTCGCCCAGGGTGGCTGGAACCAGGTTGGGCGCATCAATCTTGATCACGGCGAGGTCAGAGAGCGGGTCCGTGCCCACAATGGTGGCGTCGTAAACCTTGTTGTCGCTGGTCTGTACCTGGATCGCGGCGTGCGCGGCGGCGCCGTCCAAGGTGACCACGTGCGTGTTGGTCAGGATGTGGCCCTCGGTGTCCAAAATGATGCCCGAGCCCGTGCCGCCGGAGCTACCACTCGTGGCCGAAATGGTCACCACCGACGGCATAGCCTTCGCCGCAGCCGCCGTCACCTGATTGACCGAGTTGGTGTTGTTGACTACCAGCGGCGCGCTCTGCGAGGTACCGCCCACCGACGAGCTGTCACTTTGCTGATTGAGCAGGAAAAGAGATCCGCCGCCCACTAGTCCGCCGACGAGTGCTGCAGCCAGGACACCGGTGGTGAACATGCCCATGCCCACCTTTTTGCCGTCCTTGGACTTGCGCTGCGGTGCCACGGCCGGTGCCAGTGTCTGGGGGTACGCGTTCGACGCCGGGTAGCCCGGTCCCGCGTATCCCTCACCATGGCCCGGGGTGCTGGTGCCGGTGTCATGACCGGTGTTCCCGAAGCTGCTGGTACCAAAGTTATTGGCACCGCCGTTGTGGGCACCGTCGTTGTGGGCACCGAATCCTGTGGGGATGGGCTCGGTCGGGTTCTGTCCGCCGAGGTTCTGAGAGCCGGCGCTATCCGATCCTGCGCTGTGGGCTCCTGCACTGCCTGATCCTGCATTACCTGATCCTGCATTACCTGCTCCTGCGCTGTGGGCCGGTGGTGCCGGAATCCGCTCGGTGGGATTGGAATTGGCGGGAGGCTGCGACGCGCCGTACTGGGAGCTTGCTTGCGGGGCGCCATAAGGGTTGGTGACGGGAGCCGCCGGGGTGCCATATCCACCAGGACGTGCGGCCGGAGGTGCAGGTGCCCCGGCAGGAGGGGTGTTCATGGAAGATGTCTGCGACGCATAATGCTGTGCGGCCGGCGGCACCGGAGCACCGTATCCGTGCTGCGCGAAACCCTCTGGGGCCCGGGCTGGCTGAGTAGGCTGAGCTGGCTGCGCAGTTCCGGACTGCTCCGACCGAGCGTCTTCAGCCTGCTTGGCCTGCTCGGACTGCTCGTTGCTGTTGGCGGTGTGTTCACCGTTGTTCTCAGACATCAGCGTTCCCTTCATTGAAATCCTGTGTGATGAATCCTTGCTTGGTTTTCATCATGTCGCCCGCAGCTGGTGCCCTGACGAACGTTCGCTGGAAGGTTGCTGTGAAGCCTCATCCGCTTCCATTATCTCCCCCTGCTGGCAGCGACGTCATTATCCGCACAGCGAAATACCTGCCCAGAAAACCCCGCGCAATCAAAACCGCACCATAGTATCGTGGGTGTATTAGGCACGATTCACAAAGCCCGATTCACGAGAATGGTCCAGCAGTGGTCCCACACCTAAGGTGAGCGATGTTTGCACGGTTGAAGGTATTTCCCCCAGTTCTGGCAGCCCTAGCACTGATGGTCCTCCTGTTGTTTCCAGCCGGCGCTGCTCAGGCCGAACCACCAGTGACCATTCCCGGCGGCACCTACATTGTTGACAACGCCAATGTGCTGGGCAATCAAAAGGCAGAGGTTCAAAACGCGATCACGAAATTGAGCAAGGACCACGGCGTCACGCTCTTCGTGGTCTATGTCGACTCCTTTGACGGGCAGGCCCAAGAGACGTGGGCCAACACTGTCGCCACCGAGAAGAACATGGGTCAGTTCGACGCTCTGTTGGCCGTTGCCGTTCAGACAAAACAGTATGCATTCGTTGGCGGCTCCAATACTTTCCTGTCTGCAGCCCAAGGCTCCACCATCCAATCGAGCGCCATCAAACCCCAGCTCTCCGCTGGAAACTGGGCCCAGGCGGCCATTGACACCGCCGCCGCCCTGGGTGACGCCGCTGGTGGAGGCAAGGGCAACGTACCTAACCCCACGGGCGGGTTCGTGACGCTGGGAGTGGGCGGCGTCGTCGTGGTTGGTGGTGCGGGAACAGCACTGTACCTTCGCAACAAGCGCAAAAAGGGTGCAGCCGAGGCCACCGCCAAGGGCTACGGCCCCGACGGAAAGCCCCTGGATCCCAACGCCGGCATGACCATCCCGGAGCTGCGGGCCAAGGCCGGTTCGTTGCTGATTGCCGCCGATGATGCCATCAAGACCAGCGAACACGAGATTGGTTTCGCTCAGGCGTCGTACGGCGATGAAGCTGTCAAGCAGTTCCAAGCCGCACTGAGCAGCGCCAAAACTCACCTGTCCGAATCGTTCAAGCTCCAGCAACAGCTCGATGACGAAATTCCCGACACCATTGAAGAGCAGCGTTCCTGGCTCGGTGAAATCATCAAACGCAGCGAGGACGCCAATGCGGCGCTGGATGCCGAAAAGGCAGCCTTCGACGAGCTGCGTGAATTGGAGAGGACCGCCCCGCAGGTACTCGCCAGCATCCGTTCTCAAGCAGCCGAGGCCAAGACCTCGGTGGCTACTGCCGAGCAAAAGTTGGCCGGGATGACCGCCCAGTACTCAGACGCGGCTCTAGCACCAGTGCGCGACAACATTGCAGAGGCCAAGGAACGCCTCGACTTCGTGGACACCGCGGCGGCTGAAGCTGACAGCAAATTGGGCGCCTCAGACACTGCCGGTGCTGCTGTTGCCGTCAAGGCCGCCGAGGAAAGTTTGCTGCAGTCCACCGTCCTCCTGGACGCTATTGCCTCCACCGAAGCAACCTTTCACGACGCTGCGCAGACCCTACAGACGGCTCTTCCGTCCGCTCTGACCGATCTGCAACAGGCCAAGTCCATGGTGGCTTCATCCCAGTTTGCCCGCTACGCACCCACTGTTGCGGCCGCGGAATCAACGCTGAACGACGTGCGCATGAACGCTGCCTCCGGCAAGCCAGATCCAGTGGCTCTGCTCGCTGCGGTGCAGGACGCCCACAGCCAGCTCGATGAACTGTTGACAGGTATCCGTGATCAGCAGCAACAGGCGCTGCGCGCACAGGCCGCACTGCAACAGGCTTTCGCCGGTGCGCAGGCCAACATTGCTACGGCCAAGGACTTCATTGCTGCCCGCCGTGGCGGCGTTGGATCCGCAGCCAGGACACGCTTGTCCGAGGCCGAGCGCAACTTCGACTACGCCGTGAACATCGCCGACTCGGACCCCACCAACGCCCTGACCTACGCTCAACAAGCGCAGGAGTTGGCCAAGCAGGCCATCCAATATGCACAGAACGACGTCGACAGCTTCGGCGGCGGTGGAGGTTACGGCGGCGGTGGCCGCAGTTCCATGGGCGGTGGCATGGGCGGTGCCATCCTCGGCGGCATCATTGGCGGGCTGCTCTCCGGAGGCGGCGGCGGCGGATTTGGCGGCGGTGGCTTCGGCGGAGGTGGGGGTGGCGGCTTCGGCGGAGGCGGCGGGGGTGGTGGCGGTGGCGGCTTTGGCGGCGGAGGCGGCAACTTCTAGCCCGCACACTGGCCATCACGACCGAGCAAGCCGTCACGAGGTAGACCACGGCGCAAGGCGACGGGCGGGCGCCAAGGAGGATCCGGCGTCGTACGTCATGGCATTGCACCGGGCGGGCACCTAAGACAAGAATGGGAACAGCTCACCTAGACTCACATCAGATGGAGCGTTCCGGGCACGCAAACTCAACATTTTGTTCGTAAAAAAAAGCAAAAAATAAGGGGAAAAGAATGGCAAAGCAGTCAATTTTCGGCCGGATCGCACAGTTGGCCAAGGCCAATATCAATGCGCTGTTGGATCAGGCCGAGGACCCGCAGAAGATGCTTGACCAGATGGTGCGCGATTACAAGGCCAACATTCAAGAGGCCGAAGGCGCTGTCGCCCAGACCATCGGTAACCTGCGCATGCTCGAGGACGATTACAACGAGGATGTGAAGAACGCGCAGGATTGGGGTTCCAAGGCCCTCGCCGCGAGCCGCAAGGCAGATGAATTCCGTGGCGCTGGCAACGACGCCGATGCGCAGAAGTTCGACAACCTGGCCAAGGTGGCCCTGCAGCGTCAGATGTCCTCGGAAAGCGAAGCCAAGTCTGCTCAGCCAAACATTGCTGCGCAGAACGAGGTGGTTGACAAGCTCAAGACTGGCCTGCAGCAGATGAATGGCAAGCTCACTGAACTCGCCAACAAGCGCAACGAGCTGATCGCACGCTCCAAGACGGCCGCCGCGCAGACTCAGGTCCACGACGCCCTCAAGAGCATCGACATCATGGATCCGACCAGTGAGGTCAGCCGCTTCGAAGAGAAGATCCGCCGCGAAGAAGCTAAGGTTCGTGGCCAGAATGAGCTAGCCGCCTCCAGCTTGGACGCCCAGTTCAACTCCCTTGAGGACTTAGGCGAGCAGACCGAGATTGAGGCGCGCCTGGCTGCTCTGAAGGCCGGCAACTCCCCCGCTCCGGCCGCCATTGCCGCTCCGGATCACATTGATGAGGCAGATTTCGACAAGCTGTAAGCCGTTGACGGCCGTTTAGCGTTCTGTGCCGTTGCACAAAGTTCGTATAAAAGAGGGTGAATCATCGTTAAGCGATGATGCACCCTCTTTTGTTGTTCTGCTTTTGTTGTTCTGCTGCCGCGTTACGCTGTGGCGTGCTGCCTACATTTGGGTGAAAGCTGCCACTGCAGGATCGGCGCCGATACGGCCACCGTCTTCCAGTGCCGAAATCCGCTGCAAATCAGCGTCGCTGAGCTGAATCTGGGCTGCCGCGAGGTTTTCCTGCATGCGCTTGGGCGTGACGGTCTTGGGGATCACGATGTTGCCCGTGCCCAGATGCCAGGCGAGCACCACCTGAGCCGGGGTGGCGCCATAGCTGGCGGCCAGCTCGGAGATAACGGCGTTGTCCAGGTCCTTGCCCTGCCCCAGCGGGCTGTACGCTTCCACAGCAATGCCGTGGCGCCGGCTCTTCTGCGCCAGCTCACGCTGCTGAAAGGTTGGGTGCGCTTCGATCTGGTTCACGGCAGGAATCACTGTGGACTTGCCCAACAGCTCATCCAGGTGCGGGGCCAAGAAGTTGGAAACACCAATGGCGCGGATCAGCCCCTCGGCATAGAGGGACTCCATGTCCTTCCAAGCCTGGATGAACAGCCCCTGCGACGGCACCGGCCAGTGGATCAGGTACAGATCGATCCAGTCCAGGCCCAGCGCCTTGCGGCTGGCTTCAAACGCGGCACGGGTGCTGCCCTGCTCGCCATTGCGCAGCTTGGTGGTGATAAACAGGTCTTCGCGGGCCAATCCGGATTCGGCAATGGCAGCTCCAACGCCGGACTCGTTACGGTATGCCGCGGCGGTATCAATGTGGCGGTAGCCCGTGGCTAGCGCCTCTGTCACAGCAACACGGGTTTCTTCTGGCGGGATCTGGAAGACCCCAAACCCGAGCTGCGGGATGGTGACTCCATTGTTCAGAGTCAGCTCCGGAACGGCCGTTGCCGCGGTGTTCACATCAGTCACGAAGAATCATTCCTTTCATTGTGTCCGTCTCCATGGATGGTCTCCCGGGACGGTTTCCTCCAGCCTAAGCGCGAACTGTAACGCGGTGTAGCTCATTGACGCGCTTTAGGTGTTTGAAGCGATCCTAGGATCAGCAGTCCTACCTTCACACTAGGCTCGCCCACTACACCGGGGCAGAATGGGAGCCATGGGTCAAAGTATTGAATTCGGCAGCTTCCTCTCCGCCATGCGGTCCCGCTTGGCTCCAGAACCGGAAGCTGCCCTCACCAACCGGCGGGTTCCCGGTTTACGTCGGGAGGAAGTAGCGCAGCGCGCTGGAGTGTCCACTGACTACTACACAAGGCTGGAGCAGGGACGTAACATTCACCCCTCCCGGTCGGTGCTGGCGTCGGTGGCCCGCGCTCTGCAACTCACCGATTCTGAGTCTGCCCATATGTACGATCTTCTGGAAAACTGCGGCGGACAGGCAAGCAGCCCGCCTGTTGTCCAGCGTGTGCGGGCCTCTATGCGTCAGCTCCTGGACGCGGTGGGCGAGATACCCGCCGTGGTCCTGGGCCGGCGCACCGACGTCTTGGCCAGCAACCGCATGGCCCGGCTACTCTTT